>JBEIFT010000118.1:0-8329 GCA_040382255.1 Phycisphaeraceae bacterium
ATGCCGAACATGCCGGGGCCGCCGCCACCCTGGCCACCGCCACCACCGCCGCCATCGCCCTGGCCGCGGCGACCGCCGTTGCCGCCGTCCTGCTTCGGTGCGCCGGCAGCCGGGGCGCCGCCCGCGGGCGGAGCGGCGGGAGCGGCCTGCATCGCGAGCGCGACGGGCGCGTCGGCAAGGACCGCGGCGACCGCGATCGCCGAAGTGGCGAAAAGCCGGGATGCGGACGGGGTCGTGGCGAAGAACATGCGGTGCATCGGGTCGTATCTCCTTGGTTCCCGGACGTTTGACAGGCGGATAGACCCCGCCTGCGCCGTTGGGATCGGCTCAACGGGCCTCGGAGGTCCATATGTCCGGAATCTGGCGCCAAATCGACGACAACCGTGGAATAGCAAGCCCATGATCCACATAGATACTGGTGGCGGGACCCCTTCCCGGGCCCGCAGGTCCAACATGCCCAGCACGAATCCTGGTTTCCCGTGTGACCGTCCGACCGCGCGCCTGCTCGGAATCGTTGCCGCCATGGCAACGGGCGCCGCGGTCCTCGCCCTGCCCGCGCCCTCCGCGGCCGCGGCGGTGCCCCCTGCGACCATCGACGCCTGGGTCCCCGGCGGCAAGCTGACCGTCGCCGGCAACGTCACCGAGACGGTCCGCAGCGGCTGGCGCTACGGCTTCGCGATCGCGATGAACGACCGGTACGCCGTCATCGGTGCGCCCGACACCCCGCTGAAGCGCGCGAACGGCACCACGGTCAACGGCGCGGGCTCGGCCTACGTGTTCAAGCGCACCCCGGGCAGCGACACGTGGACGTTCGTCCAGCGCCTGATCGCGCCGGAGCTCTCGCTCTGCCAGACGGGCTGCGCGGTGGCGATCGACCCCCAGACCGACGACATCATCGTGGGCGCGTGGGCCTACGGCGGCGCCGCGACGTTCGCCGGCGGCGCGTTCGTCTACGCGAAGGACGCGGCGGCCGACTCGTGGGGCGTGGACACGACGTTCCCGAGCACCGGCAGCGACACGCGCATGCCGACGCAGGAGCTCCTGCCGAGCGACCTGCAGTCCATCGACCAGTTCGGCTTCAGCGTCGCGCTGGACCACGGCACGGCGGTGATCGGCGCCCCGCTCGCGGGCTCGTCGAACACGGGCGCCGCGTACGTCTACGTGCGCAACGGCAGCGGCACGTACGAGCAGAAGCAGAAGCTGACCGACCCCGCGGGCGGCGGCAACGACCAGCTGGGCACCAAGGTGGCCGTCAGCGGCAACCTGGTCGCGGTCGGCATCCAGAACGACGACGTCTACGGCAAGGTCAACGCGGGCAGCGCGATGGTCTTCAAGCGCGCCAACGGCGCGGCCGGCTTCGCCTCGACGGGACGCATCCTGCCGGGCACGGTGACCGCGGGCGCGCAGTTCGGCGCGTCGATCGCGGTGCTCGACGGCGCCACCGACTACGGGGCCGTCGGCGCGCCGCCGCACACCAGCGACAACACGTCGGGCAACGGCGTGGCCTACGTCTTCTCGAGCGCCGACGGCGCGACGTGGACCGAGGACGCGGCCCTGATGCCGCGCATCGCCAACGTCAACAACAACTTCGGCTACTCGATCGCGATGAGCGCGACCGAGCCGCCCGCGATCGTCGTCGGCTCGCCCGGCTACGAGACCGCGCTGGAGACCGGCGACCCCGACGCGCCCTACGCGCAGATCGTCAACGCCGGTGCAGGCTTCTGCTTCACCAAGCAGGGCGCCGACTGGGCGATCCGCGACGGCGCCGACACCGGCGACCTGTGGTCGCCCTCCATCGTCACGGCGAACACCAGCATCGGCCGCGCGGTCGCGATCGCGCCCACCGACCCCGACTTCACGATCGTGGGCGGCGAGACGCCCACGTCCAGCACCGGCAACGCGTGGACCTTCGGCTTCGCGAACGCCGAGATCGGCACCGACCCCGGCGACGTCGCGGGCCCCGCGGCCGGACCGCTGGGCGAGGACGGCCTGCCCCAGGACGGCTCGACGCCGGGCAACGGCGACAACGGCACCGGAGGCGGCATCAACGGCGGCGGCGCACCGTCGGGCGGCACCGACACCGGCGGCGGCGTTGCCATCCCGCTGAGCCCGATCGTCTACCCGTGGGGCACGATCAAGGGCAGCGCGATCGCGGTCAAGGGCCGCAAGATCGCCGCCCTGCAGACCGACGGCAAGCACGCCGGCAACGCGCCGCGGTTCCGCGCGATCGGCTCGCTGCCCACCGGCGCCACCTTCGTGGGCCTGGGCGACGTCAACGGCGACCGCTCCGGCGACGTGCTGTTCGTCGCGCCCGGCCGCGTGCTGAAGTACTGGCAGCGCGACGGCCTGGTGGTCAAGGACACCAAGACCATCGACTCGCTACCGCCCGACATGAACGTCGTCGCGGTGGCCGACTTCAACGGCGACTCCAAGCCCGACGTCCTGCTGCGCAGCACGGTCGACCCGTCCGAGCTCATGGTGTGGTTCCTGAGCGCCGGCGCGATCTCGAGCTCCACCGAGTACACGCTGCCCGCGGGCAACTGGTCGATCACGGTCGGCAAGTTCCGCTCGGCGACCGGAGCGTCGGACATCCTGCTGCGCGACGCAGCGGCCCGGCGGCTCCTGATGCTGCGCGACGCCTCGGGCACGGTGACGTTCCCGGCGCTGTCGGACCGCGGCCCGCAGTGGAAGATCCTGGCGACCGCCGACTTCAACGGCGACGGGCAGGTCGACATCCTCTGGGGCAACGGCGGCTCGCCCGAGCTGGACATCTACGGCACCAACGACGCCGGCGCCTACGTCGTGACCCGCCGCGAGCGCACCGGCCTGAACGGCGGATCGGTGCTCGAGGCCCGCGACTGGAACGGCGACGGCAAGCCCGACCTGTGGATGCGCAGCGGCAACCGCAACTGGATCCAGTACACGACCTACACGGTGCGGCTGTTCCCCAACGGCAGCCGCGACCTGGGCAACGCCCCGGGCAACGTGACGGGCGTCGCGGAACGCTGAACCGGCGTCAGAGCCCCATCGCGGCGATCACCTGCGCGTTGACCATGCGCGCGTCGAAGACGCGCTCGGCGCGCTCGCGCGCGGCGCGGCCCATGCGGACGGCCAGCGAGGGATCCTCCAGGAACTGCTCCATCGCGACGGCCAGCGCGGCGGGCGCGGCGGGCGGCACCAGGATGCCGCTCTCGCCGTCGACGATCGTCTCGCGGCAGCCGTCGGAATCGCAGGTGACGATCGCGCGGCCGGTGGCCATCGCCTCGAGCACGGCCATCGGCATGCCCTCGCCGTGGCTGGGCAGCACGAACACCGAGCACGCCGCGAGCGCGGCGCGCGGGTCT
Source organism: Phycisphaeraceae bacterium (assembly GCA_040382255.1). GTDB lineage: Bacteria > Planctomycetota > Phycisphaerae > Phycisphaerales > SM1A02 > UBA966. Next base: position 3,345 of record JBEIFT010000118.1, read on the forward strand.
TCCAGGCGCCCCAGGTACTCGAGCGTGCCGGCGCGCTGCCACCCCTGCACGTCGTGCGCCGTGACGCTGGACGGGTTCGCGTCGGTGAAGCCGGCCAGCTGGAAGCGCATGCGCGACCCGTCGGTGCGCAGGGCGCGGAGCGCGCGCGCTGCCTCGGCGTAGTCGGCGACGCCCTTCTCGCGCAGCAGGCGGCCCACGAAGAGGAACGAGACCGGGTCCGGATCGCGGTCGAGCGGCACGTGCGGGAAGGCCTGCAGGTCCACGCCGGGGCCCGCGACCTGCACCACCGAGCGCACGCCGGCCAGCATGCCAAGGTGCGAGAAGAACGCGCGGTCGTCGCCGTTCTGGAAGATGACGGCGTTCGCCATCGGCAGCGCGCGGCGGTACAGGCCCGTCGCGACCATGCCCAGGAGCCGCGCCCGCAGGCCGGCGCCGTGGAACGCGTGGCCGCGCCCGGTGACCATCGCGGCGACGTGCGGCACGCCGGCGCGGCGCGCCTCGGGCACGGCGTAGAAGATCGGCTTGGGGTTGTAGGCCAGCACCGCGTCGGGGCGCTCGCCGCGCATGAAGTCGGCGTAGAAGCGGCGCGCCTCCATCTCGCGGATCGGGTTGGTGCCGGCGCGGTCGAGCGGGGACTCGACCAGCCGGATGCCGAGCGCACGCAGGCCGTCGCGGACGCCGGCCGACGCGGCGGCCGACGGCGCGGGCACGCAGACGACCACCTCGTGCCCGGCGGCGACGAGCGCCCGCAGCAGCGAGCCACGAAGCTTGAGGACGAGGTCTCCGAAGCCGCCGATCACCGCGACGCGTGCCATGCGCGCGGTTTACCCCAAGAGGGGCCGCAGCGCATCGACGAGCCGGGAATGGAGCTTCGCGGGGGCGCAGACGATGCCGCGCGCGCCGAACAGGCGGCGCCCGGCGCCGAAGTCGAGCGGCACGCCGCGGACGTCCGTGACGGTGCACCCGGCCTCGGACGCGACCAGGGCGCCCGCGGCGTGGTCCCAGTTGCACTCGGCGTACCCCGCATCGGGGGACAGGCGCAGGTAGGCGTCGGCGTCGCCGCGCGCGACCAGCGCGTACTTGGCCTGGCTGTCGACGCGCACGGCGTGCACGGGACCGGCCGCCGCGGCGGCGTGCTCCAGGGCGTCGCCGGCGCTGTGGCCGCTCTCGACGCTGCCGGCGACGCGCACCGGATCGCCCGGCTCCCAGGCACGGCAGGCGATCGGCGCGGGGGCCCAGTCATGGGCGGGCGTCTGCCAGGCGCCCTGCCCCGCGATCGCGCCGACGATCACGCCGGCCCCGTTGGCATGGCCGTGCGCGCCCAGGCGCGGAAGGCCCAGCAGGCCGACGCGCGGCTTGCCGTGCTCCACCAGCGCGATCGCGATCGCGAACTGCCCGCCGCGCAGGTAGCCCTTGGTGCCGTCCAGCGGGTCGATCGCCCAGTGCACGTGCGCACCGCCGGGATCGCCGCCCGACGAGAGCGCGTCGCGCACGTCGGCTTCGCTGCAATCCAGGCCCGCGGCGCGCACGGCCGCCGCGACGGGCGCGACCAGCGCCGCGCCGCCGTGGCGCTCGAGCTCCTCCAGGCTTTCCTCGGCCACGATGCGCACGCCGGGGCCGACGGCACGGCGCAGCTCGAGTGTCGCCGCGACCTGGCTGGCCAGGTCCGCGACGGTGGCCGGGCCCGCGGCGCCCTTCTCGATGCGCATGGACGCTGGATCGCCCACCGCCGCGACCGCGCGCATCGCGGCGCGGACGGCGTCGAGGCCGATCGCGGGGTGGCCGCCGGGCCCGTGCGTCATCCGTGCCCCGCGCGGCGGTAGCGGCCCTCGGTGCCGCGCTTGCCGTTGGGCTTGAGCGCCGGGGCGACGTTCTTGCCGTCGCGCTTGTAGCCAAGCACCAGGCGGCGGAAGGCCGTGTTGGCGACCTTCGGGTCCAGGCCCGCGGCGGCGCAGATCTGCTCCTTGGTCTTCCACTCGGCCGGCAGCACCGACATCAGCTTGTCGGTCATCGCGTCGACGTCCGTGCTGGCGGTGCGCGCGCGGCGGCCGCCGGCAGCGCGCGGGCCCTTGGTGCCGGCGCTGCCGTATTCCTTCCACGCCGAACGCGCGCCCTCGGCGAGCTCGGTGCTCAGCTCGCGCAGCGTGCCCAGCAGGCCGTTGTGCTCGGCCAGCAGCGTGACGTACTTGGCGCGCAGGTCGCGCAGGTCGCGGACCTCGGAGACCAGCGCCTTGATGTCGCCGGCGACGGTGTGCGCGGCGTGCTTGGCGGGGCGTCCGCGGCGCGGCTTGGCGGCGGGCGTCTTGGCGTGCTTGGCGGTGGGGTGCTTCGGTTGCTTGGCGGTCTTGCGGGGCATGGCCGCAATGTAGCGCAATGGCTGTGCAATGGCGCCGCGGTGCGCGGGATCGGCGCGTGGTGCGCGCGATCAGCGGTGCTGGGCGGGGAAGATTGCGTGGACCAGCGCGTGCACGCACGCTTCGAGCGGAAGTTCCGCGGTGGCAAGCCGCACCTCGGGCGCGGCCGGCGCCTCGTAGGGATCGTCGATCCCGGTGAAGCCGGTGATCTCGCCGGCGCGGGCGCGGCGGTAGAGGCCCTTGGGGTCGCGGCGCTCGGCGACCTCCAGCGGCACGTCGACGAAGACCTCGAGGAACGCCACGCCTGCGGCCGCGTGGCGCGCGCGCACGGCGTCGCGGTCCGCGCGGTACGGGCTGATCATGCCGACGATCGCCACGACGCCGGACTCGGCGAGCAGCAGCGCGGCCTCGCCGGCGCGGCGGACGGCCTCGGCACGGCCGGCGGCGTCGAAGCCGACGTTCGCGTTCAGGCCGTGGCGCAGGTTGTCGCCGTCCAGGCGGTAGGCCAGGTGGCCGGATTCGAGCAGCGCGCGCTCGAGCGCCGACGCGACGGTGCTCTTGCCGGATCCGGAGAGGCCCGTCATCCACACCGTGGCGCCGCGCTGGCGCGCGCAGCGCTCGCGGAGCGCGGCGTCGGCCTCGCCGGCGTGCCAGCGGATGTTGGTGGGCGTGCCTTCGTGGCTCGGCTGCGTCGGCGGCATCGGGAGGATCGTACGGTGGCGGGCGGCGGGATACGCTGCCGGGATGACGAACGGCCAGCGCACCCTGCGCGTGATCGAGCCCAACCTCGCGGGCCCCAGCGGGCACTACGCGGAGTGGGTGCGCGCGGTGGCCGCGCGGCGGGGCGACGTGTTCGGGCGCATCGAGGTGGACGCATCGGTGCGCTCGGCCGGCATGGCGGAACTGGCGCCCGGCGTCGAGCTGCGCCCGACCTTCGAGGGGTCCTCGCGCACGGCGGAGTGGGCCGCGATGCGGCGCGCGCTGGCCGCGGGCGGCCCGTTCGTCGTGCTGACGGCGAACGCGTTCCACGCCACGGCGCTGGAGGCGGTCGCGCTGCTCGACCGCCGGCCGGACACGGCGCTGCGGGACGCGCGGCTCTATTTCCACTGGTGCGAGCGATCGCCCGCGCGGCGCGTGGCGGCGGCGATGGCGCCCCGCACGCGGCGCAACGCGCTGGCGATCGCGCCGACGGCGAGCATCGCGGGGTTCCTCCGGGAGACCGGCTGGCAGCGCGTGCGCGAGGTGCCGTACCCGGCGCTGGCGCCGGCCGCGGTGCCGCCGGCGCGCGAGCGCTGCACCCACCTGCTGGTGGCCGGTGCGGCGCGCATGAACAAGGGGCTTCCGCTGGTGGCCGACCTGGCCGAGCGCCTGGGCCGCGCGAAGGACCCGATGCGGCTGGTGGTGCAGACCACGCCGAAGCGCGCGTCGGGCCGCCGGGGTTCACAGGAGGAATCCGAGCTCGCGCGCCTGATGGCGAGCGGCGCGCCGGGGCTGGAGGCAAGCGACACGGCGCCGCCCTCCGACGAATACGGCGCGCGCTTCGACGGCGCGCTGACGCTGGCGCCGTACGACCCGGGCACCTTCGCCGACGCGGTCAGCGGCATCGTGCTGGACGCGCTCCTGCGCGGGTCGCCGTGCGTCGCCACCGCGGGCACGTGGCCGGGGCGCCTGGTCGAGCGCTTCGGCGCCGGCGCGACGTTCCCCGCGCGCTCGGCCGACGCCTTCGCCGACGCCGTGGCGCGCACGCTGGCCGACTGGCCGGCGGTCGCTGCGCGCGCGCAGGCGGCGGCGCATGCGCTGGCGCGGGAGCACGACCCGGCGCATCTGGTGCGCACGCTCGCGGAGGAGTGAGCATCCGAGGGCTCGCCGCGCCTGGTCAGGCCGGAGCGACGGGAGGAGCGGTGGCTGGAGTGAGGCTGGGGCGCCACAAGAAGGCCGGGAGCACACTGTCCGTCGTCGGTACCAATTACGGGGAGTGCCTGCTGGGAGTCAGATGCCCGAGCCTCACCCGGGCGATCGGTATCGAGGCGAATCCCGCTCTGCTGCCGCTTATCCAGGAAACCCTGGCCAGCCACCCGGACCGTGACCGGATCCGGCTCGTCCATGGCCTGGCCGGCGACACGGACGGGGTCGAGGGAATGCTCCACTTCGATCCGGGCTTCACGGGGACGGCCTCGGCGGTTGCGAGCGCTTCTGAGCGGCTGCCACAGCAGGTGTCCGTGCGATCGGTCAGCATCGATTCCCTGATCTCGGAATCCGGAGCATCCGACGCGCCCACGTCCGTTGTCTTCAAGCTCGACATCGAGGGATTCGAAGGCGTCGCCATGCGAGGTTTCCAGCGACTCGCCTCGTTCCGCGACTTCATCGGCATCCTTGAGTTCGATCCTGTGTACCTCGACGGCTCGCCAGTCGACAGCCAAACCCTGCTTGGGCAACTGCTCGCACGCGGAGTGGTGCTCGACAGCGCACGCGGCATCCGCGACCTGCAGCGCATCGAGAGCATGGATCAGCTGCGGGCACTGCACAGCCGATCGCGCGGCACGCTGCATACCGACCTGGTGCTGGCATCGTCGACGGCCGTGTTGCCGAGCAACTGGCGCATTCGCTGAGGCTGGCAGGCCTCAACCACGA
>JBEIFT010000119.1:0-8301 GCA_040382255.1 Phycisphaeraceae bacterium
CATCGGCGGCGCCAAGAAGCCGGCCGATGCGCCGGGCAAGGAAGACCTGGACCGCAACCTGTCGGACGCCAAGCCGCGCGACCTGCTCGGTGCCGCGCTCGACGACATGAAGAAGAGCGCGTCGCTCCTGGACGGCAAGGAATCCGGCCTGCCGACGCAGCGCGCGCAGCAGTCGGCCGTGCGCAAGCTGGACGAACTGATCGCGGCGGCGCAGCGGATGCGCCAGCAGCAGCAACAGCAGCAGTCCAGCCAGTCGAGCCAGCAGCAGCAGCAACAGGGCAAGGACGGCAAGCAGCAATCGAAGGATGGGAAGGACCAGAAGGAAGGCCAGCAGGGTGAGCAGCCGAAGCCAGAGGGTGGCAACAAGCCGCAGGATGGCCAGCGCGGCAAGCAGCAGGGCGAGGCCAATGCCAACGAGCCGCCCGCGGCACTCGACCCAACCAAGGACCTTGCGCAACTGGACGAGACGCGTGCCGAATGGGGCCGCCTTCCGGCGCGCGTCCGTGAGGCCGTGCGACAGGGCATGCGCGACCCGATGAGCGCCGCCTACCGCAAGCTCACCGAGGAGTACTACCGCCGCATGGCCGAGGAGCCGAAGCGATGAGCGGACCGATTGGCGCGATCGCGATCATCGCTGCACTGGCTGCGCAGGCCGCGCCGCCGGCATCGACGCCCTCGGTGGTGCCTGCCCCGCCGGCGCCAGCGGCAGCACCTGCTTCGCCCGCGCCGCCCCAGCCCGCGCCCGACGTTCCCCCGGGCCCCGAGCGCGAGGCTGCGCGCCCGGCCGACGCCGGCAAGTCGGCGCAGAACACGCCGCTGCAGGACGAGCAGGACGAGACGTGGCGCCGCTCGGTCGACCGGGGCTTGGCGTGGCTCGCCGCGCAGCAGAATCCCGACGGCAGCTTCGGTCGCGGTCGCATCAGCTCGAACGCCGGCATCGTCTCGCTCTGCGCGCTCGCGTTCATGGCCGACGGCAACCTGCCCGGGCGAGGCACGTACGGCCGCTCGGTGGAGCGTGCGCTGGAGTACGTGCTGGAGCACTGCACCGAGAGCGGCCTGGTGACCAACGAGGGCGTGAACGGCCCGATGTACGGCCACGGCTTCGCCGCACTCTTCCTGGGCGAGGTGTACGGCATGGCGCCGGACGACACGCGCGTCCGCGACGCGCTGGTGCGCGCGATCCACCTGATCGAGAACAGCCAGAACGACGAGGGCGGCTGGCGCTACAACCCGGTGCCGTACGAGGCCGACGTGAGCGTCACCATCTGCCAGGTCATGGCGCTGCGCAGCGCGCGCAACGCCGGCATCAAGATCCCGAAGCAGGTGATCGACAACGCCGTGCGCTACGTGCACGAGTGCCAGAACCCGGACGGTGGCTTCCGCTACCGCAAGACCACCGGCGCCAGCGCGTGGCCTCGCAGCGCTGCAGGCGTGGCGACGCTCTTCTACGCGGGCGTCTACGACGACGACTCGATCCCGCGCGGACTGGCGTACGTGCGCCGCACCGCGACGCCCGACGGCAGCGGCCCGTCCTCGCAGGCGTACTACTTCTACGGCCACTACTACGCGACGCAGGCGATGTACCTGGCGGGCGGCGACTGGTGGAAGCAGTGGTGGCCGCGCATCCGTGATGAACTGGTCGACCACCAGCTGGGCGACGGCAGCTGGCAGGACCCGCAGTGGGGCCAGCCGCTCGGCACGTCGATGGCGCTCATCATCATGCAGATGCCCAAGCGGTACCTGCCGATCTTCCAGAAGTGAACATGCGAACCGCACGACTCGCCATCATGGGTGCATGCATCGCGTCGACGGCCGCTGCCGCGATGCCGCAGGTGCAGGTGGACATCCCCGGCCTGGTGCCGACCCGGCCGCCGTCCGACATCCGCATGCCGCAGATCGCGGAGCCGAAGACCGACAAGGACGTGCGGCGCCGGTCGAACGCATCGTCCGAGCGCAGCGCATTGCGCGCGTTCGAGTTCGACGGCACCCCCGTCGTCGTCCAGCCCACCGACGCCGTGCCCGATCCGTCCGGCGTCGCCGCGCTCCTGGTCGATGGCCGCACGGCCGCGGTGCGCGAGATGCCCGGCACACTGCTCCTGGCCGACGGCCAGCGGATCCACGGCGAGCTTTCGACCAAGGGCGGCTCCGCGGTCTGGAAGAGCGTGTGGCTGCCGGACCGAACGATCACGGCCGAGGGCGTGCGTGCGATCGTGCTCGAGGGTGACGTGCCCGCGGCCGCCACGGATGCCGACGTCGTGCTGCTGCGCAACGGCGATCGCGTCGACGGCATCGTGACGGCGGTCGCCGTGGCGGGCGTGTCGGTCGAGCGCACGGGCAGCAAGGACGCCGTGCAGTTGCCCTGGGACCGCATCCGCGCGATCTCGTTCGTCGCCCCGGCCGCACCCGCGTCCGGCGTGCGGGTCTGGATGGCCGACGGTTCGGTGATCGACTCGGCCCGCGCCTCGTGGATGAACACCGACTTCCTGCGCCTGGGCGGGAGCGGTCCCGGCGACCCACCCGTGACGCTGCCGCGGAACTTCGTGCTGGGCGTGCGGGGTCTCCCGGGATCGGTCGTGCCGCTCGGATCGATCGAGTGCACCGCGTCCGATGCGTCGGATGCCGCCGGCATGCGATACGCGAACCGGCCCCCTCTGGCGGAAGCCGGCGAGTGGGCGCTGGACGCCGCGCCGCTGACCGTCGAGGGTCCGGTGCTCCTGCGCTACGCGGGCGTGCCGAACGGCGGTCGCCTCGTTGCGCGCGTCGAGCGGCCCGAACGCGTCCGCTCCGTCGGTGCGACCGAACTGGTGCTGCGTGTGGCCGGCAAGGAACTGGCGCGTCAGCGGTTCGACGCCGCGAACGCCCGTGCGAACTGGTGCATCGCCCTTCCGCCCGGACCGTTCGAGCTCGAGCTCCTGGCCGCGGACGGCGATCCCGCCGGTGACCTGGTCGTGCTGGAGCAGGCGCTGGTGATCCCGGCAGCCGCGGCCGCACCGGCCAAGTGAGGCGCTCGTTCGCTCAGAACCGGACCCACCGCTCGCCGGCCCAGTGCCAGCAGCGCGGGTGACCATCCGGCTGGATGTCGACACGGAGCGAGCCATCGCGTGCGGTGATGCCGCGATGCGCGCCCGTGAGCGCCGCGCCCCAGCGATCATGCTCGAGTCGCATGCGGTCGGCGGGTTGCACGATCGCCTCCGGCCGCACCATGCGCACGGCGTCGACGAGATCGGGCCTCCACGCACCGTGGCTCGGCAACTCCATGGCGGCGGCCGGCGCCAGCGCGGGGCAGGCAGCGTCCAGTGCGTCGGGTTCGATGTCTCCCATGAGCACGGCGGCGGCACGCACCGCGGTTGCGTCGCGGTCGCGCACCCGGACACAGAGCCCCGTCGGCATGCGCTCACCCACGGCGGGCGCACGCATCGGCTGCACCGTCACGCACATGCGGCCGAACGCCAGGTCCATCGGCGCGTCGACGGCCTGCATCGCGACGCCGCGACGATCGATCGCACCCTGCACCATGGCCGCGACGCCCTCCCGCGCGATCCGGAGCTGGCGCGCGCTCGTAGCGTCGGCCACCACGACACCGACCGGCACGGCGTCCAGCACCTCCGGCACCCCGGACGCGTTGCCCAGGCGCGGTCGGCACAGGACCAGCGCATCCAGGCGACGCACCCCGCGCGCAGCCAACGCCGGCACGATGCGCATGCTGCCCACCGAGTCCGAGGCGTTCGCTCCGGCGTCGTAGAGGATGGCCGCGTCGGCGGTGCGCGCCAGGATGCAGCGTCCGTTGCCCACGTCGATCGCCTCGATGCGCAGTTCGCCCGGGAACACCGGTTCGCCGGCCGGCAGGGCGTTTCCCGACCACGCGAGCGCCACGGTGAGCGCCAGCACCAACCACGCGGCGGCGCGTGCGGCGCGTCGCGCGGCACCCCATGCGAACCACACGGATCCGGCACCGACCAGCACCACCCATCCCGGCTGGCGGCCGACCCACCACGTCGCGCCGGGGAAGTCGGTTGCCGCCGCGGCGATCCACTGCAGCGCCGTTGCCGCCGCGCCGGCACATGCGCCGGGCGCGCTCGCCACCATCGGCCCCATCACCGGAACCGAACCGATCACCATCGCGATCGCTCCGGCGACGGTGACCGCGGCCGCCAGCGGCATCGTCAGCACGCTGAGCGGCGCGGCCAGCATGGCGACCGATGCGCCGTGCCACAGCGCGATCGGCGTGCTCACGGTCCACGCGACCAACGACGAGACGAGCGCCTCCACCAGCGCGCCGCGCACGATGGCCGCACGCTCGTCCATCGCACGACCACGCCAGGCGTGCCACGCTGCATCGATGCGGGCATCCCACCGCGCAGCAGCGGGGCCCGCAAGCACCAGCAGCGCCGCGACGACGCCGAAGCTCAGCTGGAAGCCCGCACTGCACGCGGCCGCTGGATCCAGGACCAGCGTCACGCACGCAACCGCCCCCATCGTCCCCAGCCCGCGCGCACGTCCGCCGCGCAGGCCGACGACGGCCGCCAGTCCTGCGCCGAGCCCCGCGCGGACCACGCTGACCTCGGGTTCGGTGAACGCCAGGAACACGCCCGCGACCGCCGCCGCGACGATCGAGCGGTGCCACGTGCGGGCACCGCACAGCGCGGCGCACGCCGCCGCCGCCGCCACCAGCACCGCGACGTTGAAGCCGCTGATCGCCAGCACATGGCTCATGCCTGCCGCACGGAAATCCGCGGCCGGCGCCGTCAGCCCGGGATCGCGCACGCCCGTGGTCATGGCCAGCACCAAGGCGCGTGCGGGTGCACTGCACCAGCCTGGGATCGCGTGGCGCAAGGCGTCGTTCGCCGCCGCGCGCGCACGGCGCAACCACGCGACCGGCCCCGTGCGCGACACCGGGTCGACCACCACCAACGATGCGCGCGGCACGTCGACCGACCCATCGCTCCCGGATTCGCGCGCCGCCGGATCGGGCGGCGCACGTGGCGCCCTCCACCGGCCGGTGACGGTCACGCGATCGCCGCGATGCGGGCGCGCCCCCTCCTCGTCCACGCGCACCGACACCACCGCCCGGGCGCCGGTGGATGAACCATCGCCATCCAACGCACCATCCACGTCCAGCGTGAACCGCCATCCATGGTCATGGCGCGCCAGGCGTGCCAGCTCGTCGGGACCGTCTTCCTCGGTGCGCGGCTCGGTGGCGACCATCCCCGTGAGGCAGGCCACCCCGTCCGCACGCGCTCCGGGAATCGCGGCACCCTCCGCGCCCGGCGCCACTGCCTGCGCCGCCAGGACCGCGGCGGTCGCCGCCACGGCAGCCACCAGCGCCAGCGGCCAGGCGCCGCGCGCGTTCCCCTCGTCGTGATCGTGCATGCGGCCACGCTACGGGCCGCCGCGTTCACCCCGCCGCTTCACGGCCCTTTTTCCTGCGAAGCCTCCCGCAGCCGCTCCCGCGTGCGGAGCGCCGCACCCGACGCGAGCGCCTCGCGCGCCCGCGCGACGCCCGCCTGCAGGTCCGCGGCGCGTCCCGCCGCCACCAGCGCCGCCGCGGCATTCGCGGCGAGCATCGACTCCGGCGCCCCGCGTTCGCGCCCCGCAAGCAGCGATTCGACCAGCTCCGCCGCGTGCGCCAGGTCGCGCGCCACCAGCGCCTCGTGCGGTGCACGCGCCACGCCGATCTCCTCGGGCGTGACGATGCGCTCGGTGATCGCCCCGGCGACGACCTCCGCGACCATCGTCGGCGCCGAGACCGAGAGTTCGTCCAGCCCGTCGGTGCCGTGCAGCACGATCGCGTGCACCGCACCCAGGCGCGCGAGCGCCGTGGCGATCGGCTGCACGAACTGCGGCGCGTACACGCCCATGATCTGGCGCCGCGCGCCGGCGGGATTCGTCAGCGGGCCCACCAGGTTGAAGATCGTCGGGAATCCAAGCGCCTTCCGCACCCCGGCCGCGTGGCGCGCCGCCGGATGATGGTTGGGCGTGAAGCAGAAGCAGATGCCCGCCGCGTCCATGCAGCGGCGCTGGACGTCGCGGCCCGCGTCGATCCGCACGCCGAGCGCCGCCATCACCTCGGCGCTGCCGCGGCCGGTGCGGCTGCGGTTGCCGTGCTTCGCCACGCGGGCGCCCGCCGCGGCCGCCACGATCGCGGCCGCCGTGGACACGTTGAAGAGCTTCGCCGTGCCGCCGGTGCCGGCGGTGTCCAGGAGATCCTGGGGCGGGACACCGGTCTCCACGCGGTCGACGTTCGCGCGCATCACGGTCGCCGCGCCCACCAGCTCATCCACCGTCGGCACGCGCGCGGCCAGCAGCGTCAGCAGTTCCGCGATCGCCGGTTCCGGCACGCTGCCCGCCATCACCGCCGCGAACGCGTCGTGCGACTGCCGTTCGGACAGCGATCCGCCGCCGCGCAGGCACGCCAGCGCGTCGCGCATCGCGGCGCCGCCGGCCGGGTCGACCGGTCCATCGTGGGCAGTGGTGGCCACGACGCGATGGTACGCCTGCTTCGGTGTTCCGTAGACTCCGTGTCGTGCCCCTCACCCTGGCAGAAAGCCTCGTCCACACGCTGAACCCGTTCGCGATCCAGTTCACGGAGACGTTCGGCATCCGCTGGTACGGCCTGTCCTACATGACGGGATTCGTGGTGGCGTGGCTGCTGGTGCGCTGGCTCGCGGGCTCGAAGCGCATCCCGCTGCCGGCCGCGCTGGTGGGCGACTACATCACGGCCTGCGTGCTTGGCGTGATCATCGGCGGGCGGCTGGGACACGCCGTGCTCTACGACCGCGCGCTGTTCTGGACGTTCCACGACTCGTTCCCCTGGTGGGGACTGCTGGAGATCCACAAGGGCGGCATGGCGAGCCACGGCGGCATCACCGGCGTGTTCCTGGCGAACGTCTTCTTCGCGTACCGCCACGCGCTGCCGGTGCTGTGCCTCGCCGACACCGCGGCCTTCATCGCGCCGCCCGGGCTGATGTTCGGCCGCCTGGCCAACTGGGTGAACGGCGAGCTTCCCGGCAAGTTGCTGCCCGACGCAATGCAGGCGAATCCACCCGCGTGGAGCGTGAAGTACCCCGACGAACTGCTGCAGCGCGCCCAGACCCCCGAGGCCTACGCGAATGCCAAGCACCTGGTGACCATGGCCTACGCGCACGACCCCGAGGCGATCGCGCGCGTCGCCGCGATGGTTCCCGCGCGCTACCCCAACAACTTCATCCAGGCGCTCACCGACGGCCCGATGCTCATGACCGTCCTGGTGCTGGTGTGGCTGAAGCCGCGCCACGGCGGCACGCTCTTCGGCGCGTTCCTGGTCGGCTACGGCATCCTGCGCAACGTCAGCGAGCAGTTCCGCGTGCCCGACGAGGACGTCTTCGCGATCGGCCCCGTCACGCTCCCCATGCTGCTCTCCGCGGGCATGGTGCTCGCGGGGATCGGGGTCATCGCTTGGGCGCGTCGCTCGCGGCAGCCGCTTGCGGGCGGGCTGCTTTCCGCTTGACGGGCACCTGCACCTCGCTCCACTTGCGGGCCATCGGCACCTGCGGGCCGTTGTAGTTCAGGCCACGCGGGTCGCCCGCGGGCTCCCACTCCTGCTGGCCGTCGAACCACTTCTGCAGCGCCTCCATGCCGGCGTTCACGGTGCCCATGCCGTACGGGCCCTTCATGCCGATCGAGAGCACGACCAGCTCGGGCGTGTCGACGATCTTCACGCGGCCGTCCTCGCCCGTCGGGCCCAGGTCGCGCGTGCGGTAGAGGAAGCTCATCGTCCAGCTTCCCTCGGCGTCCTTCATCGGCGCCAGCGGCGTGCGCTCGCCGGCGGGGCGGTAGTCCATCTCCACCGGGCTGGTCATCGCGATGTCGTTCTTCTTGATGTGGTTGAACAGCGGCCAGAAGCCGACGTTCATCCCGAAGTTGCTCGATCCCTTCGCGCTGTACTCGGCGCGACGGACGCTTGGGTAGGTCTTCAGCTCGATCATCCCGGGCGGCGTCGGTGCGGGGTAACCGACGGGCAGCGGCGCCTCGATCAGCATGTTCATCTGCGGCAGGCGGTACTCCTCGCCTTCCAGCACGGGCTTGACCTCGGCGTCGCCGACCAGCCGGACCGCCTTGCCAGGCTCGGGCGCGCCCTCGGGGCGGGCGGGCGCCGCGGCCGGCGCGGTCGCGGCGGTGCCGGGCGCGGGTGCGCCCTCGGGGCGCGCGGTGGCAGGAGCGGCGGGCTTCGCAGCCGGGGCGTCACCCGCGGGCTGGAACAGGGAAGCGAGGAAGGCGAGCGTCGGGATCAGCATGTGGTTGGACCTCAGGATCGGGTTCGCA
>JBEIFT010000120.1:0-8287 GCA_040382255.1 Phycisphaeraceae bacterium
CGGTTGGCCAGGCACCCGGCCGCGCCACTCCACTGGCCCACCCCAAGAGACCTTCGCGCACGCAACCCCTTGTCGCAAAACGCCGTACGCACGCCGCAAAACGCGAACGCCCCGGCCGTGGGGCCAGGGCGCTCACTCTGAACCGTTCGGCGCGCCGCTTTCGCGCGCGCCTCTTGAAGTAGCGGGGACTGGATTTGAACCAGTGACCTCCGGGTTATGAGCCCGACGAGCTACCAGGCTGCTCTACCCCGCAGACCGTGATGGTAGCGAAACGCCTGCGCCTGTCAAGCGACGGGGCGAGAGCGCGAATCGCACGCGAATCACCGCTGAGACCGCACAGGCAGCATCCGGACGCGGTTTCCCGTCCGGTCCAGCACGAGGATCGCTCCCGCCTCGAGCTCCACCGCATGCGCGCGGATCGTCGCCGCGACCAGCGTCGCCGAAAGGAACGGCGCGGGGTCGGACGCGCGGAGCAGGACCACGCTCGGGCCGCGGGCCTGCGCCAGCGCCAGGGCGACGACGAAATCCAGGTCGTGCGTCAGCACGACGCGCCGCTCCGCGCGCGCCCACGCCATGATCGCGGCGTCGCTGGCGCGTGGGTCACCCACCTGCGACCAGTGCACCGCCGCGATGCCGAGTTCGGGCAAGCGGACAGCCCACCTCGGCGAGAGGTTCATGTCGACCACGATTCGCATGTCCGATTCCCCAGTCCGTCAGGACGCGTCGAAATGCTCGATCCGAACGTCGACATCCTCCGCCCGCCACGCCCCGTACGCCAGCGCCGCGCGGATGTCGAGCGGCTCGAGGTACGGGTACGCCTGCAGCACGTCCGATTCCGAGTGGCCGGACGCCAGCATGCCCAGCACCGCCCCGACGGTCACCCGCATCCCTCGGATGCAGGGCTTGCCGCCCATCACGGCCGGGTCCATGGTGATTCGTTCGCGGAGGTTCGTCGCCACGCGCGCAGTTTACGAGCCCGGGCTGCGAAATCTGAACATGGCCGCGGAAGTTCGGGCAACGCTGACCTTCGCGCCCCTCCCCCGCCACTCGTATCCTCTTCCCCATGATCCTCGAAGGCCCCTCCGGCATCCTCCTGGGGTGCATCGTCGGCTTCGTCGCGTGGTTCGCGCTGCGCTACGTCGCCGCCGGCATCTACACCGTCAACCAGAACGAGCGCGCGGTGAAGACGTCGTTCGGCCGCGCGCAGCGCGTGGGGAACGCCACCACGCTGGACGACCCGATCGCGGCCTCGCTGACGCCGGAGGAGCGCGAGCGCTACACGTTCCCGCAGGTCCGCGTGATCCCGCCCGGGGGCCCCTACTTCAAGTGGCCGTGGGAGACCGTCTACAAGGTCAACGTGGCCACCGAGACGGTGAGCATGGCGTTCGACCCCGAGCAGCCGGCCGCCAACGACGGCGGCAGCGTGCTGGAGGCCGTCACCAAGGACCAGCTGAACACGGGACTCACCGGCCAGCTGCGCTACCGCATCAGCGAGCGCAACCTCTACGCGTACCTCTTCGGCGTGAAGAACCCGATCGCGCACGTGATGGGCTACTTCGTCTCGGTGCTGCGCGAGCGCATCGCCAACTTCGAGGCACCGCCGCAGTCCGCCGCGGCCGCCGCCACGAACCCCGGCACGGACACCACCGAGCCGGGCGCCGCCGTGGCGCAGGGCACGATCAGCATCAACGACCTGCGCAAGAACCTGCGCGACATCAACGAGCACATGGACCGCGAGTGCGCCTGCGCGCCCGCGCGCTACGGCATCCAGCTGGAGGCCTCGCTGATCACCAGCATCGACCCGCCGATGGAGGTGGAATCGGCGCTGGCCGCCATCAACACGGCGCACAACCAGGTCTCTTCGGACATCAGCCTGGCGCAGGCGTCCGCCGACCAGACGATCGTGCAGTCGCGCCGTGCGGTGGAGATCGAGACGCTGAAGGCGCAGGCCGAGGTGGAGCCGCTCCGCCTGCTGGCCGCGCAGCTTGCCGAGCTGAAGGCCGCCGGCGGCGACGCCGCGCTGGAGGCCTACGTGCGCAACGTGCGGCTGGGCCTCTACTCCCGCGCCGAGCGCGTGGTGATGGGAGGTGGCGCGTGACCTTCCTGATCTCCGCCGTCGCCGCGTTCTTCGCCAGCGCCATCGGCATCCCGCTGCTGCTGGCCCTGGCGCGCCTGAGCGGCCTGTGGGTGGTGGTGCCCGAGCGCCGCTGCTACGTCTACGTGCTCTTCGGCAAGGTGGTCTGCACCATCGACGAGCCGGGCCTGCACTTCCTGCTGCCGCGCATGGGCCTGCGCGCGTTCATCGTCAACTGGATGGGCACGCGCCACGTGATCGACCTGCGCCTGGACCAGCGTTACCTGCGCAGCCAGCCGGTCAACAGCGAGGAAGGCGCGCCCATGGGCATCGGCATCTGGTTCGAGATGTTCGTGAGCGACCCGGTGGCGTACCTCTTCCGCAACGCCGACCCGCGCGGCTCGCTGGCCGCCAACGTCAGCAACAGCACCGTGCGCTGCCTGAGCAACCTGCCGCTGGGCGAGATGCTGGCCGACCGCCACGCCATGAGCCTGACCGTGCGCGACGAGGTCTCGCCGCAGAGCCAGGCATGGGGCTACCGGCTGGGCAGCGTGTACATCCGCAAGGTGCACTTCCGCGACCCCGAGATGATCCGCCAGATCGAGAGCAAGGTGGTCAACCGCCTGCGCCAGGTGACGGCGTCCATCAAGCAGGACGGCGCGAACCAGGTGAGCATCATCACGAGCAGCGCCGAGCGCCAGGCGGCCGTGGAGTTCGCGAAGGCCGGCGCCATCCGCCCGAGGATCGTGGGCGAGATGCTGCGCGAGGTCAGCCGCGACCCCGCGGCGCAGCAGGCGCTCTTCCAGGTGCTGGAGGCCCAGCGGGTGATCGACGGCAAGGCCGCGGTGACCGTGGTGCCGGGCGACGGCGGGATCCTGCCGCAGCTCCTGGCCGCGGGCGGTGCCGCCGGCAAGGGCGGCGACGGCGCCGCGATCAGGCCGCGGGGGAATGCCCCTTCGGCTTGACCATCAGGCTGGCCGCCATCGAGGCGCCGATCACGCCCACGATGATCCCGAGCGACCAACCGGTCGGGAAGTGGCCGCCCCACGCCTCGGGGTAGACGCTCGACGGCAGCACCATCTTCACGCCCACGAACACCAGCACGACGCCCAGGCCGTACTTCAGCAGGTGGAACTTGTCGGCGGCGCCGGCCAGCAGGAAGTACAGGCTGCGCAGGCCCATGATGGCGAAGATGTTGCTGGTGAAGACGACGAACGGCTCGCGCGTGATCGCGAACACGGCCGGGACGCTGTCGACCGCGAAGATCACGTCGCTGATCTCGATCATGGCCAGCGCCACGAAGAGCGGCGTGCCGACCCAGCGGAGGGCCTTCTTCGCGCCGGCCCCGGCGCCGGGCTCCAGGGCCTCTTCCTTCACGAAGAAGCGCTCGCCGTGGAAGCGCGGCGTCAGCGGGACCCAGCGCCGCAGCAGCTTCAGGACGGGGTTCGCCTCGGGGTCCTTCTCCTTCTCAGGCGCGAACAGGATCTTGATGCCCGTTCCGATCAGGAAGATGCCGAAGATCCAGACCACCCACGTGTACTGGATGAGCGCCGCGCCGATCGCCACGAAGATCGCCCGGAACACCAGGGCGCCCAGGATGCCGTAGAAGAGCACGCGGTGCTGCAGCGCGGCGGGAATGTTGAAGAACCCGAAGATCACCACGAACACGAACATGTTGTCGATCGAGAGGCTCTTCTCGACGACGTAGCCCGTGAAGAACTCCAGCGTGATGTCCTTGGCGATGGTCGCGCTGCCGTAGGTCTCGTGCAGCTGCTCCGGGCTCATGTCCGCGAAGCGGTGGTTCAGGTACAGCCAGACCAGCGCACCGAAGGTGCAGGAGAGCGAGACCCAGAGCGTGGTCCAGCCCATCGCCTCGCGCATGCCCACCGCGTGCGACTTGCGGTGGAAGACGAAGAGGTCGATGCCCAGCAGCAGGACGACCAGCGCCCCGAACCCCAGGTAGAAGCCCCAGTAATGGGCGAAGGGGAAGACGAGCTCGTTCGCGCTGGCCAGGAGGTGGGTCATCGGAGTGGGCCGGCGGCGCCGGTTCAGAGACCGCGCGACGCGATGTACTTCATCATGTCGACGCAGCGGTTGGAGTAGCCGGCCTCGTTGTCGTACCAGCTGACGATCTTGAAGAAGCGGTCATTCAGCTGGATGCCGGCCAGCGAGTCGAAGATCGAGCTGCGCGGGTCGGTCATGAAGTCGCTGGAGACGACTTCCTCGTCGGTGAAGCCGAGGACGCCCTTCATCGGGCCGTCGGCGGCGGCCTTCATGGCGGCGTTGATCTCGGCCAGGCTGGTGGCCTTCGACGTGCGGAAGGTCAGGTCCACGCAGCTGACGTTGGCGGTGGGCACGCGGAAGCTCATGCCGGTCAGCTTGCCCTTCACCTCGGGGATGCAGAGCGCCACGGCCTTCGCCGCACCGGTGCTGGCCGGGATGATGTTCATGTACGCGTTGCGGCCGCCGCGCCAGTCCTTCTTGGACGGACCGTCCTGCGTGGGCTGCGTGGCGGTGACCGCGTGCACCGTGGTCATCAGGCCTTCCTCGATGCCGCAGTGCGCCAGCAGCGTCTTCACGACCGGCGCCAGGCAGTTGGTGGTGCAGCTGGCGTTCGAGA
Source organism: Phycisphaeraceae bacterium (assembly GCA_040382255.1). GTDB lineage: Bacteria > Planctomycetota > Phycisphaerae > Phycisphaerales > SM1A02 > UBA966. The sequence continues at coordinate 4,695 of JBEIFT010000120.1, forward strand.
CGACCTGGTCGCGCGCGGGGTCGTACTGCTCGTGGTTCACCTTGTAGACCAGCGTGCGGACCTTGTCGTCGCTCTTGGTCGGGGCACTGATCAGGACGCGCTTGGCGCCCGCGGCCAGGTGCAGCGAGGCGCCGGCGTGGTCGGTGAAATGGCCCGTGGACTCCAGCACGATGTCGACGCCGAGGTCCTTCCACGGCAGCTTGCCGGGGTCCTTCTCGGCGAAGCAGCGGGTCGCCTTGCCGTCGCAGGTGAAGCCGTCGGCGTTCACCGACACGCGGTGGCCGAAGCGGCCGTGCATGGTGTCGTGGTTCAGCAGGTACGCCAGGTTGTCGGCGGGCACCAGGTCGTTGACGGCGACGACCTCGATGCCGCCCTGCTCCATCGCGACGCGGTAGACGAGGCGACCGATGCGACCGAAACCGTTGATGGCGATGCGGAGGGCCATGGGCGTTCCTGTGGATTCCTCTGGGGGCGCGGGGCTGCGCGCCCGGTGGCGCGCAAGGGGCGGAAGGATATCCGCGCCGGAAGGGTCGCGTCAGGACGCCCTGGACGGGCCGCGGCGACGCGAAAGCCGCACCGCCAGGTCCAGGACCCCGGGGAAGGCCGTGATGAATCCTGCGGCCAGCCGCGTGGGGAAGCTGGTCCAGATCTCGGTGCGCGGCTTCCCGATCGACCGCGCGATGGCGCGCGCGACCTTCTCGGGCCGCTGCACGAAGAACTTGGACATGTCGTGGATCGCGTACTGCTGCTCGGCGCCGGGCGCCAGGCCGTCGCGCACGACGTCGAAGAACTCGGTGGCCGTGGTCACCGGGTGCACGCTGGAGACCATGATGCCGTGGCCGAGCAGTTCGTAGTGCATGGCGCGCGCCACGTGCGCCTGCGCCGCCTTGGACGCGCTGTACGCGCCGAAGTCGGGCAGCGTGAACTTGGCCACGCAGCTGGAGCAGAGGATCAGGTGCCCGCGGCGCCGCGCGGCGATCAGCCGGCGCGCGGCCTCGGTGGCCAGCTCGACGCTCGAGAAGAAGTTCGTCTCGAACATCGCGCGCAGGTCGGCGGTGCTCATCGCGTGCATCGGGCGCTCGGCGCCGTAGCCGGCATTGGCGTAGACGACGTCGAAGCGGCCGAACGCGCGCTCGGCGGCGTCCAGGATCCGGCCGGTGGAGCCGGGCGCGGTGACGTCCTCGGTCACGAGCTCCGCGCGCACCAGGCGGCCGGCGGCGTCGGATGCGCGGCTGACCACCGTGTGCAGGCGGTCGCGGCGGCGCGCCACCAGCACCAGGTCGTGGCCGGTGCGCGCCAGCTCGGCGGCCGTGGCGGCGCCGATCCCGGCGCTGGCGCCGGTGATCACCGCGACGGGGCGGTCGTGCTGGACGTGCGGGAGCGTGGTCACCGCGGGAACGATACCCCCGGCCCGGGCGGCACCCGCCGGATGCCGCTGTTTTTCCGCACGCGGCGCGCCCGCGTGCCCCACCGCGGCCCGCGCTTCGGTGATGATGCGCGCGATGGAAGCGTTCCGCCGATCGTCGAAGCCCACGCCGCGGACCGGCAGCGCCGCGCGCGCGCTGGTGCTGGTGCTGGCGATCGCCGGCGCAGGAGCGTTCGGCATGGCGCCGCGACAGGTCGCACCCGACGCGCCAGGCAAGGGCGTGAACCCCGCCGCGCGGCAGGCCGAGGCTTCCGGCGCGAAGGGAACGCAGGAAGATGCGCGGCTCCGCACGGCGCTGATCGAGCGGCTGCCGCCGATCCCGCCCGGCACCACGCTCCGCGTGGGCACGTGCGACCTTCCGCCGTGGAGCATCCCGCCCGGGCGCCCGGGCGGCCCATGGAGCGGCCTGGCAGTGCAGGCGTGGCACATGACGGCCGAGTCGCTGCAGATCCGGTACGAGCTGAAGCAGTACGGATTCGAGGATCTCCGCGCGGCGCTGCGGGCAGGCGAGGTCGACGTCGCGGCCACCGGGCTCGGCGTGATTCCCGAGAACCTGCTGGATTTCACGCTGACCCCCGCGCTGGATTCGAGCGGCATCTCCATCGCCACGCGCGAGACGCGCGAGCTGGCGGTGCTGGAGGTCGTCTCGCGCGTCCTGCAGGGCGAGGTGCTGTGGTGGTTCGCCATCATGGGCGTGTTCGTCCTGCTGTTCAGCCTGGGACTCTGGGCGATGGAGCGCCGCCACAACCCGCCGCTCCAGGGCCACCCGCTGCGCGGCATCCGCGCGGCCACGTGGTGGAGCGTGACCACGCTGACCACCGTGGGCTACGGCGACCACGTGCCGGTCACCTGGCGCGGGAAGCTGCTCGCAATGACCTGGATGACGTTCGGCTTCGTCCTGCTGACCATCTCGAGCGGCGTCGTGACGTCGGTGCTGACCGTGCACCGCATGAAGCCGCTCGTGGCGGGCCCGGCGGACCTGCTGCGCACGCGCGTCGGGATCGTGACCGGCACCATCGGCGAGCGGTACGCCAACCGCGCCGGGATCGACGGCATCCCGTACGAGACGTTCGAGGCCTCGCTGGCCGCGCTGGAGGGCCGCGAGATCGACGCGGTCGTCGGCGCGACGTCCGTGCTGGACTTCCTGGTGGCGCGCAGCAAGGACGCCGACCTGGTGGTGCTGCCGAAGCCGCTCTACCGGGGCTACGTGGCGCTCGGCATGCGGCTGGGCCTCGACCCCGGGATCGAGAAGCGCATCGAACTGGAACTGCTGCGCGTCGAGCAGAGCGCCGAGTTCCGCTCGTACCACGCGGCGCTGATGGGCAACCAGGAAGCCCAAAGCGGCACCCAAGGAGGATCCACGCAATGACCACCACCCCCTTCCTGCGCGGCGCGATCGGCATGGTCCACGTGGCGGCGCTGCCCGGCACGCCGCGCGCGGCGCTGGCGCCGGCGGCGATCGCGGCGCAGGCTGCCCGCGAGGCGCGCATCCTGGCCGAGTGCGGCTTCGACGCGATCATCATCGAGAACATGCACGACCGGCCGTACCTGAAGCACGGGATCGGCCCCGAGGTCACCGCGTGCATGGCGGCGGCCGCGGCCGCGGTGCGCGCCGCGTTCGAGGGGCCGGTCGGCATCCAGATCCTGGGCGGAGGGTCGATGGAGGCGCTGGCCGTCGCGCACGCCGCGGGCCTGGACTTCGTGCGCGCGGAGAACTTCGTGTTCAGCCACGTGGCGGACGAGGGCCTGATGGCCGACGCCGCGGCCGGCCCGCTGCTGCGCGCGCGCCGTGCGTGGGGCGCCGATCGCGTGCGAATCTACGCGGACATCAAGAAGAAGCATGCGTCGCACGCCATCACGGGCGACCTGGACATCGCGGCGTGCGCGCGGGCGTGCGAGTTCTTCCTGGCCGACGGCGTGATCGTGACGGGTGCCGAGACCGGCGCGCGCGTCGACCTGGGCGAGGTGCGCGCCGTGCGCGCGGCGTGCGCGCTGCCCGTGCTGACCGGCAGCGGTGCGGACGCCGGCAGCGTGGCGGCGACGCTGGCGGTGGCGGACGCGGCGATCGTGGGCAGCAGCATCAAGGTCGACGGCCGCTGGGAGAACCCCGTGGACCCGGCGCGCGCGGCGGCGTTCGTGGCGGCGGCGCGCGGGCAGCGCGCGGCGC
>JBEIFT010000121.1:0-8277 GCA_040382255.1 Phycisphaeraceae bacterium
GACCACCTGCGCACCGCGCGTGCCAAGGGCCTGGGCCGCACGCAGGCCGCGCTGCGGCACGCGCTGAAGAACGCGTTCCTCCCGGTCCTCAGCTACCTGGGCCCCGCCACCGCGGCGGCGGTCACGGGATCGTGCGTCGTCGAGAAGGTCTTCGCGGTGCCCGGCATCGGCCAGCACGTCGTCGCTGCGGTCCTGGCCAAGGACATCACGCTGGTCATGGGCGTGGTGCTGGTGTTCAGCCCCTCGCTCGTCCTGCTGAACCTGGCGGTCGACGTGCTGTACGCGTGGGTCGACCCGCGCATCAGCCTCACGGCGCGGGGCTGACCGCGGCCGGCGCGTCCGCGCGGTGCAGGTCGGCGTACTGCTGCTCCAGGCGCGGGTTCCGGGCGATGCCGGCCAGGCGCAGCGGGTCGTACATGTAGATCGTGCGGAAGTGGCTGATCGGGACCAGCGGCAGGTCCTCCTCGACGAGCACGCGCTCGGCCTCGGCCAGCGTGCGCATCCGCGCGGCCGGGTCGCGATCGGCGGCGGCGCGGGCAAGCAGCGCGTCGAAGCGCGCGCTCGTGTAGCCGCGGTCGTTGTTGCCGTCGCCGGTGCGGCAGAAGTCCAGGAAGGTGGTCGGGTCGGCGTAGTCGCCGTACCACCCGCCGCGCGCGACCATGAAGTTGCCCTTCTTCAGGTCCTCCTTGAAGAACTTGGCGTCCTTGCCGCGCACCTCGACCGGCACGCCCAGCGCGCGGCGCCACATGTCGGCCATCGCCAGCGAGAGGTCGCGGTAGCGCGGGCTGCCGGTCGAGTACATCAGCTCGACGGTCGGGAACGGCTGCCCCCGCGCGTCCTCGACGATGCCGTCGCCGTCGCGGTCCTCCCAGCCGGCGGCCTTCAGCTCGGCGCGCGCGCGGGCGACGTCGTGCGGCAGCCCGGCAGGTCCGGCGTAGCCCGCGATGCTGCGCGGCGGCACCAGGACGCGCGCGGGCGGCTCGCCGATCCGCACCACGCGGTCGCAGAGCGCCTGCTTGTCCAGCGCCATCGCGAACGCGCGGCGCACGGCCGCGTCCTTGAAGGGGTTCGCCTCGCCGCCGGGCAGCGCGGGCCGGCAGTTGAAGTTGAAGAAGTCGGTGCCGAACGCGTCCAGCGGGTGGACGTCGCGCCGCTCGCCGTGGTGCGGCGCGGGCAGCGCGGCCAGTGCCTGGTCGAACGTGCGGCCGGCGGCGCGCAGCGCGTCGAACTCCGCCCGATGGTCGGCCAGGTAGCGGTCGGCCTGCGCGACCAGTTCGTCCTTGTAGCCCGCGCGCACCTCGCTCAGCCAGTCGACGGCGCCGGCCTCGAACGCCAGCACCGCGGTGTTGTCGTCGGAGAGCGTCAGGATGTCGACCGACGCCGGCCGGTGCGCGGCACGGTCCCAGTGGTGCGGGTTCGGCTCCAGGCGCATCTGGCGCTTGTATCGCCATTCGGTCGGCATCATCGGGCCGTTGGTGACGCACGTGCCGGGCTTGGTCCAGCCCGCGGAATCACGCCGCATGCCGGACGCGGGGTCAAGCGCGCTGAAGCGCGACTGCGTCGCGGGGTGCACCGGGCTCAGCGTCGCGAACGAGACGAACTCCAGCCAGTACGGCACGGGGCGCGCCAGCGTCACGGTCAGCGTGCGGTCGTCCGTCGCATGCAGCGCCACGGTGCGGTCGAAGCGCTCCAGCGTGCGGCGCCAGAGGTCCTCGGCGGCCTCCGCGCTCCCGCCGTCCGCCGCGGCGCGCTTCGCGTACGCCTCCAGCTCGGCCTGGCGCCAGTCGTAGAACTCCTTCGCCCCCTCGATCTCGAACAGGAAGCCCGAATAGTCCGACGCCAGGTCCGGCAGCAGCATGCGGCGCCACGCGTAGACGAAGTCGCCCGCGCGGACGGGGTCGCCGTTCGACCAGCGCGCGTCGGGGCGCAGGTGGAAGGTCCAGGTCCGGCCGTCGGGGGCGACCTCCCAGCGCTCGGCGACGCCCGGGGTGAAGCGCACGCCGTCCGGGTCCTTCGTCACCAGCGTCTCGTAGATGGCGCGCGCCACGCGCAGGTCGTGCTGCCAGCTCATCCGCTGCGGATCCAGCGTGAAGTTGTCCACCGCCTGCGCGACCACCACCTCGGCGCGCGGGTGCCCGGCGTCGAATGACGCCACCGCGAGCAGCACGCCGATCAGGAGGAGCGCCGGCAGCAGGAGCCGCATGGCCCCGTTATACGGTGGCGCGGGCCCCGGGGCATTGCATCCCCTACCATCCGCGCGTGCGACGCGCGCTGACCGCCATCCTCGCGACCCTTGCCGCCGGCTGCGCGGCGACGCCGGACGCCCCGTCGGACCAGGCAGGCGGTGCCGCCATCACGGTCCCGGCCGCCGAGTACCCGCGGGCCTTCGACGCGGCCATCGCCGCCACGCGCGCGGACCGGCTGGACCCCGTGGTCGCGGACCGCGCGATGGGCGTGATCGAGACCAATGCACGCGTGGCCGGCAGCCTGCTGGAGCCGTGGCGCACCGACAACGACGGCGTGGGCGGCGGATTCGCGCACACCGTCAACCACGAACGACGGCGCGCGCGCATCGAGTTCGTGCCGGAGGGCTGGGCGGCGCCCATCCCCGACCCGGCCGCGCCCATCCAGTCGGCGGCACTGCCCGGCACCGACCGCGCCGAGGCACGCTTCGACCTGAGCGCACCGAAGGGCCCCGTCGAGGTCCGCGTGCTGGTGTTCATCGATCGGTCGTTCGTCGCGAACAAGCAGATCGGCACCTGGTCCCTCAGCCAGGTCCACTACGCGCAGGATCCGCTGGACACACGGGACGTCCGCGACGACACCACCCGTGCTCCCACGCGCTGGACCCCCATCGGACGCGATCCGGCCTACGAGCGGCGCCTGGCCGATCGCATCCGCGCCACCCTCGCCGCGGCCGGAAACCCGGCCGACCCTGCGCCCGGAAACGGCCCGAAGGCCGAATCGGCGGGAACCGACGCCGGATCGGCGCCCGAACCCCAGCGTTGACACCCCCCGAAACGAAGGGGTAGCGTGGGGCGCTTTCGACCCCCACCGCCCCGCGGAGCACCGTCCCCGATGCGCACCTTCCTCGGAACCGCCCTGATCGCCGCCACCCTCTGGACCGCCGCCCCGTGCGTGGCCCAGGTGGGCGGCATCCCCGCGGACGTCGTCTCGTCCAAGAAGGCGCTGTCCGCGGACCAGCGCAAGAAGATGGAGGACGCGCTCGATCCCCTGCTGAAGCAGATGGAGGAGGGCGCCCCGGCCGACGTCGTGCAGGCGCGCAACGACCTGATCGACATCGCCCGCTACCCCCTGCTGGGCGAGTCGTTCCGGCGCGAATTCTCCGGCACGCTGGTGAAGCGCTTCCAGCCCTTGGCGAAGCCCGCCACCGCCTACCAGGCGACCAACGCGTTCCTGGTGGCCCGCTTCGTGGGCACGGCCGAGGCCGTCGATTTCCTGCTGGACAACATGGACAAGGACACGCAGCCCGACCAAGCGCTGCGCATCGCCGCCGCCGCCCAGCTTCCCAAGGCGCTGGCGCCGGCGCAGCTCTCGGGCGCCCAGCTCGAGGCGCTCGCCAAGCGCGTCGTCGCGGCGGCGAAGGACGAGCCATCGTGGGTGGTCCTGGCGCACGACGCCGAGGCGATCGGCGAGATGCTCCGCCAGAAGGGCGTCGCGGCGGCCCAGGTCGACTCGATCGCGCAGAGCGAGGGCGCGGTGATCAACGACATCGCCGACCGGTTCCTGAAGGGCGGCACCCCCGAGCTGGTGCAGGCGCTCCACCGCGTGCTGCTGCTGGCCCGAAACCAGTCGAGCAACCTGCCCGCGTCCGCGCGCACCAAGCTGATGAACGCGATCAGCGCGAACCTGACAAAGGTCGCCGCGCTCAAGGCCGCCCAGCCGTCCGACGTGGCGGCCCGCAAGGACCTGGGGCCCAGCTTCGTCGGCGCGACGAACGCCGCCGAGGTCCTGCTCAAGGTCGGCGCCGGCAACGGCTGATCGCCGGCTTATTGGACACAGGTTCGCCTGCTCCGGGCTCCCACCCAGGAGCCGTGGCCGGCTTTGGTCCCAACGGTCACCGGGGTCCTTGACTCGCCCGCCCGCCCTCACACAATCGCAGGGGGTGGCGCGAACTCCTAGCGCCGCCTCCCTATCGTTTGCCCGGAAGACATGATGCCCCACGACCTGTCCCGACGGCTGCTCGCTTCGCTCCGCACCCGACGCATGACGCTCGGCGCGTGCGTGCTGGCTGCCGCCGCCGCGGCGACCGGCGTCGGCGCGTTCATGAACCCGCCGCCCGGGCAGACGCAGCTCCCCACCACGGCAAACGACTTCTTCCAGCCCGGCACGCAGCCCGAGTCGGACAGCGCGGTGTTCATGCGCATCCTGCCCAGCAACGACTGCACCTTCTGCCACTCCGACTACAGCGAGACCTTCGCGCCGTTCGACACATGGGTCGGCAGCATGATGGCCCAGTCCGCGCGCGACCCGGTCTGGCACGCGACGCTGACCATCGCGAACCAGGACGCGAACCTGGCGGGCGAGTTCTGCATCCGCTGCCACGCGCCGGGTGCCTGGCTGGGCGGCCGCAGCTCCACCGGCACGCGCGACGAGTTCATCAATGAGGATTACGACGGCATCAACTGCCACTTCTGCCACCGCGCCGTGAACCCGCACCCGGGCCCGAACGGCGAGGGCGCCGCGATCGGCTACCAGGAGGCCAACCAGGACCCGACGCCGGACCCGGAGGTGCTTTCGCCGCTGGCGGCCGCCGGCCTGATCCCGCAGGGCCACGGCAACGCGCGATTCGTCATCGACCCGAAGGACGTCCGCCGCGGGCCGTTCGGCGACGTCCCCCTGAACTTCCACGGCTTCGGCGAGGGCGGCGAGCGCGTCTGGCTGATCGAGAGCCCGTTCCACAGCAAGAGCGAGTACTGCGGCACCTGCCACGACGTCTCGAACCCCGTCTTCACCAAGAACGCGAACGGCCAGTACGAGATCGGCGGCCTGAACCAGCCGCACCCGACGCAGCTGCCCTCGGACATGTTCCCGGAGCAGCGCACGTACAGCGAATGGGCCAACAGCGTCTACGCCACCACCGGCCATGAGTACGCCGACCACCGCTTCGGCGGCGCGCTCCAGGGGCCGATGAAGTCCTGCCAGGACTGCCACATGCCGGACCAGGTCGGAGGCGGCTGCGTCTTCTGGGATCAGGGCGAGCCGTTCTTCTCGCGCAACAACATGCCGCAGCACTCCTTCTCCGGCGCCAACACGTGGGTCATCCGCGCGGTGGCCGCGCAGATGGGCGACGAGGCCGAAGCGTACGGGCTGACGCCGACCCGCCTCGACACGGCGGTGGCGCGCAACGAGCAGATGCTCCGCGACGCCAGCGACCTGGAGGTCACGCAGGTCGGCGGCCAGCTGAAGGTGCGCGTGATCAACCAGGGCGGCCACAAGCTGCCGACCGGCTACCCCGAGGGTCGCCGCATGTGGGTGAACGTGCGGTTCCTGGACGCCGCGGGCACGCTGGTCAAGGAGCACGGCGCGTACGACGCCGCCACCGCGACCCTGACCGCGGACGACACCAAGGTCTACGAGGCCAAGCACGGGATCGACGCCGCCGTGGCGGCCGCCACCGGCCTGCCCGAAGGCGTCAACCTGCACCTGGCGCTCGCCAACAAGAAGTACAAGGACAACCGCATCCCGCCGCGCGGCTTCACCAACGCCGCGTTCACCGCGGCCGGCTGCCCGCCGGTCGGCTACGCGTATGCCGACGGCCAGCACTGGGACGACACGCTCTTCGCCGTACCCGCGGGCGCGACGCAGGCGGTGGTCTCGGTCTGGTACCAGACCACCAGCCGCGAGTACGCCGAGTTCCTGCGCGACGCCAACGTCACGGACACCACCGGCCAGACGCTCCATGCGCTCTGGACGTCGCTGGGCAAGAGCGCGCCCGTGAACATGGACACCGCGACCATCCCGCTGCAGCCGGCGAACCCCGCCGACCTCAACGGCGACGGGGTCGTCAACGGCGCCGACCTGGGCCAGCTCCTGGGGAACTGGGGCCAGCCGGGCGCGACCGACCTGAACGGCGACGGCACCACCAACGGTGCCGACCTGGGCTTCCTGCTCGGGCACTGGGGCTGAACCGGCATGCGGGCCGGGGGCCTCCCCCCTGCCCGCGCTACCCTTCGCCGCATGTCCGTCGGACGCTGGATCTCCGACCTCGGGCCGACCAACCCGATCATCCTCCGCATCGTCGCGAACGGCTCGCGGCGCGTGCGCCACCTGTGGATCCGCGCGGGCTTCCTGGCGGTGCTGATGGTGGCGCTGCTGCTGGGCATGGTCGGCAGCGTCAGCAGCATGCGCGACCTGGCGCAGCGCGGCGCCACGGCCTTCACGGCGCTGTCGTTCGTCGAGGTCACGCTGATCTGCGTCCTGACGCCGCTCTTCATGGCGGGCGCGATCGCCCAGGAGAGCAACCCGCGCACGTGGGAGATCCTGCTGACCACGCCGCTCAACCGCGTGCAGATCGTCGTGGGCAACCTCTTCGGCCGGCTGTTCTTCGTGCTGGCGCTGCTGGTGGCCGCGCTGCCGCTGATGCTGGCGACGCAGTTCTTCGGCGGCGTTCCGCCCACCGCGGTCTGGGGCAGCTTCGGCATCAGCGCGTGCACGGCGCTCTTCGTGGGCGCGGTCGCGGTGTCGCTGAGCATCGTGCGCTCCGCCGGAAAGCGCAGCGTCTTCGTCTTCTACAGCACGGTGGTGCTGTACCTCTTCGCCACGTGGGCGGCCGACGGCGCGCTGCGGCAGCCGCTGGCGACGGGCTCGCTGGCGCGCTCCACCACGCTGTTCACGCCGATCAACCCGTTCCTGGCGCTGGAATCGCTGCTGCTGCCGTCGACGTACTCGCCGCCGGCCGCGGCGGGCGCGGGCTGGCTGCGCGAGCAGTGGTACGAGCACCCCGCGCGCACCTACGGCCTGGTCACGCTGATGCTCTCGGCCGCGATGCTGGCCGCCAGCGCCTTCCGCGTGCGCAGCCTGGGGATGCGAGCGGTCGGCACGCCCTGGTGGCGCCGCCTCACGCAGCCCGCGCAGGCCGAGGGACGCACGGCGATGCAGGTGGGCCACAACCCGATCGCCTGGCGCGAGAGCCAGCTGCGCGGCACCAGCATGGTGGCGCTGCTCGGTCGCTGGGGCTTCGTCATCGTGGGCGTGATGGGCGGCGTGGCCATTCCCGTGCTGCACCGCGCCGGCGCGCTCGACCTGGCCGGCCTGCGCCTGGCGGTCGGCACGGTCGTCACCGCCGAGACCGCGGTGATCCTGCTCACGGCCATCAACATGAGCGCGACCGCGGTCAGCCGCGAACGCGAGGACGGCTCGCTCGACATCATCCTGACGACCCCGATCCAGCCCGGCCCGTACCTGGCCGGCAAGCTGCGCGGGCTGATCCAGTTCCTGGCGCCGATGCTCCTGGTGCCGACGGCGACGCTCGGCGCGGCGGCGGTCTACGTGCTGGCCAACGGCATGGGCGTGGCCGGCGGCACCGCGGCGTCGGTCGCGGTCGGCAGCGCGTCGGTCACGGTCCCCGCGGTCCTGCCCGAGGTCGCGCTCGAGTACCCGGTCGTCATGCTCGCCTTCACCGCGTTCACCGTGATGGTGGGCCTGCAGTGGTCGATCAAGTCGAAGGGCACGATCGGCAGCGCGATCGGCGCGGTCTTCGCCACCGGCATCGCCACCGGCGTGCTGGGACTCTGCGGCATGACGGCCGGCTCGCAGATCCCGGGCGTCGGCGGGTTCCTGAACGCGCTCACGCCGATCAACCTGGTGGCGACGGCGGTCGGGCCCGAGTCGATGGCCGAACCCACGCTGGAATCCGGCGTCGCGCTCCTGCGCGGCAGCCTGGCCGCGGGCGCGGTGGTCGCGGGCGCCGCCGGCGCGCTGGCGGTGTGGGCGATGCACGGCGCGATGAAGCGCACGTTCATGTTCACGGTGCGCAAGCTGGCGGGGACGAACTGAAATTGGGTTCGGGATAACCCGGGGCGATTTCCGGGGGCTGGAAGGCGGCAAGGCACTGGCGGATGACCGCGCCCTTTCGCTGCGTGTGGCCTCCGAGGCAGTGCGTGGTTGCTGCGGCCTTTCGCTGCGCCTGGCCCCCGAGGCAGTGCGTGGTCACCGCGCCCTTTCGCTGCGCTTGGCCCCCTCCTCCGCGAACTTCCTCGCTCCACCAGGTTCCGCTCGTCATCGTGTTCGGCTGGCTCGGCACGTGGCACGACC
>JBEIFT010000122.1:0-8273 GCA_040382255.1 Phycisphaeraceae bacterium
CCGTCGTCCAACGGCCGCGTCGCCGTGCGCGTGCCCTTCGCGCCCGCAGCGGAGTCGCCCGCCTTGCCCGCCTGCCCGGCGCCCGCCTCGCCCGCCGGCGCACCATCGCGCCCGGGCCGCAGCACCATGGCGCCCACCACGACCACGATCACGGCGACCGCCAGCTTCACCATCCAGCCGGCGCCCTGCGTGCGCGCGCCACCGCCCGCGCCGCGCGCATCCGCGCCGCCGTCGTCACCGCTGCCCGCGGCACCCTTCGATCGTCGCATGGGCCACTTCGCCATCCGAACACATCATCGGCTCGGCCGGGCCCGCACGGTCAAGAGGACTTCTTCCCGCCGCCGGCGCCGCCCGTGCCCGGCTTCGTCGGCGTCGCCTCGGCCATCAGGCGGTCCCACAGCTTCTGCATCTCGGCGCGGTCGGCGGCCGAGAACTGCGGCTGTTCCATGTAGTTGGCGATGTCCGCCACCGCCGCGCTGATCTGCGACTGCAGCGAGCGCAGGCGCGCCATGTCGGCCTCGGACGCGCTGGCGTTGCCCTTGACCTTCGTCGTGAGTTCCTGCGCTTCCTTCTGCAGCTTCACCAGGTCGCGGACCTTGCGCTCGAACTCGGCGAACGAGCCCTTGCCCTTCTTCGGCGCGTCGGCCGGCGGATCGTCCGGCAGCACGGCGAGGGCGGCGGGAACGGGGGCCAACAGGGCGCAAATCACGGCGAAATGGGCGATCTTCATGCCCGGAAGCCTACTGGCTTCCGTATCGATATCCAACCCGGCGGATACGCTGGCCACCCGATGGACACACCGACCATGGCCCGACGCCCCGCGCGAACCTCCCGCCACGCCGGCTTCACCATCACGGAGCTGCTGGTCGTCATCGCGGTCATCGCGCTGATCGTGACGCTGATCGTCCCGACCATCACCAAGGTCCGGGCCCGAGCGCGCACGATGAAGTGCCTGACCAACCAGCGGCAGATCACCCAGGCCAACTACGCCTACACGGGCGACAACAACGGGCGCTTCGTGAGCCCGCGCACCGACTCCTTCGGGTCGATGTACCTGAACGGCACCAACGTGCCGAACTCGACCACGCACTGCTGGGTCAGCGCGCAGGGCGCCAACGTCACCGGCGCGTTCGAGAAGGTCTCCGCGCTGGAGCAGGGCAAGCTCTGGTCGTACATCGGCAACGTGCAGACGTACCTCTCGCCCGACGAGCCGACCAATGCGTACGGCACGCTGACGTCCGACGCGAACACCCGCGTGCGCAGCTACTCGTTCAACGCGTGCCTGGGCGTGACGCGCCCCGACGAGCTGCCCGACTACGACAGCGCGTTCATGAACCCGCTGTCCGGCGCGGCCGGTGCGACCAGCGTGCCGCTGAGCACCTACAACACGCAGACCGTCGCGCGCGTGCTGCAGCCCGCGCGCATGATGTCCACGGTCGTCGAGGACGACAACGTCGCATGGAACAACGAGGGCTGGATCATCAACCCGCAGCCCGCCTCGCGCCTGTGGGTCGACCTGCCCGCGCCCTGGCGCCCGGATGCCGTGACGCTGACCTACGTGGACGGCTCCACCGATTCGCGCGAGATGATCAATCCCGACATCTGCGCGACCAACTACGGCGCGCCGTTCCCCTCAGGCATGATCGTGGGCGGCCCCGGCCCGCACAACGCGCGCGCGCCCACCGACACCTCGGGCACGGACACCGACTGGCGCTGGTTCCGCGAGCGCCTGAACCCCGGCATCCTGCCGATGCTGCCGAACTTCCCGACGTTCCCGGAGTGATCCAGGCGGATCCTGCCGCGCCGCACGGCGCCACGGCACGGCACGGTCCGCTGGTATCGTTGGTCCGCACACGCGGGGCGTAGCTCAGTTTGGTAGAGCGCCTGCTTTGGGAGCAGGAAGTCGTCGGTTCAAATCCGGCCGCCCCGATTCCAACCCGCGAACGCACGCACCCGGGCGGGGGCCCGCTCCACGCGGGGTCTTTCCCTGCAGCGGATCACCGGATTTCGCCTCCGGAGTTCGTTGGGACAGGAAGCACTGGCCTCGCCTCGTATCCGTACGAGACTTCGGGGCGATGCGCACGATTCAACTGGACACATCCCCTCCTGACCGATCCAATGGGGCATGGATGTTGCATGGGAGAAATCTCCCACATGACGGCGGCCAGCAAAACCGATTCAGAACGGTGGAAACTCGCATGACGACCAACGAGCCGAACCAGCGCGCTGCAGGCCTCCTGATGGACCGCATTGCGCCGCTCGTCGTCGATGCCGACGCCGATGGCAACCTTGCCAACGCGCAGGTCCCCGCCGACGCCGGTGCGCTTGCGGGCTTCCGCGACGCGGCGCACCTGCGGACCGCCCTGCCCGCGCCCGTCGGGAACGCGTGGACCAACCACGTCCGCGCCGCGCTCACCGACCGCCGCGTCCGCGCCGCGCTCGCGGTGCTGGATGGCGAGGCCCACGAGGTCTGGGCGCTGCCCGCGCCGGCCGCGTCCAAGGCGACGATCGTCGCGTTCCGCGGTGCCCTGGAGAACGTCCCTGCACCGCTGGCCGGCAACTGCTCGTTCGGCGTGATCACGGACCACGTGTGGGGGATCCTGGAGCCGCTCTCGCGCGGGCAGCTGACCACGCTGCGTGCGATCGCGTGCGGCCTGGACAACGACGGCATCGCCAAGGCGATGCACCGCACCAAGCGCGCGGTGGAATGGCACATCCGGTCGCTCTACCTGACGCTCAGCTGCGAGACGCGCGAGCAACTGGCCACGGCCGGGCGCCGGGCCGGGCTCTGCCGCTTCGCCGACGAGGCGTGGCTCCGGGTCCTGGCGGCGCGTCCTGCGCGGCGCGGCCGCACCGCAGAAGAGTGACCCAACGGCCGATGCGGGGGCCGGGCACGCCCGGAAACCCGCAATCCGCCGCAGTGCCTTGAAACTCCGGCCCCCCGCGGCACTATGTGGGGAAGGCATGCCAAGGCGAACCCCCCACGGCTCGCTCGCTGTCCGTGTCGGCCTGCTGGCCTGCGCGGGCGTGGTGGCGCTTGCCGCGGCGCCGGCGGCCGATGACGCGCCCACGCCCGCTGCGCCGGCCGCCCCCCAGGAACACCCCGCCGACGCCATCGACCGCAAGGCGCTGAAGGCGCGCGAGACGTGGTGGAGCTGGAAGCCGCTCGCCGCGCCGCAGCCGCCGCAGGTGCGCGACGCCGCGTGGTGCCGGTCGCCGCTCGACCGCTTCGTGCTGGCGAAGCTGGAGTCGAAGGGCATCGCGCCCGCGCCCGAGGCCGACCGCGTGGCGCTGATCCGCCGCGCGACGTTCGACCTGACCGGCCTGCCGCCCACGCCGCAGGAGGTCGCGGACTTCGTGGCCGACGCGCAGCCCGACGCGTACGAGCGCGTGCTGGACCGCCTGCTGGCGTCACCGCGCTACGGCGAGAAGTGGGGCCGCTTCTGGCTGGACCTGGTGCGCTACGCCGACACGAACGGCTTCGAGCGCGACGGCGACAAGCCCGCCGCCTGGCGCTACCGCGACTGGGTGGTGCAGGCGCTGAACGACGACAAGCCCTACGACCGCTTCGTGCAGGAGCAGCTGGCCGGCGACGAGCTGCCCGACCGCGACTTCGGCACGCTGGTTGCCACCGGCTACTACCGGCTGGGCATGTGGGACGACGAGGTGCCCGACCTGGCGCAGGCGCAGGCCGACGACATGGACGGCATCGTGGACGTCACCGCGCGCACGTTCCTGGGCGTGGCGATGGGCTGCGTGCGCTGCCACGACCACAAGGGCGACCCGATCGCGCACCGCGACTACTACCGCTTCGCCGCGTTCTTCGCGGGCGTCAAGCCCTACAAGACCAGCCCGTTCAACAGCATCGCCGCCGAGAACGTCATGCGCAGCGCGCGCACGGACTTCGGCCGCGCCGACCCCGAGACGGAACGACGCGCCTTCCGCGAGGAACGCGCCGGGCTGCTGCGCGACCTGCACGCGATCGAGCGCGAGGCCGGCCTGGAGCCCGCCGGCGAAGGCGACGCCGTCGTCGACCGCGCGCCGGCGGAGGGGCTGGTGACGCACCTGGCGTTCGAGGACGCGAAGACCGGCACCGCCGCGAACGGTGCGACGGCGCCGGACGGCACGTCGGCCGCGGGCGCGAAGGTCCGCGACGCCGGCTTCGGCGCGGACGGACGCTTCGGCAAGGCGTTCGGCTTCGACGGCGGCGACGACCGCGTCGAGTTCGACCGTCCGGTGCAGGATGACTTCACCGTGGGCTTCTGGTTCCGCACCACCGACATCGGCGGCGGCAGCGACACCGACACGCGCTGGTTCCTGGGCAAGGGCCTGGTGGACGGCGAGGTGCCGGGCATCGTGGACGACTGGGGCATCAGCTTGGTGGGACACGGCGTGGTCGCCGCGGGCACCGGCGCGCCCGAGACGTTCGTGGCCAGCGGCCCCGGCCACAACGACGGCGCGTGGCACCACGTGGCGTTCACGCGCACGCGAAAGACGGGCGACATCGCGCTGTGGGTGGACGGCATGCGCGTGGCCACCGCCACCGGCAGCCGGCGCGCGCTGGTCACGCCGAAGAAGATCGCGGTCGGTTCGCTGCAGAACGACATCCATCCGTTCGCGGGCACGATCGACGAGGTGCGCATCTGGAAGCGCCCGCTGGCGGACGACGAGATCCGCGCGATGGCCACGGGCCTGGCGCCGGCCGGTGCCGCGGGTGCGGCCGTGGAATTGCGCCTGCCCGCGCGCACCGCCGAGTGGCGCACCAAGCGCGACCGCCTGGCCGCGATGACGCCGCCCGACGACAAGGGCGAGTCGCTGCTGGTGGTGCGCGAGGAGGCCGACCCGCGCGAGACGCGCGTCTTCACGCGCGGTTCGCCGCACGCGCCGGCCGAGGCGGTGGAGCCGGGCGTGCCGACGATCGCCGCGTGGTTCGTGCCCGATCCGCCGGCTGCCCGCCCGCACGGCGAATCGAGCGGCCGCCGCCTGGCCCTGGCGCGCTGGATCACCGACCCGCGCAACGGCCTGACGCTGCGCACGCTGGCGAACCGCCTGTGGCAGCAGCACTTCGCGCAGGGCCTGTGCCCGACGCCGAACGACCTGGGCAAGCTGGGCGAGCCCGCCGTGAACCCGGAGCTGCTGGACTGGCTGGCGTGCCAGGTGCCCACCAACGGCTGGAGCCTGAAGAAGATGCACCGGCTGCTGATGACCAGCAGCGCGTACCGCATGTCCAGCGTGGCCGGCCCCGACGCGCTGGCCAAGGACGCGCCGAACGACCTGCTCAGCCGCCAGCGCATGCGCCGCCTGACGGCCGAGGAACTGCGCGATGGCATGCTGGCCTGCGCCGGCACGCTGAGCACGGAGGCCGGCGGCCCCGGCATGCGACCGCCGATGCCCGCCGAGGTGCTGGCCACCAGCAGCCGCCCCGAGGAGGTCTGGCCGCTCACGCCGAAGGAAACGTGGACGCGCCGCAGCCTCTACATCCACCTGAAGCGCTCGCTGCAGCATCCGCTGCTCAGCGTCTTCGACCTGGCCGACGTGGACGGCATGTGCCCCGTGCGCTTCCAGACGGTGCAGCCCACGCAGGCGCTGAGCATGCTGAACGGCGCGCTGACCAACGACCTGGCCGCGGACCTGGCCGACCGCCTGGCACGCGAGCGCCCGGGCGACCTGCGCGCGCAGCTGCAGCTGGGCCGCGTGCTCACGAGCGGCCGCGCGCCCACGCGCGAGGAGCTTGACGAGGCCGACGCCTTCATCCACGAACTGCGCACGAAGGACGGCATGGACGAGCGGCAGGCGCTCGCCTCGTACTGCCTGGTGCTCTTCAACCTGAACGAGTTCCTGGCCATCGACTGAGGACACGCACCATGGGCGACCCACAACCACACGGCAGCTTCTGCGGGCGCACCCGGCGCGAGTTCATGTGGCAGGCGGGCGGCGGCTTCACCGGCGTCGCGCTGGCGGGCATGCTGGCGCAGGACGGCTTCCTGCGCCGCGCGGCGTTCGCGGCCGACGGCACCACGCCCATGCCCGCGCCGCAGCCGAACCCGCTGGCGCCGAAGCCCGCGATG
Organism: Phycisphaeraceae bacterium; assembly: GCA_040382255.1. Lineage (GTDB taxonomy): Bacteria > Planctomycetota > Phycisphaerae > Phycisphaerales > SM1A02 > UBA966. The sequence goes on from JBEIFT010000122.1 coordinate 6,069, forward strand.
CTGCCCGGCAAGGCGAAGAGCGTCATCTTCCTCTTCATGTACGGCGGGCCCAGCCACATCGACACGTTCGACTACAAGCCCGACCTCTTCAAGTACGACGGCAAGACCATCAAGGTCAAGACCAAGGGCCGCGGCGGCGACAAGAACGAGGGCCGCGTGGTGGGCCCGAAGTGGAACTTCCGCCAGCACGGCCAGAGCGGCGCGTGGGTCAGCGACCTGTTCCCGCACCTGGCGACGTGCGTCGACGACATCGCGTTCGTGAAGAGCATGTACGCGGACAGCCCGATCCACGGCAGCGCCATGCTGATGATGAACAGCGGCAAGCTGCTGGGCGGATCGCCGGCGCTGGGCAGCTGGGTGAACTACGGCCTGGGCACGGTGAACCAGAACCTGCCCGGTTTCGTGGTGATGCTGGACAGGACGGGCGGCCCGATCAGCGGCGCGAAGAACTGGAGCGCCGGCTACATGCCCGCGATCTACCAGGGCACCGTGCTGCGCGGCGACGGCCCGCCGATCCTGGACCTGGCGAACCCCGCGGGCCGCAGCGACGACCTGCAGCGCCGCCTGCTGGACCGCATGAAGGCGTGGAACACGCGCCATGCGCTGCTGCGGAGCGGCAACCCGGACCTGGAGAGCCGCATCGAGAGCTACGAGCTGGCCTACCGCATGCAGAGCACCGCGCCCGAGGCGGTGGACCTTGCGCAGGAGGACCCGAAGACGCTCGAGCTGTACGGCGCCGACGAGGAGCGCACGCAGGACTTCGCGCGCAAGTGCATCCTGGCGCGGCGGCTGGTGGAGCGCGGCGTGCGCTTCGTGCAGGTCTATTCGGGCGGCAGCCACAACGACGCCAACTGGGACGCGCACGACGACCTGAAGAAGAACCACGACTACCACGCCGGACGCACGGACAAGCCGATCGCGGGCCTGCTGAAGGACCTGAAGCAGCGCGGCCTGCTGGACGAGACGTTGGTCGTCTGGGGCGGCGAGTTCGGCCGCCAGCCCACCGCGGAATACGCCGTGGGCACCGGCCGCGACCACAACTCGTTCGGCTTCACCATGTGGATGGCGGGCGGCGGCATCAAGGGCGGCGCGTGCGTGGGCCAGACCGACGAGCTGGGCAGCATCGGCGTCGGCGAGCGGTACCACGTGAAGAACCTGCACGCCACCATCCTGCAGCTGATGGGCCTGGACCCGAACGGGCTGAGTTACTTCTACGGCGGGCTCGACCAGAAGCTGGTGGGCGTCGAGCCCGTCGAGCCGATCCGCGGCCTGATGGCCTGAGCTACCCTGCGCCGCCATGCAGATCCCCGACTTCCGCCTGGACGGACGCGTGGCACTCGTGACGGGCGCGACCCGCGGGCTGGGCAAGGCGATGGCGTTCGGGCTGGCGAAGGCCGGCGCGAAGGTGGTGCTGAACTACGCCAACTCGCACGAGCACGCGCAGCGCACGTTCAAGGAGTTCGAGGCCGCGGGATACGCAGGCGCGCTGATCCGCGCGAACGTGATCGACGAGTCCGAGGTCGACCGCATGTGCACCGAGGCCGAGCGGCAGCTGGGACCGGTCGACATCATCGTCTGCAACGCGACCGGCGACCAGCCGCTGAAGCCGATCGAGGAGTACGACTGGGCCTTCTACCAGGAGATGCACGACTTCTTCGTGAAGAGCCCGTTCCTGCTGACGCGGCGCACGCTGCCGCACATGAAGAAGCAGCAGTGGGGCCGCATCGTCAACATCACCAGCGAGGTCTTCCGCCGCGGCACGCACCCCTTCAGCGCCTACGTGGCCGCGAAGGGTGGGCAGACCGGCTGGACGCGCGCCATGGCCAAGGAGCTGGCGCCCTGGAACATCACCGTCAACTGCGTGGCGCCCGGATGGATCCCGGTGGAGCGCCACGCCAACGACCCCGAGGAGATGAAGGAGGGCTACCGGCAGCTGCTGCCGGGCGGCCGCTTCGGCGTGCCGGCCGACGTGGCCGGCGCCGTGACCTTCCTGGCATCCGACGCGGCGCGGTTCGTGACCGGCGCCGACATCCCCGTGAACGGCGGCATGACCGTCGGCTGAGGCGCGCCGCGCCGCAGCGAGCACCCGAGACAACGCACACCGAGACATGGAGCACCGCATGAAGAAGCTGATCGCCGTCGCATCGCTCGCCACGCTCGCGCTGGGCCTGGCGGCCGCCTCGCCCTTCGCCGACCTGGTGGCCG
>JBEIFT010000123.1:0-8187 GCA_040382255.1 Phycisphaeraceae bacterium
CGGCGGGCGCGGTGGCCGGCGAGGCGCGCGCGGCCGGTGCGGGCACGGCGCCCGGGCAGCCGACGGTGCGCGAGCTGGTCGAGACGTACCGCTTCGGCGCGATCGGTCCCGCGACGAAGGTGGTCGCGGTGATCGGCTGGCCGGTGGCGCATTCGAAGAGCCCGGCGACGCACAATGCGTGGTTCGCCGAGGCCGGTACCGACGCGGTGGACCTGCCGGTCCCGGTGCCGCCCGCGTACGAGCACTTCAAGGCGACCGTGGGCGACCTGCTGGCGTGCCGCGCGCTGGACTTCCGCGGCGCCAGCGTGACGCTGCCGCACAAGGAGCACCTGGTGCGCTTCGTGCGCGAGCACGGCGGCCGCGTGGAGCCGATCGCGGCGCGCATCGGCGCGGCCAACACGCTGCTGGTGGAGCCGGACGGCACGCTGGTGTGCACGAACACGGATGCGCCCGCCGCGGTGGACGCGCTGGTCGAGGGCATGGGCGTGGCGCGCGAGGCGCTGCGCGGCATGCGCGTGGCGGTGCTGGGCGCGGGCGGCGTCGCGCGTGCGGTGGCGGTCGGCCTGGCCGACGAAGGCGCGCGCGTCGTGGTGTTCAACCGGACACCGGAGCGCGCGGAGCGGATGGTGGCGGAGCTGATGGGCGCGGCCGGCGAGGGGGCCGGCGCCGGTGCGTCGTGCGGCGTGCTCGAGGGCCGGATCGTCGCGGGGCGCATGGACCAGCTGGGCTGCGGGTGCTTCCACGCGTTCGTGAACTGCACGCCGGTCGGCATGCAGGGCGGGCCGGACCCCGACGGCAGCCCGCTGCCCGACGACGTGGCGCTCGACGGCACGGTCACCGTGATGGACACGGTCTACGCGCCGCGTGTGACCCCGCTGCTCGCCGAGGCCCGTTCGCGCGGTGCGCGCACGGTCGACGGCTGGGCGATGTTCCTGAGGCAGGCGCGGCGGCAGTTCGAGCGGTGGAATTTGGGTTCGGGATAACCCGTACCTATTTCCGCGGAAATAGGTACGGGGTTATCCCGAACACTATTTTGCGCGTCATGGCCGCCATCGCATTCCTCCGCCCCACCCGCGCGAACTTCCATCTCTCGCCCACCGAGGACGAGGCCGAGGCGCTTGCGCGGCATTTCGCGTTCCTGCAGGGGCTGGTCGCCGCGGGCAAGGTGGTCGTGGCGGGGCCGTCGACGGACGGGTCGCTCGGGCTGGTCGTGTTCCCGCACGCGTCCGAGTCCGAGGCGCGCGAGCTTGCCGCCGGGGACCCGTGCGTGGTGGCCGGCGTGATGACCGCCGAGGTCACGCCGTTCCGCATGAGCCTCTTCGGCACCGGCACCGGGCGCGACTGGCTGGGCTTCACGCAGGCGATCCACGTCCGCACCGACGCGGCCGGTGCGTGGCGGATGCTGGCCACGTGCGATGGCCTGGAGCGGTGGTTCCTGGCGCGCGCCGACGCGTGGACGCACGACGGCCGCGAGTGGCCGCGCGACCGCACGCTGGAGCAGGGCGCACGCCTGCGCCTGACGTGGCGCGGCGCGGGCGAGGGCGACGACCGCGGCCGCTGCACGCCGGTGGAGCAGAGCGAGGACAACGACGTCCTCCGTACCGAGGCACCGCAGCGCATCCGCTTCGGCTGGTACGAGAACAAGGGCTGGGTGGAGTTCCGCGTGATGCCGCGCGCGGACGGGCGCGTCGCCATCGAGCTGGAGCAGCGCATGCACCCGACGTCCGATTTCAAGCTGCTCGAGGGCGCCTACACCGGCTGCCGCGAGGGCTGGGCGTTCTGCCTGGCGAACCTCAAGTGCGTGCTCGAGCACGGCATCGACCTGCGCGAGCAAGCGCCGGACCGCAAGCAGCTGGTGAACGTGTGAGCCGCGGCATGCGCGCGCTCGCCGCGCGCTCAGCGCATCTCGACGACGCTGCCGATCGCGCGGTCGTAGTCGGCCATCGATGCACGGATGACGGCGTGCGCATGCGCCGCACCATAGGTGCCCAGCACCTCGGCCGGCGAAGGATGCCCGGGCCGCATCTTGTACGTGCTGAAGTAGTGCACCAGCCGCTCGATCAGCGCGGGCGGCAGGTCGGTGAGCTCGCGGGCCTTGCCCCAGACCGCGTCGTCCTTCAGCACCGCGATCACCTTGTCGTCGGCGGTCCCGCCGTCGACCATCGCCAGCCCGCCGACGACGACGGACTCGGCGATGATCTCGCTGCGGTCGACGGGGCGCTCGCTGATGACGCAGATGTCCAGCGGGTCGCCGTCGCCAGCGAATCCGGCGGCCGACGCGCGCAGGGCGTCGACGCGCGCCTTCGCGGCGGGGTCGTGCGCGCCGAAGAGCGCGGCGACGTCCCGGTCGCACAGGGTGCGCGGCACGAACCCGTACAGCGTGGGCGGCGTGCTGCTGAAGCGCTGCGGCCGGTCCACGCGCAGGTAGCCGGACGCCTTCTCGACCTCGTACTTCACGACGTCGAACGGCGTGATCTCGATGAACGCGTTGACCGTGCGCGGCGCGTCGGGCCCGGCCGGCAGGCCGTGCCAGGGGTGCGGGCGGGAGCGGAAGTACGTGGGGACGGACATGCGGGGCAGGGTAGCGACACGAAATGGTGCCATAGTGACACGACGCGGACTTACGATGGGCGCATGGCGCTCGCGACGAAGGCTCCCCCGAAGGGCACCCGCTGCTGGTGGTGCGGCACGGATCCCGTGTACGTGCGCTACCACGACACCGAGTGGGGCGTGCCCGTCACCGACGACCGCGCGCTCTACGAGAAGCTGGTGCTCGACGGGTTCCAGGCCGGGCTCAGCTGGATCACCATCCTGCGCAAGCGGCCGGCGTTCCGTGCGGCGTTCCGTGATTTCGACCCCGCCGTGGTCGCGCGCTTCGGCGCCCGCGACGTCGCGCGCCTGCTGAAGGACGATGGCATCGTCCGCAGCCGCGCGAAGATCGACGGCGCCATCGCCAACGCACGGGCATGGGAGACGATCATGGACGCCGGCGGCCGCGGCGCCTTCCGCGACTTCCTCTGGCAGCACGTCGACCACCGCACGATCGACAACCGCCTGCGCACCCCGGCGGACATCCGGCCGACCAGCGCCGAGAGCGAGCGCATGGCCAAGGCGCTGAAGAAGGCCGGCTTCAAGTTCTGCGGGCCGACCATCTGCTACGCGTACATGCAGGCCGTGGGGATGGTGAACGACCACCTGGTCGGCTGCCCGCGCCACGCGGCATGCGCGAAGCGCGCGCGGGGGGCGAAGTGACCGAGCCCGCCACCTGCGAACTGGCCGTCGACGGCATGACCTGCGCCAGCTGCGCGGCGAGCGTTGCGCGCGTGCTGCGCGGGCAGCCCGGCGTCGCGGACGCGCAGGTGGACTTCATGATGGGCCGCGCCGTGGTGACGATCGACCCGGCCGTCGCCGACCCGGATCGCCTGGCGAAGGCCGTGGACAAGGCCGGCTACCGCGCGCGCGTGGCCGGGCCGGACGCGGACGGGGACGCGCCCGCCGGGGCCGGCCGCCTGACCGAGCTGGACGCCACCGCCCGCGCCGAGCTGCGCACGCTGCGCTGGAAGGTCGTGCTGGCGATCGCGCTGTGCATCCCGCTGGTCTATCTGGGCATGGCGTCGCACCACCTGTGGGGCGATGGCGCAGCCGAGGCCTTCCGCCAGGCCGCCGAGGCCGACCCGCGCCTGCACCCGAACGCGCGCGCCGAGGTCGCGCACATGCGGCACGGCGAGGCGCAGGTGCTCTCGTCGCTGGTGCAGTTCCTGCTCGCGTCGCCGATCGTCCTCTGGTGCGGCGCCGCGATCTTCCGAACGGCCTGGCGCGGCCTGTGGTCGCGCACCGCGAACATGGACACGCTGGTGGCGCTGGGCGCCGGGACGGCGTACGGGTTCTCGGTGCTGGTGCTCGCGGCCGGGTTCCTTCCCGTCATGGGCGGAAGCCTGCTGCCGCCCGTGCAGTTCGAGGCCGCGGGCGTGATCGTCACGTTCGTGCTGCTGGGGCGGTGGATGGAGACGCGCGCCACCGTTCGCACGCGCGACGCCGTGCGCGGGCTGGCCGCGCTGCAGCCGCCGATGGCGCGCGTGCGGCGCGATGGCGCGGAGATCGACGTTCCCGTCGCGGACGTGGTGGTGGGCGACCTGGTGGTCGTGCGCCCCGGCGACCGCGTGCCCGTCGACGGCACCGTGGCCGAAGGCGAGTCCGACGTCGACCAGTCGATGCTGACCGGCGAGAGCGTCCCCGTGCTGCTGGGCCCGGGCGACGACGCCTTCGCGGGCACGCGCAACACCACGGGCATGCTGGTCGTGCGCGCGGCGAAGGTCGGCACCGACACCGTGCTGCGGCAGATCGTGCGCATGGTCGAGGACGCGCAGTCGAACCGCGCGCCGGTCGCGCGGCTGGCGGACCGCGTCAGCGCGTGGTTCACGTTCGCGGTGCTGGGGATCGCGGCGGCGACGTTCGCGGCGTGGGCGGTCGCCGGCAACCTTTCGATGGCGCTGACCTGCACCGTGGCGGTGCTGGTGATCGCGTGCCCGTGCGCGCTCGGCCTGGCCACGCCCACCGCGATCATGGTGGCGACCGGTGCGGCGGCGCGGCGCGGCATCCTGGTGAAGGGCGGCGCGGCGCTCGAGGCGCTCGCGGGCGTCGACACCGTGGTGCTGGACAAGACGGGCACGCTGACCGAGGGCGCGCCGCTCGTGCAGGCGACGCACGCGCTGGGCGGCGGAACCGAGCGCGACGTGCTGGCGCTGGCCGCGGCGGCCGAGCTCGGCAGCGAGCACCCCGTGGGCGAGGCGATCGTGCGTGCGGCGCTGGTCGCGGGCGCCGAGATCCCCGTGTCCGACGGGTTCCGCGCGACGCCGGGCGCCGGCGTCGAGGCGAACGTCGCCGGGCGGCGCGTGCGCGTGGGGACGCCGGAGTTCGCGTGCGGGGGCACGGCCGGCGCCCCGGCCGACGTCGTCGCGCTTGTCGCACAGGAGCGCGCGCACGGCCGCACGGCGGTCGTCGTCTCCGCCGATGGTGCACCCGTCGGCGTCATCGCCGCCGCCGACGCCGTCCGCAGCACCGCGCGCGCCGCGGTCGACGCCCTGGGCGCGCAGCGCGTCGCGGTCCACATGGCCACCGGCGACGACCCCGCCGTCGCCGCGCGCGTGGCGCAGGAACTGGGCATCGCGCACGTCGCGGCCGGCGTGCGGCCCGCGGGCAAGGCCGAACTGGTGGCGGAGCTCCGCGCGCGCGGCGCGCACGTCGCGATGGTCGGCGACGGCGTCAACGACGCACCCGCCCTGGCCGCGGCCGACGTCGGCATCGCGGTGGGCGGCGGCGCCGACATCGCGGCGGACGCGGCCGACGTCGTCCTCATGCGCCCGCGCGTGGACCTGGTCGCGCAGGCGGTGCACGTGGCGCGTGCGACCATGCGCGTCGTCCGTCAGAACCTGTGGTGGGCGTTCGGCTACAACGCCGTGGGGATCCCGCTGGCCGCGGGCGTCCTCTGGCCGTGGCTGCACTGGGTGCCGGGCCCGATGTTCGCGGCGGTGGCGATGAGCGTCTCGAGCGTGGCCGTGGTGACGAACAGCCTGCGCCTGCGCCGGCTCGCACGCGGGTGAGCATCCCGCGCGATGCCACTCGGTCCGGGCACGCCATCGCGCGCCTACGATTCCCCTCCCGTGACCGCCGCCGACCCGAGCCCCGTCGAGCGCCCCGTCCCGGCGCTCCTCGCGCCGCGGCCGCTGGCCCTCGACCGCCTTGCGCTGCGGATGCTCCTGGGCGACCGCCTGAAGTACATCGGGCTGGTCGCGGGGCTCTTCTTCGCCAGCCTGCTGGTCCTGCAGCAGGCGAGCATCTTCACCGGCTTCACGGGCCGCATGGCGTCCTGGGTGCACGACACGCAGGGGCACGACCTGTGGGTGACCGACCCGCAGATGGACTTCACCGAGGACCCGAAGCACCTGCTCCCGACCGCGCTGGGCCGCGTCCGCAGCGTGGACGGCGTCGCGTGGGCGGTGCCGATGTACAAGAACTACCTGAAGGCGCGCCTGGCCGACGGCACGCAGTTCAACGTCCGCGTGATCGGGCTGGACGACGCCAGCCTGGCCGGCGGCCCGCGCGAGATGGTGGACGGTGACCTTGCGCTCCTGCGGCAGGACCGCGCCGTGCTGGTCAACGCCGACATGATGTCCGACCAGATGCGGCAGCGGACCGGCACCGATGGCAGCGGCCCGCGCGCGATGCGCGTCGGCGACTCGTTCAGCATCAACGACACCGAGGTGCGCGTGGTCGGCACGTACCGCGCCACGCCCGAGTTCTTCTGGGAGCCGGTCGTCTACACGACCTACTCGCGCGCGGTGGCGATGAGCCCCGCGGAGCGCCGCCAGACGACCTACATCCTGGTGAAGGCCCAGCCCGGGGTCCCGGTCGACCTCCTGAAGCGCCACATCGCCGAGGCGACCGGTCTGCGCGCGATGACGGGCGACGAGTTCGCCGCTCGCACGCAGGGCTACATCATGGCGCAGACCGGAATCCTGGTGAACTTCGGCATCACGATCGCGATGGGCTTCGTGATCGGCGTGCTGGTGGCCGGGCAGACGCTCTACACGTTCGTGCTGGACAACCTGCGCTACTTCGCCGCGCTGAAGGCGATGGGGATCACCAACGCCCGGATCGTGCGGATGGTCTCGGTGCAGGTGCTGGCGGTCGGGCTGATCGGCTTCGGCATGGGATTCGGGCTCGCGGCGCTCACCGGCTGGCTGGCCGAGGGCGGTCCGCTGGCATTCCAGCTCGACTGGCGCGTCGCCCTGTTCGGCGCCACCTCGATCCTGACGTGCTGCCTGGTCAGCGCGTGGATCAGCCTGCGGCGCGTGATGCGGCTGGAGCCCGCGGTGGTGTTCAAGTCATGAGCGGTGCCCCGGAAATGGCCGTGCGCGTGCGCGGGCTCACCAAGGTCTACGGCGCGGGCGCGATGCAGGTGACCGCGCTGCGGGGCGTCGACCTGGACGTGGAGGCCGGGTCGCTCGCGATGATCGTCGGCCCGTCCGGCTGCGGCAAGACGACGCTGATCAGCGTGATCGCCGGGATCCTGGGCCCGACGGCCGGGACGTGCGAGGTGCTGGGCAGCCGTCCCGCGGCCATGGACGACCTTGCGTGCACGGCGTGGCGCGCGCGCAACGTCGGCTTCGTGTTCCAGCAGTTCAACCTCCTGCCCACGCTGACCGCCGCCGAGAACGCCGCCGTCCCGCTCATGATCCTGGGCTGGGAATGGCGCGACGCCGTGGCCGAGGCCCGCGCGGCCCTCGGGCGGCTCGGGCTCGGCGGGCGCACCGAGGCGCTGCCCTCCGAGCTGTCGGGCGGCCAGCAGCAGCGCGTCGCGATCGCGCGGGCGCTGGTCCACCGGCCGCGCCTGGTCGTGTGCGACGAGCCGACCAGCGCGCTGGACCACCATACGGGCCAGCGCGTGATGGAGCTGTTCCGCGAGGTCGCCGACCGGCACGACCTGACCCTCGTCGTCGTCACGCACGACGCGCGCATCTTCCGCTTCGCCGACCGGATCGCCCGCATGGACGACGGGCGCGTCGTGGAGACGCTCACGCCCGACCAGGCCGAACGCGAGTTCGACGCCGCCGGCGCGTCCGCACCGATCCGCCCGCAGGACCATTGAACCCCATGCCACGCATCCGAACCATCGTCCTGCCCGCCCTCGCCGTGATCGGCCTTCTCGTGGGGCTCTGGGCGGTCCTGACCGCCGGCCACCCCGAGAGCAGCTCGAAGCCCGTCGACCAGCCGGCGCAGGCGGCGTTCGCGTCCAGCATCGCGGGTGCCGGCCTGCTTGAACCCGCCGGCGAACCGGTCGCGGTGGCGACCGCCGTGCCGGGGATCGTCGAGCAGGTCTTCGTGAAGCAGGGCGACCGCGTTGCGAGGGGCGCGCCGCTCTTCGCCATCGACGCGCGCCAGCTCCGCGCGGCGCTGGCCGTGGCGGACGCGCAGCGGACGTCCGCCGTGCGCGAGCTGGAGCGGCTCCGCTCGCTCCCGCGCCCCGAGGACATTCCGGTCGCCGAGGCTGCGCTGGCCGCCGCCGAGGCGCGTGCGGGCGAGGCGACGAACCTGCTGGAACTGCTGCGCGGCGTCAGCGACCCGACCGCGCTGGCACGCGGCGAGGTGGTGCGGCGCGAGGCCGCCGCCCGCCAGGCGCAGGCGCAG
>JBEIFT010000124.1:0-8166 GCA_040382255.1 Phycisphaeraceae bacterium
AGATGGCCGTGCACCTGCCGCTCTCGCTCGAGGCGCAGGCCGAGGCGCATGTGCTCATGATGAGCACGCACAACATCTTCAGCCCCGCCAACGGCAACCCGATCGTGAGCCCCTCCCAGGACATCGTCATGGGCGTGTACTTCCTGACGGTGGGCTTCAAGGACATGCCGGCCGAGAAGGGCCGCATCCCCCGCTTCAAGGACATGGCCGAGGCGATGCTCGCCTACGACGCCAAGGCGATCGACCTGCACGACTGGATCGAGGTGCGCCTCGACCGCTTCAGCGAGCAGGTCGAGAAGGAGAAGGACCAGCCGAAGAAGCTGACCGACAACCGCCGCACCGTGACCACGCTGGGCCGCATGCTCTTCAACGAGATCCTGCCCGACGGCATGCCCTTCTACAACTGCTCGCTGAGCAAGAAGGGCGCCGCGCGCGTCATCGACGACACCTTCGTCCGCAAGGGCAAGGCCGCGACGATCGACCTGCTGGACCAGATGAAGGCGACCGGCTTCCGGTACTCCACCATCTCGGGCCTGTCGTTCAGCATCACCGACCTGCGCATCAGCGCCGAGAAGGAGAAGCTGATCGAGGACACCGAGAAGAAGGTGCTGAAGGTCGAGCGCAGCTACGAGAACGGCGCGATCACCGACACCGAGCGCCGCAACCAGGTGCTCGAGCTGTGGGCCAAGTGCCGCAACGACATCTCCGACCGCCTGATCGAGACCCTCAAGAACGACCGCCGCGACCCCGCGACGGGCGCCGAGGTGGAGATCGGCACCAAGGAGAACCCCTCGAAGGCCGGTGACAAGTACCTGAACCCGGTGTTCCTGTTCAGCGACTCGGGCGCCCGTGGCAACCGAAGCCAGATGCAGCAGCTGGCAGGCATGCGCGGCCTGATGGCCAAGCCGAGCGGCGAGATCATCGAGACCCCGATCATCTCGAACTTCCGCGAGGGCCTGACGGTTCTCGAGTACTTCGCGTCGACCCACGGCGCGCGCAAGGGCCTGGCCGACACGGCGCTCAAGACCGCCGACTCGGGCTACCTCACGCGCAAGCTGTGCGACGTCGCGCAGTCGGTGACCGTGATCGAGGACGACTGCGGCATCAAGGCCGGCGTCCCGAAGCGCGCGATCTTCAAGGGCGAGGAGGTCGACGTGCCCCTGCGCGACCAGGTCCGCGGCCGCACGTCGCTGCAGACCATCCGCGACCCGATCCGCGACCGTGTGGTCGTCGAGAAGAACCAGATCATCACGGACGCCATCGCCCGCGAGATCGAGGCCCTCGGCATCACCACCGTCCAGGTGCGCAGCCCGCTCACCTGCGAGACGGCCCGCGGCGTCTGCGCGTGCTGCTACGGCATGGACCTCTCGACCGGCCAGGCCGTCGAGAAGGGCATGGCCGTCGGCATCATCGCGGCGCAGTCGATCGGCGAGCCCGGCACGCAGCTGACGATGCGCACCTTCCACACGGGCGGCATCGCGGTCAGCACGATCGCCGACACGGTGCACAAGGCGCAGAACGCCGGCATCGTCGAGGTGGTGGACTGCAACGAGGTCGCCACCGCCCTGCCGGACGGCACGACCGCGTTCGTCGCGCTCAAGAAGAACGGCATCATCCGCGTCAACGACGCGAAGGGCCGTGAGCTCGAGCACCACCCCGTCCCCTACGGCGGCACCATCGTGGTGCGCACCGGCGACCAGATCAAGAAGGGCCAGGAGCTCGTCCGCTGGGACGGCACCAAGAGCCCGATCCTGGCCGAGAAGGGCGGCATCATCCGCTTCGAGGACGTCATCGAGGGCGAGACCATCCGCGTCGAGAAGCGCGGCGGCACCGTCGAGCGGATCGTCACCGAGCACCTGGGCGAGAAGCACCCGCAGATCGTCATCGTCGACGCCTCGGGCGCCATCCTCGACTTCCACCACCTGCCCGCCAAGGCGCGCATCGAGGTGGGCGAGGGCGACAAGGTCACGGCCGGCCAGCTCATCGCCAGCCAGCCGAAGGAAGCCGGCCGCAGCGCCGACATCGTCGGCGGTCTGCCGCGCGTCACCGAGCTGTTCGAGGCACGGAACCCGAAGGACCCGGCGGTCCTGGCCGAGATCTCGGGCCGCGTCGAGCTCCTGAGCGACAAGCGCAAGGGCAAGATGACCATCCGCGTGACGGGCGACTCCGGCGAGGAGTTCGACCACCACGTGGCGCAGGGCAAGCACCTGCGCGTGCACACGGGCGACCGCGTGACGTCCGGCGACGCCCTCACCGAGGGCCCGCAGGTCCCCGCGGACATCCTCCGCATCAAGGGCGAGGAAGCCCTCTACACGTACATGCTGGACGAGGTCCAGAACGTGTACCGCGCGCAGGGCGTGCCCATCTCGGACAAGCACATCGAGACGATCCTGCGCCAGATGCTCTCGAAGGTCCGCGTCACCAACCCCGGCGACGCCGACTTCCTGCCCAACCAGGTCGTCGAGAAGTTCGAGCTCAAGGCGAAGAACGCGGCCCTGGCCGGCTCGCTCGTGGTCGAGGACCCGGGCGACACCGACCTGCCGATCGGCGCGACCGTCGCGAAGGAAGAGGTCAAGGAGCAGAACGCCCTGGCCAAGGACAAGGGCGGCAAGGAGGCCAAGACGCGCAAGCCGAAGCAGGCCACCTACAAGACCCTGCTCCTGGGCATCACGAAGGCCTCGCTGCAGAGCGAGAGCTTCCTGTCGGGCGCCAGCTTCCAGGAGACGACGAAGGTCCTCACCGAGGCGGCGCTCGCCGGCATGACCGACGAGCTGCGCGGCCTCAAGGAGAACGTCATCCTGGGCCACCTGATCCCGGCCGGCACCGGCTTCGTGGACTACCGGAACATCCGCGTGCGCAAGCTCGTGGAGGTGCCGGAGGGCGACGAGACCAGCGACGCCGACTACCTCATGGAGGCCCGCGAGGAGGCCGAGTCGCTGGGCGCCGAGAGCCCCGAGTTCGCCAGCACGATCAGCCAGGACACCCTGGCCGGCCTGACGGCGATCGCGGGCGGTGCCGACGAGTTCGCCCCCGAGGCGGCCCCCGAGTTCGGCGAGACCGCGGACGACGAGCCGGGCGACTGAGCCCCGGCGTCCCGCATGCAACGATTCCACCGCGGCCCCCGGCAACCTGCCGGGGGCCGCGTGCGTTCCGCGCCGCGCAGCGAACCGCGCCCGCCCTGCGTGCATTCCTGGCCGCCGCCCCTACCATCCGCCCCATGCCAGCCTCCGACGCGCCCGGCAAGGGCGAGCCTTGGTACCGCGACGGCCTCCGCTTCCAGTGCACGATGTGCGGCAACTGCTGCACCGGCCCGGAGGGCGTGGTCATGTTCAGCCCCGAGGAAGGCACCGCCATGGCAGCCAAGCTCGGGATGGACGTCGAGCAGTTCCTGAAGGCCTACGCGCGGCGCATCGGCAACGGCCGCTCGCTGCGCGAGAAGAAGACCGAGTTCGGCAACGACTGCATCTTCCTGGACCGCCAGTCGATCCCGGGCAAGGCGGTGTGCGGCCTCTACGAGGCGCGTCCCGCGCAGTGCCGCACCTGGCCGTTCTGGGAGGGCAACCTGCGCAGCCGCAAGGCCTGGGAGGAGACGAAGAAGCACGTGCCGTGCCCCGGCATGGACACCGGTCCGGTGCACCCGCTGACGCAGATCCGCATCGCCCTGCAGGAGGACGAGGCGGGCGGCGGGAGCTGGGCGCGGTGAGCGAGGACCGGTTCCCCGCGCTGCCGCCGGACGCGCCCGAGCTCGCGTCTGCATGGGCCGGGGCGGCATGGGACCCGCGGATCGACGCCGCGCTGCGTGCGATGCACGACGAGGTTGCCACCGAGGTGGCCACCCGCCGGCCGACGTGCCTTCCCAGCGGGCGCTGCTGCCGATTCGAGGAGTACGGGCACCGCCTCTACGTCACCGGGATCGAGGCCGCCTGGTGCCTGCGCGGCGCCGGGCGCACGCCCACGCGGGCCGAGGTGTCGGCGGCGGTCGTGCGCGGCGACTGCCCGTTCCTGGAGCAGGGCCTGTGCGGCGTCCACCCCTGGCGCCCGATCGGCTGCCGGACCTTCTACTGCGACGGCGCCTCCGACGGCTGGCAGCAGGCGCTGACCGAGCGCCTGGTCGCGCGCATCCGCGCCCTGCACGACGAGCACGGAATCCCCTACCGCTACGGCGAGTGGCGCGCGATGCTGGCCTACTTCGCGGCCTGAACGGACGCCCGGCTTCGCCGCAGCGCCCGGCATCCCTAGAATCCGGTTCCCATGCCCCGCCCCAGCGACGACACCGTCCGTTCCGTGGCCTTCGTCAGCCTCGGCTGCCCGAAGAACCTCGTGGACAGCGAGAAGATGCTCGGGGTCCTCCACCAGGGCGGCCTGAAGCTGGTCTCCGACCACGACGATGCCGACGTCGTCGTCGTGAACACCTGCGGCTTCCTGGAGGCCTCGAAGGACGAGAGCCTGGGCGTCATCCAGGAGGCGCTCGAGCGCAAGCGCGCGGGCAAGCTGAAGCGCGTCGTCGTGGCGGGCTGCCTGGTGCAGCGCCACCGCGCGAAGATGCTGGAGTGGGCCCCCGGGATCGATGCGATGATCGGCGTCTTCGACCGCGACCACATCCTGGACGCGGTCGCCGGCCGCGCCGCGCGCGAGGCGAACCCGGGCCCCGGCACCGCGGCGGAGGCCGGCCCCCGCTACTGGATCGCCGGCAACGCACTGCAGGCGGCCGCCGAGCGCGGCATCGCCACCACCGGGCTGACCGTGAACGGGAAGGACGGCAAGGGCATCGGCTACTTCGAGGACGACTCGAACCGCTTCCGCCTGACGCCGCGCCACTGGTCGTACCTGCGCGTCAGCGAGGGCTGCAACCAGCGCTGCGCGTTCTGCACGATCCCCTCGATCCGCGGAAAGATGCGGTCGAAGCCGGTCGAGACGATCGTCGCCGAGGCGCGCGCGCTGCTCGCCGACGGCGCGTTCGAGCTCAACTTGATCGGCCAGGACACGACGAGCTTCGGCCACGACATCGGCTACGCCGACGGGCTGCCCGGGATGCTTCGCGCGGTCGACGCCGCCGTCCGTGAGCACGGCGCCGGCTGGGCGCGCCTGATGTACGCGTATCCCTCGAACTTCAGCGACGAGATGATCGACACGATGGCGGGCCTCGAGCACGTCGTGAAGTACATCGACATCCCGCTGCAGCACATGAGCGACAACATGCTGACCGCGATGCGGCGCCACACGTCGAAGCGGCAGCAGGCCGAGCTACTGGAGAAGCTGCGGGAGCGCATGCCCGGCATCGCGATCCGCACGACGTTCATCACCGGCTTCCCCGGCGAGACCCAGGAGGACCACGAGGAGCTCCTGGAATTCGTGCAGGAATTCGGCTTCGACGCGATGGGCGTGTTCAAGTACTCGCCCGAGGACGGCACCCCGGCGGGCACGATGGACGCGGACCCCGCGCTGCACGTGCCGGACGAGGTGAAGGCCGAGCGCGAGGCCGAGCTGATGCTTGCCCAGCAGGAGATCGCGTTCGAGAACGCGGCGTACCAGGCGGAGCAGCGCGTGCAGTTCGACGTCCTGGTCGAGGGCCCGGCCGCGGGCGGCACGAAGGGCCGAGCCACCACCGGCGTCGGCGCCGGCGGGACGCTGCACACGGGCCGTGCCTACTTCCAGGCGCCGCAGATCGACTCGCTGACCTACGTGCTGGCCAAGGAACGCCTGTCCCCCGGCGAACTGGTGCGCTGCACCGTGGTGGGCAGCGACGGCTACGACCTGGTGGCCCAGCCCACCGCCGAGCTGGAGCGCAAGGTCGGCCTGAACGTGCTGAAATAACGCGGCCGTCGACGATCGGACGCCCGCAGGCCCCGTATAGCCTGCTGCCATGCGCCGACTCGCCGTACTCGCCGCCCTGCTCGCCGCCGCCTGCTCGCCTGCGCTGCTGGCGCAGAACTCCGGGCAGACCCCGCCGAGCCCCATCGCGTTCGACCCCGCGAACCCCGAGCCCGTCACGGGCTGGTGGACCAACGGCAAGGAGCTGATGCGCCTGGAGACGAACGGCGCGTACCAGCTCTGGATGACCCAGGACCGCTTCCAG
Organism: Phycisphaeraceae bacterium; assembly: GCA_040382255.1. Taxonomy (GTDB): domain Bacteria; phylum Planctomycetota; class Phycisphaerae; order Phycisphaerales; family SM1A02; genus UBA966. The sequence continues at coordinate 6,077 of JBEIFT010000124.1, forward strand.
CGCCCCGTCGAGGTCGGTGCGTGGCGCCGCAGCAACTACGTGTACTTCGAGCTGGAGCCCTACCGGGTGAAGCCGGGCACGCGCATCAAGCTGCAGCTCATCAAGGAGGACGGCGAGACGAAGATCGACCGCGCCGGCTCGGACCACTTCCGGCGCGTGCCGGTCCCGCCGCGCGTCTTCGCCGACGACGCGATCGGTGCGTGGACCGCGCCGACCGAGCAGCTGGTCATCATGGACAACGGCCGGTACGAGTACCGCCGCACCGCCGCGAGCGGCGTCACGCAGCACAGCGGCATCTGGCGCACGGACGGCGACCTGGTCTACCTGGCGCCGGATTCACCGGTGGTCGAGACGATCCGGCTGCAGGGCATCCGCGACAAGGACGGCAAGCTGGAGCTGGCCACCGGAAGCGGCCGCTTCGCGCGGGTCCGCCCCGAGGCACCGCCACTTGGCGACGCCGCTCCAGGCTCCGCCGCGCCGGCAGCCGCCCCGTCTCCCGCGAGCGGCGCACCGGCCGCCCCGCCGACACCCTCGCGCCCCGCCACGCCCCCGGCATCCGGCACCCCCGCCCCGGCGAAGTCCCCGGCGAATGGGTGACTGGCGCCCCTCCTTCCACGACTCCTCCCTGCGCCTGACGCTGCGCCAGCAGGTGGCGGTGCACTGGGACGCGAACGTGCGCATGCTCCACGACTGGCGCGCGTGCTGGCAGTTCGTGTGGATCTCGCTGCTGCCGGTGCCGCTGGCGATGGCCGCCGTGCTGTGCCTGGCGCAATCGCAGCTGATCGGCGCGGCGCACTCGGACGCGTGGCTGGGCGCCGCGGGCGTGATGACGCTTGGCTACCTCCTGCTGCAGCACCTGGCGTTCATGGTGGCGATGCGGCGGACCTACGTTCCGTTCGTCCGCCACGCCCTCGCGGCGCGCGGAACGCCCGTCTGCATGCGCTGCGGGCACCTCCTGGGCCCGGCGCGCCCGGAAACATGCCCCGAATGCGGGCATGACGCGCGTCGCGGCGATGCGGACCCCCGCTAGAATCCGGGACTTTCCCCGCTCTCCGGGGAACACCCACCGCCGTGCGCATCCGCAACTTCTCCATCATCGCCCACATCGACCACGGCAAGAGCACCCTCGCCGACCGCCTGCTGCAGGCCACCAAGGCCGTCAGCGACCGCGAGGCGCGGGCACAGCTGCTCGACTCGATGGACCTGGAGCGAGAGCGCGGCATCACCATCAAGGCCTCGGCCGTCACCGTGACCCACCGTCACAACGGCGAGGACTACGAGCTGAACTTCATCGACACGCCGGGCCACGTCGACTTCACCTACGAGGTGAGCCGCGCCCTCAAGGCGTGCGAGGGCGCCGTGCTGGTCGTCGACAGCACCCAGGGCGTCCAGGCGCAGACCGTGGCCAATGCGTACTTGGCGACGATGAACGACCTGACGCTCATCCCGGTCATCAACAAGATCGACCTGCCCGCGGCCAACCCCGACAAGGTGGCCATGGAGGTCGAGCAGGTCTTCGGCCTGCCCGCCGAGGACTGCCTGCAGGTCAGCGCCAAGAGCGGCAAGGGCATCAACGAGCTCCTGGACCGCATCGTCGAGAAGCTGCCCCCGCCGGCGCCGCAGAAGGTCACCCAGCTCCGCGCGCTGATCTTCGACTGCAAGTACGACGACTACCGCGGCGTCGTGATCTACATCCGAGTCTTCGACGGCCGGATCAAGGTCGGCGACAAGATCCGCATGATGGGCACGGGCCGGACGTTCAACGTCACGGACCTTGGCCGCAACACGCCGTTCCCGCAGAAGATGAAGGAGCTCGGATTCGCGCAGGTCGGCTACCTCTGCGCAAGCATCCGCAGCCTGGCCGACGTGCGCGTCGGCGACACGATCACCCTGGAGGGCGACCCCGCCGCCGAGGCCCTGCCCGGCTACGAGGAGCCGAAGCAGATGGTGTTCTGCGACTTCTACCCGGCCACCGACGAGGAGGGCACGGGCAAGCGCGCGGACTTCGAGAGCCTGCGCGAGGCGATCGAGAAGCTGCACATCAACGACGCCAGCTTCACCTTCGAGGTGCAGCACTCCGAGGCGCTCGG
>JBEIFT010000125.1:0-8160 GCA_040382255.1 Phycisphaeraceae bacterium
CGCTGGCGGTGCATCGCGCTGCCGCGCGGGAGCGACGCGCCGGCGATCGCGGCACGGCTGGTGCGCGCGGGCGGACGCGCGATCGAGCTTGCCGAGGTGGACCCCGTCGGCGGCATCGCGGAGGACGCGCCCCGGCCGGACGACCCGCGCTTCGCCGAGCAGTGGGCGCTGGAGAACACGGGACAGTTCGTCAACGGCGTCGGCGGGACGCCGGGCTCGGACGTGCGGGCGCGCGCGGCGTGGCACGTCTCGACCGGCGATCCCTCGACGATCATCGCGGTGCTGGACAGCGGCGTGAACCCGCATGCGGACCTGGCCTACCGGGTGCTGCCGGGCTGGAACGTGGTGGCCGGCAACGACGACACGGCCGACCAGTGCGCCAGCCACGGCACGCACTGCGCGGGGATCGCGGCGGCGGTCGGCAACGACACGTTCGGAACGGCGGGAATGGCATGGCGCGCGCGGGTGCTGCCCGTCGTGGTGGTGAGCCCCTGCAGCGGCCTGGCCAGCTGGCTGGCCGACGGCCTGGTGTGGGCCGCGGACCACGGGGCAACGGTGATGAACGTGAGCCTGCAGTACTCGGTGGCCAGCACGCCGATGCTGGACGCGGTGCGCTACGCGCAGGGCGCGGGCGCGATCGTCGTCGCGTCGTCGGGCAACACCGGCACGACGGGCGTCGCGTACCCCGCGAAGTGGGACGAGGTGATCGCGGTCGGGTCGATCGACCAGGCCGACGTGCCCGCGGCGACGACCGCCGTCGGGCCCGAGGTGGACGTGGCCGCGCCTGGCGTCAACGTGCTCTCGACGGTGGGCACCATGGACCACGGATTCAAGAGCGGAACCAGCATGGCGGCGCCCTTCGTCGCGGGGACGATCGCGCTGATGCGCTCCGTCGCGCCGACGATGCCGCCGGTGACGCTGCGCTCGTACCTGGAATCGACGTGCGTCGACGTGTTCGACCCGGGAACGGACCTTCGCACCGGGCGCGGGCGGATCGACGCGGGCGCGGCCGTGCGCGCCGCGCGCCTGGCGAACGGCATGGGCGACCTGAACGGCGACGGCGCCGTGGACGGCCCCGACCTGGGGCTGTTCCTCAGCGCCTGGGGCGGCTGCGGCACCCCCTGCCCCGCGGACTTCAATGACGACGGCATCGTGGACGGCGGCGACCTGTTCCTGCTGCTCGGCAACTGGGGCGGCGCGGACTGAGCGCGCGGCCGGCGCGCCGCGCTCAGTGCAGCATCGCCTTCGCCTCGTCGCGCATCGCCTTCAGGATCTCGGCGGAAGGGTCCAGCTGGATGGCGCGGTCGAACTCGGCCATCGCCTCGTCCACCTGGCCAAGGCGCGCCAGGCCGCGGGCGAGCGCCGCGTGCGCGAACGCATTTCCCGGCTCGATCTCGAGCGTGCGGCGGATGAGCGCGACGCCCTCGGCGACGTCCTGCGGGCCCGCGCCGTGCTCGGTCAGCTCCAGCGAGAGCCGGCGCATGGCGAGCAGGTTGGGCACGGCCTCCAGGCCGGCGCGCGCGCTGCGGATGCCGGCGGCGTACTCGCCGATGGTGCCGAGCCACGCGATCTGCTCCTCGCGCATCGGCTGCCACGCGGGATGGGCGGACAGCGACTGCTCGTAGAACGCGGCGGCCTCGGCCTGGCGCGCAGGGTCGGCGCGGATCGCGCGCGCGACGCCGGCCGCGGCGGCCTGCAGCGCGGGGTCGGCGTCGAGGGCGCGGCGGTAGAGCAGCTCGGCCTGGGGCATCTCGTGCAGCGCCGCGTGCAGGAACGCACGCTGCAGGTCGATGCGCGGCTGCGCGAACGCGAACGGCGAGATGCCCTCCGGGATGGCCGAGGCGCGCGCGTACCACGCGAGCGCGGCGCGCGCATCGGCGGCGCGCGCGGGCGGCAGGTCCATCGGGGCCTCGGAGAAGACGACCTCGGCGGGGACGTCGACGCGCGCGTCCAGCTGCATCGCGCGCCACGTGACGGCGTTCAGCGCCGCGACCCACGCGATGCACGCAAGCATCAGGGCGGACGCGGCCAGCCACGCCCAGCCCGCGGGCGCGATGCGGCCCGCGATGCGCAGGCGGTGGCCGTGGAAGGCGACGTTCGCGTCGCGGAGCGTGCGCCAGGCCTTCCAGGAGATGAACGCCGCGCAGGCGGTGATCCCCGAGGCGAAGAGGAGCGGGACGCCGAGCAGCGTGCCGCGCGCGGCCAGAAGCGCGGCCAGCGCGACCAGCGCGATGCCGATCTCCTCGGCGAGCGTGAGGTCGAAGCGCCGCGCGGCCGCGTCGGCGGCGCGCGATCCGGCGCGGTCGATCGCGATCGCCGGCTTGCCCATGCCGAAGCGGAGCGCCTGGTTCGGGCAGACGCCCACGCAGTCCATGCACTTCATGCAGCCGGGGTCGACGACCATGCCGAAGTCGCGGACCTCCTCGTGCACGCGCACGTTGCTGGTGCACACGGCGGTGCAGTGGCCGCACTGGTGGCATCGGTCGTGGTCGACGACGATGCGGAACGGCGCCAGCTCCTCGGCGGGCGCGAAGAAGCCGCCGTACGGGCAGCCGTAGGTGCAGTAGCCCTTCGAGCCGAGGAGCCACACGACCAGCACGCCGCTCACCAGCAGGAACGGGATGCCCATCGCCCACCCCGGGAACGTGGCCCAGAAGTCGGCGGTGGTGAAGTGCGTCGTGAAGCCGGGCCAGCGCAGGTCGGGCTGCACCCAGGGCGCGACCGCGAAGCGGTACAGGATCGGCCACGCGAACATGTAGAGCGCGAGCGCGAGCGGCAGCCAGAGCAGGAGCCGCGAGCGGAACGGCTTCGGGCGCAGGCCGGCGCGCGCGAGCGCCCATGCGGTGGCGTCCTGCACCGCCACCCAGTGGCAGCCCCAGCCGCAGAACCAGCGGCCCAGGATCGCGGTCGACACGAGCGCCGCGGCGAAGAACACCGCTCCCACGGTGACGATGCCGTCCTTCGCGGTCTGCATCGACTCGCTGGGCTCGATCGGGGCGAGCGTCGTGCCGAAGGCCAGCCACTGCACGACGTGAAGGCCCATGAACAGCCACACGCCCGCCAGGACCAGCGCGCGAAGGCGCCCCGTCCGGTGCGACCCGAACGCGGCTCGGCGGCCGGGCGTGGGCAGCACCGGCAGCGGAATGCTGCCCGCCGCGGGGGCGGGCTGCTTCGCATCGTGGCGCGGGTCGCAGGTGGCCATCGGGACCGGATCGTAGTCCTATACTCGGCCCACCACGAAGCACGCATGGAACGCGACCTCTACGAGCTCCTCGGCGTCAGCAAGTCGGCCAGCGCCGACGACCTGAAGAAGGCCCATCGCAAGATGGTGCGGCAGTACCACCCCGACGTGAACAAGGAGCCCGGCGCGGACAAGAAGTTCGCCGAGATCCAGGAGGCGTACGACATCCTCTCGGACCCCGAGAAGCGCAAGCTGTACGACCAGTTCGGCATCGCGGGCGTGAAGGCCGGCCCGGTGGGCGGCGGTGCGGGCCCGGGCGGCCCGGGCGGACCCTTCGGCGGCGGCAGCCCGTTCGGCGGCCAGGGCGGCGCGGGGTGGCAGGGCGTCGACCCGGAGACGTTCGAGGAGCTCTTCGGCGGGATGTTCGGCGGACGCGGCGGTCGCGCGGCGCGCGGCGGGCGTGCGCGCGGCGCGGGCTTCGGCGGCTTCGGCGACGACGAGCCGCAGGTCCAGCGCGGCGCCGACCACGAGATCAAGGAGACGATCGACTTCACCACCGCGGCGCGCGGCGGCACGCGCAGCTTCAACGTGAATGGGCAGAACATCGAGGTGCGCATCCCCGCGGGCATCGCGGACGGCGCGAAGCTGGCGGTGCGCGGCAAGGGCGCGGGCGGTGCGCACGGCGGGCCGGCGGGCGACCTGATCATCCACGTGAAGGTGGCCCCGCACCCGTGGATCCGCCGCGATGGCGACGACCTGCTGATGGACGTGCCGCTGAGCGTGGCCGAGGCCGCGCTGGGCACCACGGTGCGCATCCCGCTGCTCGAGGGCAGCGTGAGCATGAAGGTGCCGGGCGGCGTGCGCAGCGGGCAGAAGCTGCGCGTGAAGGGCAAGGGAATCGCGCGCGCGAAGGCGGAGCCCGGCGACTTCTACGCGGTGCTGCAGATCGAGGCGCCGAAGGAGCTGGACGCCGCGCAGCGGAAGCTGCTCGAGGAACTGTCGGCCACCCTGCCCTGCCCACGCAGCGGGCCGGCGTGGGAGGCGTGAGAAGAGGCACGCGGACGCCGGGCGCGCGCGGAGGGACGGGCCGGGCGCACGGCGCTCAGTTGCCGCCGCCGTAGCGGCGACGCGTGTCGAGCACCAGCGCGTGGACCTCATCGGGGCGCGCGACCATCACCCACGCGGCGTCCCACGGGCCCTCGGTGCGCGTCGAGAAGGTGATCGTGCCGGTGCGCAGCAGGCGGTCGGTGCCGTTGCGCGCCAGGTCGATGCGCTTGAGCGCGCGCAGGCTGCTGACGAAGACCGTGGGCGAGGCGACCCCGCGGCGGCGGATCACGCGGCGGTCGGTCAGGACGTACCAGCGCGAGGACCAGTCGAGGATCGCCGCCGCCACGCGCACCAGGACGAGCGCGGCACCGACCTGCAGGATCGGCGCGCCCCACGGCAGGCCCGCGGCACCGGAGGCCGCGACGCCAAGCAGCGTGATGGCGACGAACAGCGCGACCAGGCGCGCCGAGCGCAGCGGCACGTACCACGGGCTGGGGCGCCAGATGCCGACGATGATCTCGTTGGGCTCCAGGATCGCCGCGGCGAAGAGCGGGATGCCCGCCGCATCGACCGCGACGGCCGCGAAGCGCGACTCGCCGGCGCCCGGCTGGGTCACGCGCGCCCCTCGGGGTGCAGCACCCGCACCTCGGGCAGGTTGCGGAAGCAGCCGTCGTAGTCCAGGCCGAAGCCGACGACGAACTCGTCGGGGATGTCGAAGCCCACGAACTCGCAGGGCGTGGACATCGCGGGCGGGATCGTCTTGCGCAGCAGCACCGCGGTGGCGAACCACGCGGGGCGCTGGTCCATGAACTGCTCGCGCAGGAAGTTCAGCGTGCGGCCGGAGTCCAGGATGTCGTCGACCACCAGCACGCGGCGGCCCTTCAGGTTGCCGGGCAGGTCGCCCAGCGGGCGGATGCCCTGGCTGGTGGTGCTGGCGCCGGGGTAGCTGCTGATCGTCGCCAGCGTGATGCGCATGCGGACGGGCATGCAGCGCACCAGGTCGGCCGCGAAGATGAACGCACCGGTCATCACGGGGATGAGCACGATGTCGTCGTCGCCTTCGCCGGCCGCGGCCGTGATCTGGCGCGCGAGCTCGGGGATGCGGCGGGCGATCTGGTCGTTCGAGACGACCACGCGGCCCAGCGCGGCGCGTGCGGCGGGCGAGTTGCGGTGCGGGCTCATCAGGCACCCCCCTGCAGCTTGGCGACGATGCGCTCGTTGACCGTCTTGGCATCGGCCTTGCCGCCGGCGAGCTTCATGACGGCGCCCACGAGGCGGCCGACCGCGGCCATCTTGCCCGCACGGACGTCCGCCGCGGGCTGCGGGTTGGCGGCGATCGCCTGGTCGATCCATCCGTCGAGCGCCGCGTCGTCGCGCACCACCAGCAGGCCGTGCCGCTCGGCGGCGGCGCGAGGGTCGTCGCCGGTGCCGGCCAGGTGGCCGACCAGCGCGTCGACGTTCTGCGCGCCCAGCGCGCCGGCGTCGCGCAGCGCCAGGATGCCGGCGACCTGCGCGGGGGCGAGGCCCGCCTCGTGCACGCCGACACCCAGCTCGTTCGCGCGCTTCGCCAGCTGGTTCAGCAGGAACTTGCCGGCCGCGTAGCCGGCCTTCGCATCGTTGCCGGCCGCGGCCGCGCATGCCTCGAAGAACAGGCACGCGTCGCGGTCGTCGACCAGCGCGCCGGCGTCCTTCTCCTCCAGGCCCCACGCGACGTAGCGCGCGCGGCGCGCCATCGGCAGCTCGGGCAGCTCGGCGCGGACCTTCGCGAGCCACGCGTCGTCGACCACCACCGGGACCAGGTCGGGATCCGGGAAGTAGCGGTAGTCGTGCGCGTCCTCCTTCTCGCGCTGCAGGACGGTGCACATGCGGACGTCGTCCCAGCCGCGGGTGCTCTTCGCGCCCGGGCCCATGACCTTGCCGTCCTGGCGCCAGCGCTTGGGGGCCTCGGACTCCTCGAAGTCGATGGCACCGCGCAGCGCCTTGAAGCTGTTGAGGTTCTTCACCTCGACCACCGGCGTCTTGACGACGGTGCCGTCCTCGAGCTCCATGATCACGTTGATGTTGGGCTCGAAGCGCATGTGCCCCTTCTGCATGACGCCCTCGGAGACGCCCAGGAAGCGGCAGATGTTGCGCAGTTCCTGCGCGAACGTCACGACGTCGGCCGCGCAGTCGAAGTCCGGCGCGGTGACGATCTCGAGGAGCGGCGTGCCCGCGCGGTTCAGGTCGACCAGCGAGCCCTCGTAATGGAATCCGCCGGGCAGCTCGTGGCCCAGCTTGCCGGTGTCCTCCTCGAGGTGCGCGCGGATGATGCCGATGCGCTTCATGCCGCCGGCGGCGCACGGCACCTCGACCGCGCCGTCGTGGCAGAGCGGCAGGTCGTACTGGCTGATCTGGTAGCCCTTCGGCAGGTCGGGGTAGTAGTAGTTCTTGCGGTCCCACTTCGAGAAGCGGGCGACCTGGCAGCCCAGGGCCAGGCCCACCATCATCGACATCTCGACGGCGCGGCGGTTCATGACCGGCAGGCTGCCGGGCAGCGCGGCGACCGTGGGGGTGACGAGCGAGTTCGGCTCGCGGTCGTGGAAGTCGGGGTGCGCCGGGTTGCCCGCGCGCGTGAACATCTTGCTGCGCGTGGCGAGCTCGACGTGGATCTCGAGCCCGACCTTGAGGCGGACGTTCTTCACGGCCGCGGTGGCGGTGGCGGTCATGGGTCGGGATGATACGAACGCGACGACCCCGCACGCGTGCCGGAGGAGGGCGCACGGAGCGGTGCGGCCACGTTCACCCGGTCGCGGCCGGCGCGCTTGGCGTCGTAGAGCGCGACGTCGGCGCGCATCACCAGGACGGAGGGGTCCTCGCCGCGGGTCCAGGACGCCACGCCCACCGAGCAGGTGAGCGGCACCGACTCGTCGGGCGAGATGCGGAACGGGTCGGCCGCGATCCGCCTGCGGATGCGGTCGGCCACCAGCGGCGCGTCGTCGGGCGCGCAGCCCGGGAGCAGGACGACGAACTCCTCGCCGCCGAAGCGGCAGACCGCGTCCTGCGGGCGGGCCGCGACGCGCAGGCGCTCGGTGAACTCGACCAGGATGCCGTCGCCGGCGGGGTGGCCGTGCGTGTCGTTGACCGCCTTGAAGTGGTCGATGTCGATCATGGCCAGCGCGAAGGGGCGCCCGCGGTCGGTGGCGAGCTCCACCTCGCGCGCCAGCAGCGCGTCCAGGCCGGCGCGGTTCCACGCCTGCGTCAGCGGGTCGAGCAGGATGCGGCGGCGCGCGTCGTCAAGCTCGCGGGCCAGCGCGGCCTGCGCGCTGGTGAGCTCCATGTGGCGGAGCTGGTCTTCCGCCATCGAGCCCAGGTCGCGCAGCGCGGAGAGGTCCTCGGGCTCGAAGGCGCGGGGCACGGTGTCGATCACGCCGAGCGCGGCGATGCGCGAACCGTCCGGCGCCCGGAGCGCGACGCCCGCGTAGGCACGCGCGTGCGGCTCGCCGGTCACCATGCCGCAGCGGGCGAAGCGCTCATCGGCCAGGGCGTCGGGCACGACGAACGGACCATCGGACCGGATCGCCCACGGCGCGAAGCCGTCGCGGCGGGGCACCTCGGAGAGCCGCATGCCGTGGCGCGACTTGAACCATGTCTGCCGGGCCCCCACCAGCGAAACCGTCGCGATGGGCGCCCGAAGCATCCGGGCCGCCAGCCGCGTGATGCGGTCGAACCGCTCCTCGGCCGGCGTGTAGAAGATGGACAGCTCCTCGAGCGCGTCGAGGCGCGCCTGCTCGCCGGAACCCGGGGTGTCGTTGGAGTCCGCCGCCACCACCAATAAGGATGCCCGCTGCGCCCCCGCGGCGCAAGGCGTCCCCGCTGGGATTTGAAGGCCCGAAGGGCCGCCACCACCCAGGCAGGCGCCCCGCGGGATTTGACGGCCCGCAGGGCCGCCACAA
>JBEIFT010000126.1:0-8122 GCA_040382255.1 Phycisphaeraceae bacterium
GGCAGCGAGGGCATGATGTGCGGCAACGGCGTCCGCTGCGTGGCCAAGTTCGCGGTCGACCGCGGGCTGGGCGAGCGCAACCCGCTGCGGGTGGAGACGCGCCGCGGCGTGCTGGGCGTCCACTGGACGCGCGGCGGGCACGACGGGACCGTGTGCGCGGCGACGGTGGAGATGGGCGAGCCGATCCTGGCGTGCGCGCGGATCCCGGCGCTGATCCCCGGCGTGGCCCCGGCCAACGCGGTGGTCGATCACGCGCTGGACGGCGGCTTCTGGAAGGCGTCGGGCGCTCCGGCGGGCTGGGAGGAACGCAGTGGGCTGGACCCGCGGATGACGCTCGTCTCGATGGGCAACCCGCACGCGGTGCTGTGGGTGCGCGACGTGGCCGCGGTGTCGCTGGAGGCCGTCGGGCCGTTCATGGAGCGGCACGCGTGGTTCCCGGAGCGGATCAACGTGCACTTCGTGCAGGTGCTGGGACCGCGCGAGGTGCGCATGCGGACGTGGGAACGCGGCAGCGGGGCGACCAAAGCCTGCGGCACCGGCGCCAGCGCGGTGTGCGTGGCGGGCGTGCTGACCGGGCGGACCGGTTCGCCGCTGCGCGCGCACCTGCCGGGCGGGCCGCTCGACCTGGAGTGGGAAGGCGGCGCGAACACCGTGCGCATGACCGGTCCCGCGGTCGAGGTGTTCGAGGGCGACCTGGACCTGGGCGCGCGCCCCGCGGAGGGCGCATGACCCTGAGCGCACGCGAGCAGGCGGCGTGTGCGTGGATCGCCGCGCGGCAGCAGGCGATGGTGGACGAGCTGGCGGCGTGGGTCGCGATCCCGACGGGACGCGGCTTCGCGCCGGGGCTGCACCGGCAGCGGGCGCTGCTGGCCGCGCGGCTGCGCGCGCTGGGCGCCGTGACCCACGACGCGCCGTGCGCGGCACGGCCGGACTGGCTGGAGCCGGGTGCGGCTGGCGGGGCGGCCGCGGCGGACGAGCGCGTGGACATCCTGGTCGGCCGGCGCGCCGCAGGGAACGGGCCGCGGGTCCTCCTGAGCGGCCACTTCGACACGGTGCACGACCCGCACGGCGCGTTCCGCGAGCTGCAGGACGCGGGGGGCGGCCGCGCAACCGGGCCCGGCTGCGCCGACATGAAGGGCGGGCTGGTGGTCGCGTTCACGGCGCTGGAGGCGCTGCAGGCCGCGGGCGTGGCGTTCCCGTGGTCGTTCGTGCTGACGCCCGACGAGGAGACCGGCAGCTTCGGCAGCGCCGCCGAGCTGGCGCACCTGGCCGCGCAGCACGACGTCGGCTTCGTCTTCGAGCCGGCGGGCGAGGGCGGCACGCTGATCACCGAGCGCATGGGCGCCGGGCAGTTCCGGATCGACGCGTTCGGGCGCACCGCGCATGCGGGGCGCGACTACGCGAAGGGCGTCAGCGCCGTGCGGGCGCTCTGCCGCGCGGTGCTGGACGCCGAGGCCGCGGGCGACGGCGCGGCGCGGATCGTGAACGTGGGTCCGCTGCAGGGCGGGGCGCTGACCAACGCCGTGCCGGACCACGCGGCGGCGTGGGGCAACGTGCGCTTCGCGGCGCCGGCGGACGAGGCCGCCCTGGCCGCCGCGCTGGACGCGCTGGACCGCGGCGCCGAGGGCGAGGTGCCGCGCGTGCGCGTGCGCCGCGCCTTCAACCGGCCCGCGAAGCCGTGCACCGACGCCGTGCTGGCGCTGGCCGAACGCGTGGCCGCCGCCAGCCGCGACCTGGGCCGGGAGCTTCCGTTCGGCCGCACCGGCGGCGTCTGCGACGGCAACCTGCTGCAGGCGGCCGGGCTGCCGTGCGTCGACACGCTGGGCGTGCGCGGCGGCAACCTGCACCGCGAGGACGAGTTCGTGGAGATCGCCAGCCTGGTCGACCGCGCGCAGCTGGCGGCGGTGGTCCTGCTGCGCACCGTGGGCGCGTGATTCGTACGATGCGGCGATGACCGCTGCCTCGAACGCCGTCTCGTCCCTCCCGAACCCGATCGCCGCGAGCCCCGCGATCGCCGCGCACGTCGACGCGATCGTCGCCGAGCTGAAGGCCGCGCAGGCCGCGCTGACCGGCGCGCGCCCGGCCGACCCCGCGCGCAAGCCCGCGTTCGACGCCGCGATGGCGCGCACCGCCGAGGTCCGCGGTCGCGGGCCGCTGATGCCGTATCTGGGCACCGGCCTCGGCAACGGGCCGCTCGTCGAGCTGCTCGACGGCAGCGTGAAGTGGGACATGCTGAACGGGATCGGCGTGCACATGTTCGGGCACGGCGACCCGCGCATGGTCGCGGCGTCGCTGCGCGCGTCGCTCGCGGACCTGTGCATGCAGGGCAACCTGACCAGCAACCAGGACAGCGTGGCGTTCGCCGGATTCCTGGTGGACGAGGCGAAGCGCTGCAGCCGCCTGGCGCACTGCTTCGTCAGCAACTCGGGCTGCATGGTGAACGAGGCCGCGCTGAAGGTCTGCATGCAGAAGACCAACGGTGCGCCGCGCATCCTTGCCTTCCAGGACTGCTTCATGGGCCGCTCGATCACCATGAGCCAGATCGGCGACACCGCGGCCTACCGGCAGGGGATCCCGCTCTCGACGCTGGTCGACTACATGCCGTTCTACGACCCCGCGATGGGCGCGCGGTCCATCGAGATGGCGGTCTGGCACCTGAAGCAGTACATCCACCGCTACCCGGGCCAGCACGCGTGCTTCGTGATGGAGCTGGTGCAGGGCGAGGGCGGCTTCAACGTCGCGCCGCGCGAGTTCTTCGTGGCGCTGATGGAGACGTGCAAGGCCGCGGGCATCCCGGTGTGGGACGACGAGGTGCAGAGCTTCGGCCGCACCGAGAGCATGTTCTGCTTCGAACGGCTGGACCTGGGCCAGTACATCGACGTCGTGACGATCGGCAAGATGAGCCAGGCGTGCGCGTGCCTGTTCGCGGCCGACATGAACCCGAAGCCGGGCCTGCTGAGCGGCACGTTCACGGCCAGCACGTCGGCGTTCCAGGTCGGCCTGGAGGCGCTGCGCACGATGCGCGACGGCGGCTACTACGGACCGCAGGGGAAGAACGCGAAGCTGCACGCGGCGTTCCGCGAGCACGCGAACGCGCTGGTCGCGAAGCGGCCCGAGTGGTTCACGCCCGTGAAGGACGCGTTCGGCCGCGAGAGCACGCAGTACGTCGGCGGCACCGGCGGCATGTGCCGCCTGACGCCGTTCGGCGGCGACAAGGACCGCATCCTGAAGACGATGAACGTGGCCTTCGAGGAGGGCGTGATGGCCTTCTATTGCGGCCACGGCCCGTACCACCTGCGCATGCTGCCCCCGGTGGGCGTGATGCAGCCGGAGCAGTGGGGGCCGGTGTTCGGGATCCTGGAGCGGGCGATGGCGCGGGTGGCCGGCTGAGAATGTGGGGACAGGTGGACCTGTCCCTCATTTCCGCGGCGCACGGCCGGATAACGCACGGAATGACGGCTCCTCCCGCCGCTTCCGGGCGGTACGCCCGCCTTCAATAGCCGATAGAGGGTGAGTCCCAATGTTCATCATCCGCCCAGCCATGACGGACGACGCCGCGACGCTGCTCAAGCTCGCGAAGATGGTGCACTTCATCAACCTGCCGGCGGACAAGGACATCATCGCGTCCAAGATCGCCAAGAGCCGCCGCAGCTTCGACGGCGAGGCCGCGGACGACCGCGAGCGGCAGTTCATGTTCGTGCTCGAGGACACCGAGACCGGCGGCGTGATCGGGACCAGTTCGCTGCTCTGCCGCATCGCGTGGCAGGGCAAGCCGCACATCTTCCTGCAGGTGCGCCGGCGCGAGCACTTCAGCCGCGACCTGAACAGCGGGGCGGTGCACACGACGTTCCAGGTGATGACCGACGAGAGCGGCCCGAGCGAGCTCGGCGGCCTGATCCTGGCCCCCGGCTACCGCGGGCACCGGCAGCGGCTGGGATCGCTGCTGAGCCTGGTGCGCTTCCACTTCGTGGGGCTGCACCGCGCGCTGTTCCAGCCGCGCATCCTGGCCGAGCTGATGGGCCCGCTGACGCCGGACAGCCACACGCTGTTCTGGGAGTTCTTCGGGCGCCGCTTCATCAACCTGAGCTACGCCGAGGCCGACGCCTTCTGCCAGCACAGCAAGGAATTCATGACGAGCCTCCTGCCCAAGGAGGAGATCTACGCCAGCATCCTGCCGGCCGAGGCGCGCAACCTGATCGGCAAGGTGGGCGAGGAGACGCGCCCCGCGCGCGCGATGCTCGAGCGGCAGGGCTTCGTCTACCTGGACCGCTGCGACCCCTTCGACGGTGGGCCCTACCTTGAGGCGAACCGCGACGAGATCCCGCTGGTGAAGGCGACCGTGACCATGCCGCTGGGCGGCACGGGCGGGACGCCGGACCGCATCGGCTTCGTGAGTTGCTGGGCGGACGCACGCCTGGGCTTCCGCGCGACGCGCGCGCCGTACGCGGTGCGCGATGGCAAGATTTGGCTGGACGCGGGCGACGCCGAGGCGCTGGGCGCGGTCCCGGGCGCGGTGGTCGGCGTGACCCCGGTCGACGGGAAGGGCGAGGCGTGAGCGACGGCGCGTCGGCGATCGAGTCGCGGAACCCCGCGAACCCCGACGAGGTGGTCTGGCGCGGCGATGACGGGACGGCGGGGGTGCCGGCCGCGGTCGAGCGCGCGCGTGCCGCGTTTCCGGCGTGGCGCGACCTGGGCATGGATGCGCGCGCGGCGCTGCTGCGGCGATGGGCCGACGTGGCGAAGGCGCGTGCCGAGGAGATCGCGCGCCTCATCACGCGCGAGACGGGGAAGACGCTCACCGAGAGCCGCCAGGAGGCGGGACTGCTGGCCGAGAAGGTCGCGGTCACGCTGGAGGACTTCGTGGTCGCGCGCATCCGCGGGTACGAGATCCCGGCAAACGCGACGCGGACCAACGTCTGCACGTGGAAGCCGCTCGGCGCGGTCGCCGTGATCGGGCCGTTCAACTTCCCCGCGCACCTGCCGAACGGGCACTGGGTGCCGGCGCTGCTGGCGGGGAACACCGTGGTCTTCAAGCCCAGCGAGAAGGCGCCTGCGGTCGGCGAGCTGTGCGGGCGCCTGATGCGCGAGGCCGGATTCCCCGAGGGCGTCTTCCAGGTGCTGCAGGGGCGCGGCGCGGCCGCGGCGGCGCTGGTCGATCACCCCGGCGTGGACGGCGTCTTCTTCACGGGCAGCTGGCCGGTTGGGCGGCGGATCCTGGAGGCGAACCTGGACCGTCCGGGCCGCATGGTGGCGCTCGAGATGGGCGGCAGCAACCCGGCGATCGTGATGCCGGACGCGGACCTGCGGCAGGCGCTGATCGAGTGCGTGCGCTGCGCGTACCTGACGACGGGCCAGCGCTGCACCTGCACGCGGCGGATCCTGGTGCACCGCAGCGTGGCGGAGCGGTTCACGCGCGCGTTCGTCGAGTGCGCGAAGTCGCTGACGATCGGGCCGGGGGACGCGGATCCGCCGGCCTTCATGGGGCCGCTCGTGAGCCGCGAGGCGCGCGATGCCGTGCTGGCGTACCAGGAGCGCGTGGGCCGCGACGGCGGACGCGTGCTGCTGCCGGCGCGGGCGCTGGACCGGCCGGGCTGGTTCCTGACGCCCGGCGTGGCGGAGTTCCACCACTTCATGCCGTCGACCGATTGCGAGGTCTTCGGGCCGTACGTGCGCATCGCGGCGTTCGACACGCTGGACGACGCGATCCGGCAGGCGAACCTGACCGAGTTCGGGCTCGCGGCGAGCATCTTCACGCGCGACGGGACCGCGCAGGCGCGCGCGCTGCGCGAGCTTCGCGCGGGCTGCGTGAACATCAACTGCGGCACGGCGGGCGCGAGCGGCAAGCTTCCGTTCGGCGGCCTGGGCCGCAGCGGCAACCTGCGCCCGGCGGGTGCGGCGATGATCGATTCGTGCGCGGTGCCGCTGGCGTCGATGATCGAGCGCGGCGATGCCGCGACCGTGGTGCCGGGGATGACGGTGCCGGAGATCCAGAGCCAACCCGGTTCACACGGTTGACCGGGTTCACCTGCCCGACCTTGCGCCTTAGCGCAAGTCGGGTCGCATGCACCCGGTCAACCGTGTGAACCGGGTTGCGTCCTACCATCCGTGCATGCCGCCTGACTACGCCCTGATCGTCCCCGCCTGGAACGAGGAAGCGGTGATCCCGCAGACCGTCGGGCAGCTGCGCACGATCGCGGACAACCTGGGCCGGCCCTATGAGTTGATCGTGGTCGACGATGCCAGCAGCGACCGTACGGCCGAGGTGGCCGTGGCCGCCGGCGCGCGCGTCGTGCACGTCGAGAAGCGGCAGATCGCCGCCGTCCGGAACGCCGGTGCGCGCGCGACGGCCGCGCCGTTCCTGGTGTTCGTCGACGCCGACACCTGGCTTCCCGAGACCGTGCTGCGGCACGCGCTGCTCGAGCTCGACTCCGGCGCGATCGGCGGTGGCGCGCGCGTCGGATTCGACGGGCGCGGCCACCCGCTTGCCGAGGGCTTCTTCGAGGCCTTCAAGGTGCTCTGGTACTCGCAGGAACTGGCCGCGGGCTGCTTCGTCTTCGTGCGCCGCGACGCCTTCCAGGCGATCGGCGGCTTCGACGAGCAGTGGTTCGCCGGCGAGGAGTACTGGCTGAGCAAGGCGCTGAAGGAGCGCGGGCGCTTCGCGTTCCTGCGCGAGGAGGTGATCTCCAGCGCGCGCAAGCAGCGGGGCGGCGGCGCGCGGATGGTGTTCACGCTGTTCGGGCTGATGGTGCGCTTCGCGGTCGGCCGCCGCCGCGCGATGCAGTCGCGCGAGAAGCTCGGCTTCTGGTACGACGGCAGCCGCGAGGGGAAGCCGCTGGAGCTCTGATGGCCGTCAGCGTCGGGGCGCGCGGCGCGTGCCCGCGCGGCGCGTGGTGGCGGCGTAGAGCAGGGCCACGAGCGCCGCGAACAGGCCGAGGAGCAGCGGGAACATCCACGACGGGCGCGGGTTGGCCGCGGGCGCGTTGCCGGGGCCGCCGTTCGCGGCATCGGTGGCGGTCCCGCCCGCTGCAGGCGTCGGCGCCACGACCACCGGCAGGTCCTCGGCGGGCCGCGATTCGGGGCTGCCCGCGACGGGAAGCGCGTGCTTCACGGCGCGGAGCGCGGGGTCGCCCACCACGATCGCCGCCAGCGTGTTCCGCGCCGCCGCCTGCGCGACGCCCGGGAAGACGCGGCCGATGTCCTCGGACGCGGACGCCCAGTAGGTGTGCCGCACGCGTTCGACGGCCAAGCCCAGCGGCACGCCGTCGGCCAGTTCGACGGGCAGGTGCGAGATGGCGTACATCGACGGCCCGAGCGGCGCGGCCTCGATCCCGCCCGTGAAGCCCGCGATCGCCGTCGCGCCCGCGAGCGCCGGGTCCGGGCGTTCGCCCACGCCCAGCGCAAGGCCGTCCGACGCGAACGCCATGGCGATGGTTCCGCCCCCGCGTGCGGCGCGCGGCTCGCGGTCCGGGTCCGACGCGCGCCCCATGAGCGGCGCGGCGCCGCCCACGATCACGACCAGCTTCGGGTCGCGCGCCCGCGCCGGCGCGAACGCCTCGGCCGGCGCGTCGCAGCTCAGGCGGTCGCCGCAGACGGTGGCGTCCCAGCCGCGGGCACGCAGGTCGTCGCGTGCGGCGGCCAGCGGCCAGCCTCCGCCGAAGACGGTGGTGCCCATCACCGCATTCGCGGCGGGTGCGGCGGCGGCATCGTCGGCGCGCAGCGTGGCGGCCATCGCGCGCTCGATGTCGGCGGGTTCGTCCAGCGGGATGCGCCCCACCGTGCGCAGCGGGGCGGCGTCGAGCTCCTGCTCCCAGGCGCCGCGCGCGAACGTCAGGCCGTCCGGCACCGCGGTCGAGGTCAGCGGCCAGTCGGTCGCGATCGGCTCGCCCGCGCCCTCGAAGTTCCAGGGGCCCATGCTCAGCACGCCGGGCGATCCGACCAGCAGCACGTGCTCGGTGGGGCCGGACGGGTGGCGGCCGCCCTCGTTGCGCTGCAGCGCGGCGCGGACGCCGGCCAGGCGCGTCTCGGGCGTGCCGGACTTCGGGTCGTACTCGACCACCTCGACGGCGTACTCCTGCCGCCGCCGCGCCACCAGCGCGCGCACCGCGTCGCCGCCGGCCGCACC
>JBEIFT010000127.1:0-8109 GCA_040382255.1 Phycisphaeraceae bacterium
CCCGTTGGTAGGGAAGCCAACTCCAGCGCACGGGAACCCAGCGCGGCGGCGGCGCCGACGGCGGCGGCGGTGGCAAGGAAGCTGCGGCGGTCGGTCGAGCGGGTCTCGTCGGGGCGTTCCATGCACGGGGCTACCGGGCGGGGCGAGCCGGGTTCCGCGCGGCGGGCGGAAATGGCGCAATCCGTAGAATCGGCCGCCCATGAGGCACCTGCGCCAGACGACCCCTGACGACCTGCGCGCCCTGACCGCGGTGCGGCCCGGCGAGGTGCGGATCGGCGAGCGAGCCGGCACGCTGGACGAGGGCGGCCAGGTGCCGGCGGGCGCGCGGATCGCGCTGCTGGGCGTGCCCGAGGACATCGGCGTGCGCGCCAACGGCGGCCGGCCCGGCGCGCGCGGGATGTGGAAGGCGCTGCTGCCGCGGCTCCTCAACATGCAGTCGAACGCATTCGTGGACGGCGCGGCGTTCGTGGTGGCCGGCCGCGTGGACGTGCGCGACCTGCGCGGCCGCGCGGCGGCGATCGACGAAACCGCCGGCGGACCCGTGGCGCGCGCCCAGGCGCTGCGCGAGCTCCGCGCGCTGGTGGCCGAGGTGGACGCGCGCGTCGCGTCGGTGGTCGCGAACCTGCGCGGCATGGGGCTGGTGCCCGTCGTCGTGGGCGGCGGGCACAACAACGCGTACGGCATCCTGACGGGCTGCGCGCGCGCGGCCGGCGCGCCGCTGGGCTGCGTCAACGTCGACCTGCACGCCGACCTGCGCCCGCAGGAAGGGCGCCACAGCGGGAACCCGTTCACCTACGCGCGCGCCGAGGGCCACCTGGCGCGCTACGCGGTCGCCGGCATGTCCGAGCGCTACGCGACGCAGGCGATCCTGGACGCACTGGCCGCGGACCCGGCACTGCGGGCGTTCACGTTCGAGGGCTTCCTGGCGGGCGGCATGGACGTGGTGTCGCTGGCCGACGCAGCGCTGGCGCACGTGGGAACCGGCCCTGCGACCCTGGAACTGGACCTGGACGCCGTCGCCGGCGCGCCGGCCAGCGCGGCGGCGGCGAGCGGCTTCACGCCGTCGCAGTTCCGTGCGCTGGCGCTCCGGCTGGCCGCGCGCATGGACCTGCACGCCGTGCACCTGGCCGAGGGCGCGCCGGACCTGGGACCGTGGCCGCCGGAGATACTGGGCAAGCTCGGCGCCGAGCTGGTCCTGGACGTGGCCGGCGGGATCCTGCGCCCGCGGTAGAAATGCGCGTCCGGCCCCCGCGTCCGGGCCCCGCAGACACCACCACCATGCCGGAATCCATCCGCAAGCTCATGCTCGGGTTCGTGCTGATCGCCGCCGCGTGCGCGGCGCTGGTCGGCAGCGACCTGGCACGGGGCCGCGGCCGGGACGCGGCGCAGGACGCGGGCGCGAAGGGCGGCGGCGGCCCGGACCCCGGGCACGTGCGCGAACTGGCGTGGCTCACCTACGTGCTCACGCCGCCGGTCGAGGAATGCCAGAAGGGCCTGCGCGACGAGCTGGCGAAGCTCGGGTGGGTGGACGGACAGACGATCCGCGTGCTGCAGCGCGACGCGCAGCTCGACGTGCCCACGCTCAACACCATGGCGACGGCGATCGCCGACCAGCGGCCGGACCTCGTCTGCACGTTCACCACGCTCGCGCTGCAGGCCGCGATGCGGCGCATCGACCGCACGCCGATCGTGTTCTCGCTGGTGGCGGACCCCGTCCTGGCCGGCGCCGGCACCAGCGCCACGGAGCACCGCGCGAACCTCACGGGCGTCAGCACGCTGGGCGACTACCCGCGCATGGTCGACGCGATCCTGCAGGTGATGCCGCGCGTCAAGGTGATCGGCACCGTCTTCTGCCCCGGCGAGATCAACAGCGTCTACAACCGCGACCAGTTCGCGAAGGAGCTGGCGAAGCACGGGATCACGCTGGAATCGGCCGCCGCCGACCGCGCGACCGACTTCTCGCAGGCCGCCGACACGCTGGTCGCGCGGCACGTGGACATGGTCGCGCAGATCCCCGACGCGCTCAGCACGTCGGCGTTCCCCGCGCTGGGCCGCGTCTGCGAGCGCACGCGCACGCCGCTCTTCAGCTTCACGACGTCGCACCTGCGCGCCGGCGCCATGCTGACCGTGGCGCGCGACTTCGAGATGCTCGGGCGCCAGGCCGCGCACCAGGTGGACCGCATCCTGCGGGGCGAGGATCCGGCGAAGATGCCGTTCGAGGACCCCACGCGCACGATCACCGCGTTCAACCCCGACCGCGCGAAGCTGTACGGTGTGGAGATCCCGCCGGCGTTCGCGGCGAAGGCGGACCTGACGGTGCGCGATTCGGCGGCGGCGCCGGGGGCGGGCGTGGCACCGGCGCCCGCCGCGCCGGCGAAGGAGCCCGCCAAGTGAGGATCGAGCGCTCCCAGTCCGGCGCGACGACCGCGGTGCGCATGGCGGGCCGACTGGACGCCGCGTGGGCGGAGTTCGCGCTGGGTGAGCTTGACCAGGCGGTGCGCTCGGGCGCGACGCGCATCGAGCTGGACATGGCAGGCGTGGACTTCATGTCGTCGGTGGGCGTGGGCGTGCTGCTGAAGACGCGCGCGAAGCTGCAGGCGGTGAGCGCCGTGCTGGTGGTGGTCGCCGCCAGCCCGGCCGTCGCCGACGTGCTGCGCATGGCGAAGCTGGACCGGGTGCTCGCGCTGGGCGAGGCGGCGGGCACACCGGGCGCCGAACCCGCGGTCGCGGCGCCGCTGATCACGCTGCCGGGCGATGGGCTGGTGAGCGGGCTCGTGGCGGCGCCGGCCGAACCGATGACGTGCCGTCGCGTGGGCAGCGCGGCCGAGCCGGCCGCGATCGACCCCGGGATGCAGGGCATCGCGCTGGGACACCTGGCGCTGGCGGGCGACGCGCCGGGCGCGGCCGGCCACTACGGCGAGGGCATCGTCGTCGCGGGCGCGGCCGTCACGAACGCGGCGCCGGCGAACCGCGTGGATTCGCTGGTCGGCCAGGGCCGCGCGGTGCGTGCGTGGGCCGTCGACGCGCTGGTGGCAGAGGGCGTCTGGGGCTGGGCCGGTTGGTTCGATGCCGCGGACGCCCCGACGGGCGACATCGCGCTTTCCGACCTGCTCGCGCGCATGGTTGCGGTTGCGGGCGGCCCGGTCGCCGGCATGGTGGCGGGCGAGTGCGGCGGCGTGGTGGGCTGCTGGGCGCGCACGTCGCCCGACGCGTGGCCGATGCCCGTGCGCGAGATGGACGCCACCGCGATCCGCGGCTGCCTGCGCTTCGCGGGCGACCCGATGCACGCGCGCGAGACCGCGGTCACGGCGTTCATCGCATCCGCCGACGTGCGCGACGGGCTCTCCGACGCGATCGGTGCGGCCGCGGGCCCGGTCCGCATGCACGCGCACGTGGCGGTGGCGGCGTACCGGCCGGTGCCGCGCGGCAGCGCGACGGCGGGCATCACGACGATCCTGGCCGAGCAGCCGCTGCGCACGGTGGTGCACGCCGTCCGCACGCCGGAGGCCGAGACCACCTACGTGCGCGGCGCGGTCTTCTTCAGCCGGGTGGCGCTGCCCGCGCCCGGGCCGGCGGAAGGCGGTGACGCATGAGCGTGCTGCTCGCGACGCTGGCGCTGGGCCTGGTGATGGCCGTGCTGGCGCTCGGCATCTTCATCAGCTTCCGCGTGCTGGGCATGGCCGACATCACCGCCGACGGCAGCTTCACGCTGGGCGCGGCGGTGGTCGCGCGCCTGCTGGCGGCCGGCGTGAACCCGTGGCTCGCGACGGCGGCGGGCACCGTAGCCGGCTCTCTGGCCGGCCTGCTGACGGGCACGCTGGCCACGCGCTTCCGGATCAACACGCTGCTGGCGGGCATCCTGGTGATGACCGCGCTCTACTCGATCGACCTGCGGATCATGGGCACGAGCAACCTCTCGCTGCCCGGCACCGGCGTGTTCCAGCCGTTCGACCGGATGGTCGAGGCCGTGGCCGGCGCGCCGCGCATGACGATCCTGGGCCGCGACGTGGCGGCGCAGGAGCTGGGCGGGCTGCTGGGCGCGGCCGTGTTCGCGGGACTGGTGACCGCGGTGCTGGCGTGGTACCTGCGCACCGAGAGCGGCACCGCGCTGCGCGCCACCGGCGACAACGCCCGCATGCTGCGCGCGCTGGGCACCAGCACCGACCGCGCCACGGTCATCGGGCTGGCGATGTCGAACGCGCTGGTCGCGCTCTCGGGCGCGCTGCTTGCGCAGATGCAGGGCTTCGCCGACGCGCAGATGGGCATCGGCATGATCGTGATGGGCCTGGCCAGCGTGATCCTGGGCCAGACGCTCGTGGGCAACGTGCGGATCGGCGGGCTGGCGCTCGTGGGCGCGGTGATGGGCTCCGTGCTCTTCCGGCTGATGATCGCGATCGCGCTGCGCTGGGGCCTGGACCCGAACGACCTGAAGCTGGTGACGGCGCTCGTCGTCTTCGCGGCGATCGTCACGCCCGGCATGCTGGCGCGCTGGAAGGCGGTGCCGCGTGCTTGAGCTGCGCACCGTCCGCAAGACGTTCAACCCCGGCACGGCCAACGAGGTCCGCGCGCTGGACGGCCTGAACCTGGTGCTCGAGCCCGGCTCGTTCACCGTGGTGATCGGCACCAACGGCAGCGGCAAGAGCACGCTGCAGGGCGTGGTGGGCGGCGCGCTGCCGGTCGACGCGGGCCAGGTGCTGATCGGCGGGACGGACGTGACCGCGTGGCCCGAGCACCGCCGCGCCGCGCTCGTCGGGCGCGTGTTCCAGGATCCCTTCGCGGGCACCGCGCCCACGCTCACCGTCGCCGAGAACCTGGCGCTGGCCGGCAAGCGCACCGGCTGGCGCACGCTGGCGCCGCTGCTGCGCCGCAGCGCGCGCGCAGGCTGGCGCGACCAGCTGGCGCAGATCGGCCTGGGCCTGGAGAACCGCCTGGACGACCCGATCGGCCTGCTCAGCGGCGGCCAGCGCCAGGCGATCACGCTGGTGATGGCCGCGCTGACCGATCCCGCGCTCCTTCTGCTGGACGAGCACACCGCCGCGCTCGACCCGCGCAGCGCCGAGCTGGTCATGGAGGTCACCGCGCGCATCGCCGCGCGCGGCAAGTCGACCGTGCTGATGGTCACGCACTCGATGGCGCAGGCCGTGCACCACGGCGACCGCCTGGTGGCCATGCACCGCGGCCAGGTGCGCCTGGACGCGCGCGGCCCCGAGAAGCGCCGCCTGAGCGAGTCCGACCTCCGCGAGTACTTCTCGCAGGTGCGCCGCGACGACGCGTTCGACGTGCACGCGGCGCGGCTGGTGGCGACGCAGTATCGGTGAGCGCAGAGCCGCAGCACGGTTCGCACGGCGCCTGCGCCGGCCCGCGCTTCCTCAGCACTCCACCGCCGGCACGAACTCGAACTTCTGGCCGTCGAAGAGCCCCCGGTCGCTCAGCTTCAGCGCGGGGATCACGAGCAGCGCCATGAACCCGGCCGTCATGTACGGCGCGCGCAGCGGGGACCCGAGGGCCTTCGCCTTCGCGCTGAGCTTCGCGTAGGCCGCGGCGACCTCCTCGGCCGGGCGGTCGCTCATCAGGCCCGCGATCGGGAGCGGCAGCACGTCGGGCGGCGTGCCGTCGCCGGCCGTGACGGCCAGGCCGCCGCGCGCGGCGAAGACGGCGTTCACGGCCTCGGCGATCGCCTCGCGCGTGCAGCCGACGGCGACCACGTTGTGGCAATCGTGCGCCACGCTGGACGCGATCGCGCCGCGCCTCAGGCCGAAGCCGCGGATGAACGCGGACGCGGGCGGCACATCGGCATGGCGGTTCACCACGCAGACCTGCAGCAGGTCGCGCGCGGGATCGGGGTCGACCACGCCGTCGGCGGCAGCCAGCGAGTCCTCGGCGCGCTTGGTGACCAGCTGCCCGTCCTCGGCCAGGATCGCGTGCACGCGGACGCGGCGGGTGCCCGGGCACGCGTCGGGCGCGTGCACGAAGAAGTCGGACGCGCGGAAGGTCGCGGCGCGGAAGGCGTTCGGCGTCCGCGAGGCGCGCGGCGGCACCAGCGAACGGTCGCCCTCGGCCACGGGCACGCCCGCGATCCACGTGCGCTGCGGGTGGAAGTGGCGCAGGTCGGAGACCAGCACGAAGTCGGCGCGGTCGCCGGCACGCAGCAGGCCGCACGGCAGGCCGTAGTGCGCCACGGGGTTCAGCGTCGCGGCGCGCAGCGCGTCCCAGGGGTCGACGCCCTTGGTGACCGCGCGTGCCAGCAGGCGGTCGACGTGGCCGACCAGCAGGTCGTCGGGGTGCGCGTCGTCGGTGCAGAACATGCACAGTTCCGGGTGCTCGCGCAGCATCGGCCAGAGCGCCTCGAAGTTGCGCGCGGCGCTGCCCTCGCGGATCAGGATGCGCACGCCCAGCGCGGCCTTGTCGCGCGCCTCTTCCAGCGTGAAGCACTCGTGGTCGGTCTCGATGCCGCGCGCGAAGTACGCCTTGGCCTGTTCGTCGCGCAGGCCGGGCGCGTGGCCGTCGACGCGCTTGCCGCGCTTCTTCGCCGCCGCGATCTTGGCCAGCACCTGCGGATCGCCCGCGATCGTGCCCGGCCAGTTCATCATCTCGCTCAGGTAGTGGATGCCGGGGTCGTCCAGCAGCTTCGCGCACGCGTCGGCATCGAGCGTGGCGCCCGCCGTCTCGAAGCCGGTCGCGGGCACGCAGCTGGGGCAGCCGAACCAGCACGTGAACGGCGAGCCCGCCGCGTCCTCCAGCATGAAGCGCACGCCAGGCTCGCCCAGGACGTTCGCGATCTCGTGCGGGTCGCTGACGCTTGCCACCGTGCCGTGCCGCATGGCGACGCGCGCGAACTCCCACGGCGGCAGCATGCTGCTCTCGACGTGGACGTGCGCGTCGACGAAGCCGGGGACCAGGACGCCGGGCTCGACCGGGCCGTCGGTGGGCTCGATCGAGGCGATCCGGCCGTCGCGCACGGTGACCACGGCCGGCCGCACGGTACGTGCGTGGACGTCGGCAACCTGGTGGCGCAGGACGGTCTCGGCCATGGATCACAGGGTACGCGCCCTGCCCGCCCGGGCCGCCCCGCGCCGGGGGACGGGGCTATCCTTTCAGCCCCTTCAGGGACCCCACGAAACCACGGAGACACCGATGACCACCGCCGCCAGCAAGTGCCCGTTCTCGGGCGGATTCCACCGCAACCTCGCCGAAGGCACCCAGAACCGCGACTGGTGGCCGAACCAGCTGGACCTGACCGTCCTGCGGCAGAACGCGCCGCAGTCCGACCCGATGGGCCGCGGCTTCGACTACGCCAAGGAGTTCAAGGGCCTTGACCTGGAGGCCGTGCGCGCCGATCTGCGCGCGCTGATGACCAGCTCGCAGCCCTGGTGGCCAGCCGACTACGGCCACTACGGCCCCTTCTTCATCCGCATGGCGTGGCACAGCGCCGGCACCTACCGCATCAGCGACGGCCGCGGCGGCGGCGGCACGGGCATGCAGCGCTTCGCCCCGCTCAACAGCTGGCCGGACAACACGAACCTGGACAAGGCGCGCCGCCTGCTCTGGCCGATCAAGAAGAAGTACGGCAAGAAGCTCTCGTGGGCCGACCTGATGATCCTGACCGGCAACGTCGCGCTGGAGTCGATGGGCTTCAAGACCTTCGGCTTCGGCGGCGGCCGCGCCGACGTGTGGGAGCCGGACCAGACCTACTGGGGCGCCGAGAAGAAGTGGCTGGACGACCAGCGCTACCAGGGCAACCGCGTGCTCGAGCACACGCTTGCCGCGGTGCAGATGGGCCTGATCTACGTGAACCCCGAGGGCCCGAACGGCAACCCCGACCCGCTGGCCTCGGCGCGCGACATCCGCGAGACGTTCGGCCGCATGGCGATGAACGACGAGGAGACCGTCGCGCTGATCGCGGGCGGCCACACGTTCGGCAAGACGCACGGCGCGGCCAACCCCGCGAAGTACGTCGGCCCCGAGCCCGAGGGCGCGCCCATGCAGGAGATGGGCCTGGGCTGGAAGAACTCCTTCGGCACCGGCCACGGCAACGACACGATCACCAGCGGACTCGAGGGCGCCTGGACGCCCACGCCGACCAAGTGGGACAACGGCTACTTCGAGACG
>JBEIFT010000128.1:0-8090 GCA_040382255.1 Phycisphaeraceae bacterium
AGGGCCCCGACTTCCGCTTCGGCGCCGGGCGCCGCGGCGACCTGGCCGCGCTGCGCCAGCTGGGCGCGGCGCGCGGCTTCGGCGTGGCCGAGGTCCCCGAGCTGGACGCCGCGCTTGCCGACGGCCTGCTGACCGCGCCGCGCAGCACCACGATCCGCTGGCTGCTGGAGCTCGGCCGCGTCGAGGACGCCGCGCGGCTCCTGGGCCGCGCGCACCGGCTGGCCGGCACCGTGGTCCGCGGCGACCAGCGCGGGCGCACGCTCGGCTTCCCCACCGCGAACGTCGACGTCGGCGGCCTGCAGCTGCCGGCCGACGGCGTCTACGCGGCCGAGGCGATCGTCCGCGGCACGCGGTACCCCGCGGCGGTCTCGGTGGGCACCAAGCCGACCTTCGGCACCAGCGCCCGGACCTGCGAGGCGCACGTGGTCGGCGCGCCGCTGGCGATCGACGACTACGGCTGGACGCTGGAACTGGACCTGGTGCGCTGGCTGCGCGAGCAGTGGCGATTCCCGGGGCCGGACGCGCTGGTCGCGCAGCTCCGCGCCGACGTCGCGCACGCCACCCGCGCGGCGCGCACCGCCGCGATCGCGTAAGTTCACGCGCGCCGCACGCCGCGGCGCACCCGATGGCCTACGAATCGACCACCACCCACGCCGGCCTCGCCGCGCGCATGCGCGCCGCGAAGCGCCCGTTCGTCACCACGCACTTCAAGCCGGACGGCGACGCGCTGGGCTCGGTGCTCGCGGTCGCCCGCGCGCTGCGCGCCCTGGGCGCCGACGTCGAGGCCGTGGTCGCCGGCCCCGTCGACCGCACGATCCGTGGCCTGGCGCGCGATGGCGAGGTCACCTACGCGGACCGCGGGCCGGTCGCGCCGCGCGCGGACACGGACCTGGCGATCGTCGTCGACACCGGCGCGTGGAGCCAGCTGGAGCACGTGCGCGACTGGCTGCGCGCGAACGCGTCGATCGTCGTCGGCATCGACCACCACGCGCGCGGCGACGACGTCGCCCCGCAGCGCATCGTCGACGTGCGCTGCGCGTCGTGCACGCAGGCGCTGGTGCCGCTCATCGACGACCTGGCCGTGCCGCTCGGGCCCGCCGGGCGCCCGGCGCGCCACACGATCGCCGAGGCGGTCTTCGCCGGCCTGGCCACCGACACCGGCTGGTTCCGCTTCAGCGGCGCCGACGACCGCGTCTACCAGCTGGCCGCGCGGCTCCTGACGCTGGGCGTCGACAAGGACGGCCTGTACCGCATGATCGAGCAGGGCGACCCGCCGGGCCGCCCGCTGCTGGTGGCGCGCGCGCTGCGCTCGCTGCAGTACGCCTGCGCGCACCGCGTGGCCGTGATGCGCCTCTGCCGCGCGGACTTCGAGGACACCGGCACGCGCGTCGACGACCTGGCCGGCCTGGTCAACGAGCCGATGTCGGTCGGCGAGGTCGATGTCGCCGTGCTGCTGACGCAGACCGAGCCCGACGTCGTGAAGGCGAGCTTCCGCAGCAAGCCGCCCGCGGTGCCGGGCGGGCGCTTCGTCGACGTGAACCACGTGGCCGCGCACTTCGACGGCGGCGGCCACGTGCACGCCGCCGGCGCGCGCCTGAAGGGCACGCTCGACGCCGCCGCGGACCGCGTTCGTGCGGTGCTCGAGGCCTACCTGGAAGACGGTTCGTCCGCGGGCTGAGCGGCCTTCTTCGCGGCCTCGGCCTGCGCCTCGGCCGAGAGCGGCGCGTCCGGCGCGACCTTCGTGATCGTGTAGCCGAGCCCCGTCATCGCCTTCTCGGCGTCGGCCTGGGCCGCGGGGTCGGCCAGCTGGATGACCGCGCGGCGCGTCTCGATGGTGCAGGCCACGCCCTTCACGCCCTTCACGGCCGAGACCTGCGCCGTGATCGCCTCGGCGCAGCCGCCGCAGTGCATCTTCCCGACGTCGTAGGCGACGGTCACCGGGGCGGCCGCCGCCGCCGCCGGAGCCGGCGCACGGCCGTCGCAGGCGACGAGGGCAGGGAGGGAGACGGTCGCGGCAAGCAGGGCGATGGCGGCGCGATTCATGCAGCCAGTGTAGGCCCGCTCACGCCGCGCTCTGGTCCGCGGGCCGCTCGTCCTGCGCGCCGTCCGGGCGCACCAGACGCAGCGTCGCGTTGCGCGGCTTCAGGCCCACCACGCGCAGGATCGAGGGCAGCACCCACACGGCCGTCAGCAGGCACGTGACGCTGCCCACGCTCAGCGCGATCCCCAGGCTGCGCAGCCCCTGGTGGTGCGCGAAGACCAGCGCCCCGAACGCCAGGATCGTGGTCAGCGCCGTCACGATCACCGCGGGGCGCGTGATGCCGAACCCGTGGTCCAGGCCGCCCTCGTGCGCGCGGTTGGTCATGTGGATCACGCTGTCGATGCCCAGGCCGATGAGGATGGGCACCGCGAAGAAGTTTGCCAGGTTGAAGCTGGCGCCGCAGAGGGCCATCAGCGCCACCGACCACGCCACGCCGATCGCCAGCGAGAGCAGCGCGGCGAACACCTCGCGCGCGTTGCGCAGGTCCACCCACAGGATGACCGTGACCAGCAGCGTCGCCAGCACCGACTGCATGGTGAACGAGCGAGCCATGCTCTTCATCGACTCGCTGACGGTCATCGGAACGCCGGTCGCGTGCTGGTCGACCGTGCGCATCGCGGTCACGAACCTCTCGAGCGGCTCGGGCTCCCACACGTCCTGCGCGGGATGGATCATCACCAGGAACTTGCCGGCCGGCGACATCATCTGGTCGCGCGCCGCCACCGGCAGCGCGTCGCGCATCGGCAGGCGCGCGCCCTCGGCCATCAGGCGCAGGCCGCGCCCGGCGCGGTTCACCGTCTCGTCGACGTGGGCGCGCATCCGGGCCGCCACGTCGGGGCCGTGCAGGCGCGGGTCGCACAGGTCCGCCAGCACCAGGAGCCGCGCGCCCACGTCGCGCAGGTGCTGCGCGGCCTCGGGGGCCTCCTTCTCGGCGAACTTCGCCAGGCCGGCCACGTCGTGCCCCGCCCCGCGCAGGTCCTCGGCACCCCACTCCGGCGTGCGGCGCGGCTTGAAGGGCGCGGTCTCGACGGCGTTCGCGAACTGCGCGCGCAGCGCGGCGCGCTCGGGCGTGTCCAGCGCCATCGCGTCCAGCACCGTGGTGACCTTGCCGATCTCGGGGTGCTTGCGCAGCCGTTCGAGGAGCGGCGGGACCTGGTCCATCTGGTCCACGACCACCGCGCCGAACCAGCTGGCCGCGGCGCTGTCGTCCATCACGCGGTGCTCCCACTGCACGCTCTCCAGGCCCTTGGCCTGCAGCTTCAGCAGGTTGCTCTCGAAGCGGATGTTCGTCAGGCCGTACCACGCGGCCAGCACGGTCAGCGCCAGCGCCACGCCGACGGTGGCCCACGCGCCGCGGCGCGTGATCGCGTGCCCGCCGTGCTCGCGCTCGGGGGCCGGGCGCTGCCCGGGCAGGGGATGGTCCCCGCGGCCGTCGCGCGGCAGGCGGCCGTCCGCCACCACGATCAGCGCGGGCAGCACCACCACCATCGCGAACAGCGAGAGCAGCAGGCCGGTCCCGGCCACCACGCCCAGCTCGCGCAGTCCCTGGAATTCCGTGAACCACGCGATGAAGAACACGCCTGCCGCCGTGCCCGCGCCGACCACGTTGCCCGGCACCGCGGTCCGCATCATGTGCCGCACCGCGCCGTCCACCGGCAGGTGCCGGCGCGCCTCCAGGTAGCGGCTGATCATGAACACGCCGTAGTCCATGCCCACGCCCACCAGCACCAGCATGAAGACGATGCTCAGCAGGTTCAGGCGCCCGTACAGCACCGCGGCCGCCGCGTAGGTCAGCAGGCAGGCCACGCCGAACGCCGCCAGCGTCAGGAGCGGCAGCCGGACGCCGCGGAAGACCGCCATGATCAGCAGCATGCAGCACGTGATGCCCACCGCGGTCGAGACGTTCATGTCGGCGTCGGTGGTGGCCATCTCGTCGGACTGCAGCACCGGCTTTCCGGTCAGGCCGATCTGCACGCCGGGCACCTCGGCGCGGACCTCGTCGATCGCGGTGCGGATGGCGCGCAGCGGCTCGTCGATCACGCCCAAGCTTCCGAAGTCCTTGCGCGGCATCACGCCCACGAAGAGCAGGCGCCCGCTGTCGCTGGCCAGGTACTCGGCCTCGCGCGGGCGGCCGATGAACTCGGGTGCCTCCGGCGCGGCGGCGGCGATCGCCTCCAGCTCCAGCACCGCGGCCGCGCCGATGCGCTCGGCCTCCGCGCGCGGCATGAAGAGCGCCTCGAGCCCCAGGCGGTCCAGCCGGCGCTGTGCGTCGGCCAGCAGCACGCCGGTGCCGGCGTCCGCGGCGATGTTCGGAAGCGCGTCGCGCGCCTCGACCAGGCCCGACAGGTCGGACGTGGCCATGTTCCACGTCGCGATGCGCATCTGCTCGGCGTAGCCCACGCGCGCGTTGACGCGCTCGATCGACGGCTCGTCGCGCAGCTTCGCGGCGATCAGGTCCACCGCGCGCTGCGCCTCGCCCAGGCGGCGGTCGCCGTCGGTGCCGTCGGCGTCGACCACCACCCACGCGTACTCCAGGTCGCCGAACTCGTGCAGGAAGCGCTTGTACTCCGCCACGTAGGGGCGGTCGTTCCCCATGAGCGAATCGGTGTTCGCGTCCAGGTGGACGCGGCCCCAGCTCCAGAGGCCAGCCACCGCCGCCAGCACCGCCGTCACCGCCAGCACCGCCCACGGGTGGCGGACGATCACGGTGGAAAGGGCATCGAGGATGCGGTGTCGCAGGGGAATGGCTCCGGTGGGGGCGGGGCGCGCGGATCAGGCGGTGACCATCTCGGCCTCCGCCACGGCCTCTTCATAGGATCGGCGCGTGACGGCGTTCGTCCCCAGCCTTCGCAGGATGTCGAAGGCGGGGCCGGGGAAGCGGTGCATGCCGTCCAGCACGGTCCGGAATGCCCGCAGGAACCGGTCGATGTCGGCCTCGCCGATCACCAGCGGGGGGATCAGCTTGATCGTCGGCTGGTTGTGGCCGGCCACCTGGCACAGGATGCGGTGGTCGGCGAAGAGCGGGATGACCGCGGCCTGCGCGAAGAGGTTCGGATCCATCGCATGGATCGCCTTCCACGCGGTGCGCAGCGGCAGGCTGCGCGGCTCGCCGAACTCGACCGCCACCATCAGCCCGCGGCCGCGGACGGACTTCACGAACTCGTAGTCCGGCGCCATCGCCTGCAGGCCGCGCAGCAGGCGCTCGCCCATCCGCGCGGCGTGGTCGCCGATGCGCTCGTCCTCGTAGACGCTCAGCACGGCCAGGCCGGCGGTCATCGCCAGCGCGCCCATGTGGAAGGTGCTCGAGTGCACGATCGCGCGGTCCATCGAGCTGTAGACGCGCTGCCACGTGTCGTGGCGCAGCAGCACCGCACCCACCGGCACGTAGCCGCCGGAGAGGCCCTTCGAGAGCACCACCATGTCGGGCTCGCACCCGGGCTCCTGGTCGATGGCCAGGAACGTGCCGGTGCGGCCGACGCCGGTCTGCACCTCGTCGGCGACGAACAGCGCGCCGTGGCGGCGGCAGAGCCGCGCGGCCTCGGCCAGGTAGCCGCTCGGCGGCAGGTGCACGCCCTTGCCCTGGATCGGTTCCACGACGAACGCGGCGACGTCGCCCGCGGCCAGCGCGCGCTGCAGGTCGGCCAGGTCGCCGAAGCGCACCATGCGGCACTCCGGCAGGAACGGCCCGAACCCCTGGCGGAAGCTCTGGCAGCCGTTCAGGCTCACGGCGCCGCCGGTCAGCCCGTGGAAGGCGCGGTCGCAGTAGAGGATCGCGGGACGGCCGGTGGCGCACTTGGCGAACTTGATCGCCGCCTCGACGCCCTCCGTGCCGCTGTTCGTGAAGTACGCGTGGTCGAAGCGCCCGCCCGTCATGCGCTTCAGCTCGCGCGCCAGCAGGCCGGCCAGCACCGGGGTGTCGAACTGCACCATCGATGCCAGGTCGGCGGCCAGGCAGTCCTGCAGCGCCTGCCGGACGACGGGGTGGTTCCGGCCGACGTTGAAGACCGCGTAGCCGCCCAGGAAGTCCAGGTAGCGGTTGCCGGCCGCGTCCCACAGGCAGGCGCCCTGGCCGCGGGCGTAGAAGCGGTCGAAGCCGATGGTGCGCAGCACCCGTGCCAGCTGCGGGTTCACGTGCTCCGCGAAGAGCTCGTGGGCGTCGGCGCGGTGGGCCTGGAGGGTGGCTCGGAGGTCGAAAGGCACGGCAGCGGCGTGGGATACGGGCGGAAACCGAGGATTCTAGGGCACCGCCGTCGAAGGGGTTGCGTGGAAAACCTGTCGGTTGGGCAGCGGCGGGGCGGCTTCGCCCGGACACTTCCCCTCCCATGTCCTTCCGCTCCGGCTCCGTGTCCTACTCCCGCTTCGGCGTCACCGGCGACCTGCCCGACGACGCCTCCGAGGGCGCGCTCGCGCTCCTGGGCAAGCATGTCGTGAAGGCGCGCGCGCTCTCCGACGAGGGCACGGTGAGCGGCTGGTGCACGGGCCTGCACGTCTTCGACGCCGAGTTCACGTGGGAGTCCTGCGGGTTCAGCGGCGGCATCCTGTGCGGCATGCGCATCGACGTGGCCAAGGTGCCCGGCGAGATCAAGCGCGCGTACGTGGCCATGGCCGAGGGCGCCCAGCGCCCCAAGGAAGGCGAGGCCGGCGCCGAGGTGCCGGGCCTGAGCCGCGCGCAGCGCCGCGAGGCGCGCGCCGACGCCGAGCGCCGCTGCAAGGAGGAGATCGCCGAGGGCAAGTACCGCCGCGTCACCATGACGCCGGTGCTGTTCGACCTGGTGAAGCGCAGCGTGCTGGCGCCGGTCACGTCGGACGCCTCGTTCAAGGAACTGCGCAGCCTGGTCGAGTCGACCTACGGCTGCAAGCTGGCGCGCCGCAGCGCCGGCACGCTGGCCGCCGACCTGCTGGCCGACCGCGGCCTGGCCGGCGACCTGGACGACGCGCTGCCCGACGCGTTCACGCCGCCGCCCGCCGAGGCGATGGCCCGCGCGCAGGATTCCGGCGCGCCGCGCATCGGCAACCGTCCCGAGGTGCCCTGGGCGCTGGCCGGCGGCGAACCGAAGGACTTCCTCGGCAACGTGTTCCTGCTGTGGCTCTGGTGGCATGCCGAGGCGCGCGAGGGCATCGTCGACACCAAGGACGGTGCCGTCGCGATCGTCGTCGACAAGGTGCTGGACCTCGAGTGCCCCTGGGGCGTGACCGGCAGGATCAGCCTGCGCGGCGAGGTGCCCACCCGCACGCAGGAGGCGACCAAGGCGCTGCAGAGCGGCAAGTGGCCGCGCAAGCTCGGCCTGCTGCTGGCCGCGCACGGGCAGGAGTTCGAGTGCCAGCTGCACGGCGACCGCTTCGCCGTCAGCGGCCTGAAGCTGCAGCCGCCCAGCGAGGCCGCGAAGACCGTGCGCCTGGAGGCCGAGGAGCGGCTGGACATGCTGGCCACCTTCGACGGCGTGCTGATGGGGCTCTACGAGCACTTCCTGGGCGAGCGCTTCAGCAAGAACTGGCCCGCGCGCCGGCAGCAGGTCACCGACTGGATCACGTCCCGCGGCGTGGTCCGCGCGGCGTCGTGACGCCCGCGGCCGCGCAGAACGCGCGGATCAGCTCCGCGTCCTTCACGCCGCGCGTGCGCTCCACGCCGCTCGAGACGTCCACGCCCCACGGGTGGACGCGGTCGATCGCCGCACGCACCGTCTGCGGCGTCAGGCCGCCCGCCAGCAGCACGCGCGTCCGCAGCGCGGGCAGCTGCGCGGCCAGCGCCGCGTGGTCGAACGCCACGCCGCCACCGCCGCGCGGCCCGTCGACCACCAGCGTGTCCACCGCGGCGCAGGCGTCCCAGCGCGCGGCCTCGGCGGGCGAGTAGGCGAAGCCCTTCATCACGCGGAAGCCGGCCGCCGCGACGCGCACGCAGGCGGCTTCGTCCTCGGCGCCGTGCAGCTG
Source organism: Phycisphaeraceae bacterium (assembly GCA_040382255.1). GTDB lineage: Bacteria > Planctomycetota > Phycisphaerae > Phycisphaerales > SM1A02 > UBA966. Next base: position 7,970 of record JBEIFT010000128.1, read on the forward strand.
CACGCGGCCGCGCCACCAGCCGAGCACCGGGTGGCGCTCGTCGGCGTCGGCGAGCAGCGCCACCGGCTCGACGTGCGCGGGCAGCGCGGCCAGGATGCGTTCGGCGGCCGCGCGGTCGATC
>JBEIFT010000129.1:0-8044 GCA_040382255.1 Phycisphaeraceae bacterium
CGCGGTGCGCGACCTCCTCGTTCAGGAGCCGCGTGACGTTGAGCGCCGGCACCCACTCGATCTCGAACGCCCAGCACAGCGGGAAATGCGTGCCGGTGGGGCGCCACGCGGCGGCGTAGACCGCGTGGACCCAGTCGTCGGCGCGTGCCTGCGAACGGCACTGCTCGCGCACCCAGTCGGGCTGCCGCGGGTCCTTGCCGGCCTCGGGCACGATGTACCAGCGGTCCCACCAGGCCTCGACCCAGTTGTGGTTGCCCGTGGCCTGCGTCCATGCCGGGATGCCGGTGATGCGCGCGGGGATCCCCACGGCGCGGCAGGCATCGACCAGCAGGATGCTCATCGCCGTGCAGCTGCCCCAGCCGACCTGCATCGTCTCGTAGGGAGACTGCTCGGTCTTGATGCGCTTGGTCCAGTCGAACCCGACCTTGCAGTCGGCCATCAGGCGGTCGTTGATCCAGCGCACCGCGTCGATCGGGTCGGTGAACTTCCACGCGCCCGCCGCGAAGCGGTCCACGAAGTCCTGCCGCCAGTCGTCGCGGCGCTCGTTGAGGTTCGCGTAGGGCAGCACGTACTGGCGGAACAGCTCGGGCGGCAGGTCGCGGCCCCACGGGGCCTCGGTGCGGGCGCGCTCGGCCAGCCGGACGTTGCGCAGCAGGAAGCCCGACTTCAGCGTGGCCAGGTCGGGCGGCGGCATCGTGCGCACCAGCCACTCCATGTCCTCGCGGGAGGCGGGCTCGCTGGCGGCGAGGGCCTGGCGCAGCTCCGCGGCGTTGGCGCCGGCCAGCTCCAGCGACCGGTCGAGCGTGCGCAGCGCGGGCGCCGCCGTGGCCGGGGCGGAGGGGCATTGGGCTCCCGCCGGGACGCCCTGCGGCGCGGCAAGGAGCACGATCGCGAGCATCGTGCCGAGCATGGATGGGATGCTAGTGGGGCACCGCCGGAGGCCCGGCGGCGCGGTGCCGCTCAGCCGGCCATGAGGCGCTTGGCGTCCTCGGCGCGCAGGTGCGCCTCGACCGCCGCGCGGACGCGGGGCTTGCGGCGCGCGCCCAGGCTGCCCAGCGAGCTCTGGCTTTCCTTGGTCACCTGCTGGAGGCCGGCCCACTGCGAGGCATCCAGCCGGTGCGGGGCGCCGATGCGCGCCAGGAACGCGTTCACGTAGTCCAGCGATCCCTTGGGGTCGACCAGGCGCTCGAATTCCAGGTGCCAGCGCCGGTCGGCCTGCCACGCCTGGTGCAGGAACAGCAGGCCCAGGTAGTCGCTCACGTTGCGTTCGACTCCCAGGCGCAGCCGGCGCTCGGTGAGCCACGGCGAGCGCGAGAAGCGCCGCAGCAGCTGCGACGTGATCGCCTCTCCCGGATTGCGGGTCACCAGCAGCACGCCGGTGGCGTCGGGGAACTTCCGCTGGTGCGCCAGCACGTGGTGCAGGTAGTGCGCCTTCAGCCCGATCGGCTCGCGGTCCTCGATCGCGATCACGCGCTTCGCCGCGTTCGGCGGGCGGTCGGCGATCGGGCCGTCGCGCATCAGGAGCGCCGGCGGGCCCAGCGTCGGGCGCCGGAAACCGAACTCCAGGATGCCGCGCACCAGGTGGTTTCCGCTGCGTGGATAGGAGGCGACGATGAACTTCACGGGGGATGCCGGTGCGATGCGCGGGCTCGCGGCGCGGTGCCGCGATTGGGGTCCGGAATCCTAGCGAATTCCCGTCACCAGCTGCGCTTGCCCCGGCGGCCCTGCTTGTACTTCGAGCGGTCGCGGCCCTTGCGGCCGCGTTCGCCCTGCCCCGGCGCGAAGCCGCCGCCCTCGCGCGGCGCGGCGCCGGCCTTGGTCTGCCGCACGTTCGTCAGGTCGCGGGGGCTCAGCGAATCAAGGTCCTTGCGCGGCGAGAGCTTGACGACCGTCAGGTCCAGCTTGCGGCCGGGCAGGTCGATCATGGCGATCGCCACCTTCACGCGGTCGCCCAGGCCGATCGACATGCCGCTTCGCGGGGCGACCAGGCGACCGGTCAGCTCGTTCGCGATCCAGCGGTCGGCGCGCTGCGTGCCGGCGGGCAGCTCGGCGACGCGCGCGGCGCCCTCGACCAGGAATTCCTCCAGGCTCAGGAAGACCAGGGTCGTGCCGTTGATACCGGTCACCAGCGCATCGAACACGTCGGACATCCGGTGCTCCTTGATGTACTGGAGCACCAGGAACGTGCGCAGGTCGCGCTCGGCGTCCTCGGCGTTGCGCTCGGTCTCGCTGCAGTGCATGCCGGTGCGCACCAGCGTGCCCTCGTCCAGCACGCGGTCGTCGGCCATCAGGCGGTTGGCCAGGTCGCGGCGCTTCTTGCCGCCGGCCTGCGTGCCGTTCTCGGTGGCGTCCAGGTACGCGGCCAGTGCGCGGTGCACCAGCAGGTCGGGGTAGCGCCGGATCGGGCTGGTGAAGTGCGCGTAGTGGTCGCTGGCCAGCGCGTAGTGGCCGACCAGCGCGGGCGAGTACGTCGCCTTCGAGAGCGTGCGCAGCACCGCGAAGTGGATGGCGCGCGCGCTCTCGCCCTCGGCGGTGGCCTGCAGCAGCGCCTGCAGGTCGCGGCGCGTGGGCTCCTCGGGCAGGCGATACTTGGCGATGCGCGCGAAGGTGCGCAGCGTCTCCAGGTCGCCGAACGTCGGCTCGGGGTGGATGCGGCGGAGCAGGGGGACCTGCAGGTCGCTGAACGTGCGCGCGAGCGCCTCGTTCGCCTCGACCATGAACATCTCGATCAGCGTGTGCGTGAAGCTGGTGTCCTCGCGCTCGACGCCGGTGACGTGCCCGTCCTCGCTGAAGACCAGGTCGACCTCGGGCAGGTTCAGGCTGATCATGCCGTCCGCGCGGCGGCGCTCGCGCAGGATCGTGGCCAGGCGGTTGGAGAGGCGCAGCGCGTCCACCAGGTCGTTGTCGTATGCGGTCTCCGTCTTGGCGTGCTGGCGCGCACGGCCCAGATCGCCGTCGATGACGCCCTGCGCCTCGATGTACGTGAATCGCTTGCGGCTGCGGATCACGGTGCTCGACAGGCGGTGGTGCACCGGGCGGCCGCGGCCGTCGAAGGTGATGAACACGCTCTTGGTGAAGCGGTTCACGCCCTCCTGCAGGCTGCAGATGCCGTTCGAGAGGCTCTCGGGCAGCATCGGGATCACCAGGCGCGGCAGGTAGACGCTGTTGCCGCGGGCCTTGGCGCCCTCGTTGAGCGCGCTGCCCGGCTTGACCCAGTGCGCGACGTCCGCGATGTGCACGCCCAGCTCCCACTCGTCGCGCGCGGCGTCGTGGCGGATGCTGATGGCGTCGTCGAAGTCGCGCGCGTCGGGCGGGTCGATCGTGAAGATGAGCGTCGCGGTGAGGTCCTCGCGGTCTTCCCACGGGCCCTCCGACTCGCGGTCGAAGCGCCGGGTCGCGTCGCGCGCCTCGTCCAGCGACGCGTCGTCGAAGCCCTGCTTCAGGTTGTGGACGTCGATGACGGCGCGCGTCTCGACGTCCGGACGGCCGGCCTCGCCCAGGACCTCCAGGATCACGCCTTCCGCGTAGTCCAGGTCGGTGGGGTAGGTGATGATCTCGATGACGACCTTGTCGCCCGCCTTCGCGCCCTTGGCGCCCGGGTCGCGCACGACCACGGGGTCCCGCAACGCGCGGCCGTCCGGCACGACGAACCACTCGCGGCCGTCCTTGGTCAGCGTGCCGGCGAAGCGCGACTGGCCGCGCTCGAGCACCTCGACCACGCGCCCCGTCGGTCCGTCGGGCACGCCCTTGCCCCTGCCGCCCGCGAAGCCGCCGCCCTTGCGGAAGACGCGCACGCGGACGCGGTCGCCGTTCAAGGCGTCGCCCGTCTGGCCGGCGGGGATGTACAGGTCGCCCTCGCGGCGCGGGCGGTCGGGCACCAGGAAGCCGAATCCGCGCGGGTTGATCTTGATGCGTCCCTCGGCCTCGTCGGCGAACTTCGGCAGGCGGACCTTGCCGTCGCCGCCGACCTCCACGCGGCCCTCGCTCGACATCAGCTCGATCGCCTGCAGGAACGCGTCCTCGTCGTCCTCGGGCACGCGCAGCATCTTGCGCAGCTCGTCGGCGTCGACGGGGCGGTAGTTGTCGTAGGCGAGGTGGTCCTCGATGCGCTGGACGAAGCGGAGTGGCACGGCGCAAGCCTACAGGGAGGCGCGGGCGGTCACTTCCCCTTGCGTCCGCTGGCGGGCTTCGCGCGCGCGGTGGCCTGCTTCCGCTGCCGCGCGATCGCGTCGCGGAGGTTTCCCGCGCCGCGGCCCTCGCGCGCCGGGTGGGTGGCGTTCACCTTGCCGTCGCCTGCCGGGGCGGGGGCCGCCGCCGGCTTGGCGTCGCCTGCCGGAGCGGCGGCGGAATCCGACTTCGCCGCCGGGGTGCCCGCGTCGGCGGCGGGCTTCGCGGCGTCGGCGGCCTTGCCCGTCGCCGCGGGCTCGGCGTCGCCGCCGCGCCCGCCCGTCAGGATCCCCGCACCGATGCCGATCTTGCGCACCGCCGTGCGCTTGCGGCACTTCGGGCAGCTGCGCTCGGGCTCGGCCTTGATCGACTGGAACAGCTCCCAGCCGTGGCCGCACTTCGTGCACTCGTACTCGTAGGTGGGCATCGCCGTGATCCGCTCCGCGTGGGCCTGCCGCCGCGCGTCAGGGCGCGACCGCGACCTTGGCCGGCCGCAGGACGGTCTCGCCCAGGCGGTAGCCGCACTGCAGCGTGTTGCTGACGTGGCCCGTCGCGACGCCGGCCGCGGGGGCCTGCATGATCGCCTCGTGCTGGTGCGGGTCGAACGCGTCGCCGGGCTTCGGCTGAAGCAGGTCGACGCCGGCCTTCTCGAGCGCGCGCAGCAGTTCGCCGCGGACCATGCGCAGGCCGTCGACCGCGCCCGCGACCGTCATCTTGGATGGGTCGTGCGCCAGCGCGAGGTCGAAGTTGTCGAGCACCGGGATCACGTGGCGAACCACGCTGCCGACGCCCGCCGCGCGCAGTCGCGGTTCCTCGGCGTTGGCACGGCGCTGGTAGTTCTGGAAGTCGGCGATCGCGCGCAGCGCCTGGTCCTTGGCGGCGCCCAGCTCGGACTCCAGTGCGGCCACGCGCTCCTCAAGGCAGCGGATCATGTCGCGGGCTTCCTCGGACTCGGGCGCGCGGTCGTCGACGTGCGGCTCGGCGTGCGAACACGCCTCGGCGCGCTGGCGGGCCTCGTCCGCGCTCTCGGGTGCGCCGTGGTGGTGGCCCTGTGGCTTGTGGTGGTGGTTCGTCATGGGTGGGTCCGTCCTGCGCGCGCGGGAAGCCTAGCTGGGCTCACTCGCCGAAGGTCTCCTTCATCTTGCCCCAGAATCCGCCGCGCTTGCGGCCGTCCCTGCCGCCCTTGCCCTTGGGGGATCCTTCCCCGTCCTTCGCGGGCTTGGCCGGTTCCTCGGAGGCCTTCAGCTGCTGGATCAGCTCACGCTGCCGGGCGGTGAGCTTGGTCGGCACCTTCACGCGGACGGCCACGATCAGGTCGCCGCGGCCCGGCCCGCCCAGCTCGGGCACGCCCTTGCCGGTCAGCCGGAAGAGCTCGCCGTGCTGCGTGCCCGGCGAGAGGTCGGTCTCGCTCTCGCCGTCGATCGTCTGCACGACCGCCGTGCCGCCGAGCGCGGCCGTGGCGAACGAGATGTCGAGCGTGGTCAGCAGGTCGATGCCGTCGCGCTCGAAGCGCTCGTCCTCCTCGACGCGGACCACGATGTGCAGGTCGCCGCGGATGCCGGTGCCGTCGGGGCTCTCGTTGGCGCTGGGCGGCTCGCCCTCGCCCTGGACGCGCACGACCTGGCCGTCGGCGATGCCCTTCGGGATGCGCACCTTCAGCTTGCGCTGCACGGCGCCGCGCCCGCTGCCGCGGCATTCCGCGCACTTGTCCTTCACCACGGTGCGCCGGCCCTGGCAGGAGGGGCACGTGGTGACCATGCGGAAGAGGCCGCCCAGGCCCTGCTGCTGCACCTGGCCCTGGCCGCCGCAGGTGGGGCAGGCGACCGGCTTGGTGCCCGGCTTCGCGCCGTTGCCCTTGCAGGTGCCGCAGACCTCGGCGCGCTTGAACGCGACCTCGCGTTCGCAGCCGTCGACGACCTCGCGCAGCGTGATCTCGACCTCGGTCTCCAGGTCGTAGCCGCGCGCGGGGCCGCGCCGCTGGCGGCCGCCGCCGGGCTGGCCGCCGAAGATGTCGGTGAACATCGAGAAGATGTCCGACGGGTCCATCGTGCGGAAGTCGTGCGCCGGGCGCCCGCGCAGTCCCGCGTGGCCGTACTGGTCGTACATCTGCCGGCGCTCGGGGTCGCTCAGCACCTCGTAGGCCTCGGCGCACTCCTTGAACTTCGCCTCGGCCTCGGCATTTCCCGGGTTCTGGTCCGGGTGCCACTTGATCGCCAGGCGTCGGTAGGAGCGCTTGATCTCGTCGCCGTTCGCGTCGCGCGCGACGCCCAGGATCTCGTAGTAGTCGGCCGAGGTGCTCACGGATCGCTCCGGGGTGCGTTCGCTCGAAGAACCCGAGGCCGGTGCGCGTGCGGGTCGCGCACGCGCAGCCGGCCTCGGGACGTGGGGCAGTGGTCAGCTGATCGCGCCGGCGACCGGCTCGGTCTCTTCCTTCAGCTCGGTGACCAGGACGTCGGTGGTGAGCATGAGGCCGGCGACGCTGGCGGCGTTCGTCAGCGCGGTCGTGGAGACCAGCGCCGGGTCGATGATGCCGGCCTTCACCAGGTCCTCGTACTCGCCCGTCGCGGCGTTGTAGCCGAACGAGCCCTTGCCCTCGAGCACCTTCTCGCACACCAGGTCGCCGTCGACGCCGGAGTTCTGCGAGATCTGGCGCGTCGGCGCGCGCAGCGCCTCGGCGACGATGTCGAAGCCGAAGCGCTCGTCGCCCTTCGCCTTGCCGCGCGCGGCCAGGACGGCCTCGGAGGCGCGCAGGAAGCTCACGCCGCCGCCGGGTACGTAGCCCTCCTTGGCGGCCGCGCGGGTCGCGTGGAGCGCGTCGTCGACGCGATCCTTGCGCTCCTTCATCTCGATCTCGGTGGCGCCGCCGACGTTGACGATCGCCACGCCGCCGCCGAGCTTCGCCATGCGCTCCGCCAGCTTCTCCTTGTCGTAGTCGCTGGTCGAGCGCTCGTGGTTGGCCTTGATCTGCGCGATGCGGGCCTCGATGTCCTTCTTCTTGCCGGCGCCCTCGACGACCACGGTCTCGTCCTTGTTGACGACGACCTTGCGGGCGCGGCCCAGCTCGTTGAGCTCGACCGACTCCAGCGAACGGCCCTTGTCGGTGGCGAAGAACGTGCCGGCGGTCAGGACGGCCAGGTCCTCCATCATCGCGGTGCGGCGCTCGCCGAAGCCCGGGGCCTTCACGGCGCAGACGTTCAGCACGCCGCGCAGCTTGTTGACCACCAGCGCGGCCAGGGCCTCGTTCTCGACCTCCTCGGCGACGATCACCAGCGGCTTGCCGGCGGTCGCGACCTTGTTCAGGAGGGGCAGGAGGTCGGTGAGCGTCCCGATCTTCTTCTCGTACAGCAGGATGTACGGGTTCTCCATGACGCACTCGGCCTTCTTCGGGTCGGTCATGAAGTAGGGCGAGATGTAGCCCTTGTCGAAGGACATGCCCTCGACGTAGTCGAGCGTCGTCTCGTAGCCCTTGGCCTCCTCGACCTCGACCACGCCGTCGTGGCCGACGCGGTGGATGGCCTCGGCGATGAGCTCGCCCATGGCCTGGTCGTGGTTGGCGCTGACGGTCGCGACCTTGACCAGGTCGGGCTTGCCGGCGCACTTCTTGGCGCTGCCGCGGATTGCGTCGCAGGCCACCTCGGCCGCGTCGTTGATGCCGCGCTGCACGGCCACGGCGTTGGCGCCACCCGCGATGAACCGCAGGCCGCCGTTGAAGATGGCCGCGGCGAGCACGGTGGCGGCGGTGGTGCCGTCGCCGGCCACGTCGGCCGTCTTCTTGGCCACCTGCTGGACCATGCGCGCGCCCATGTTCGCGAACGGGTCGGTGAGCTCGACCTCCTTCGCGACGGTCACGCCGTCCTTGGTGACGTGCGGGCTGCCG
>JBEIFT010000130.1:0-7925 GCA_040382255.1 Phycisphaeraceae bacterium
CCCGCCACGACGCCCCGCGCGGGCCTCCTGGCCCACGCCGCCAGTCAACGAAAAGGCCCGCCTCGACTTCGAGGCGGGCCTTGAACTCCCCCAGCTGGACTCGAACCAGCAACCTGGCGGTTAACAGCCGCCCGCTCTACCATTGAGCTATAGGGGAATATTCGGTTGTGGACGGGGAATGGTAGCGGATCCACCGTCGCCGTCAACCCATCGGCAACTTCGGCGCGGGGCTTGAGCGGCGGGGCGGGATTGGCTGAAAAACGCAGCGTTCCAAGCGGTTTGCGGGGGCTTGGCGGGGTCAGCCCGACACCACTTCCAGCCGGTTCCGCACGTCCCGGATGCCCTCCATCGCGCCGGCGATCCGCTCCAGCGCCTGGCGCTCGCTCCACGTGCGGACGCGCCCCTCGAGCGTCACCACGTCGCCGCTGACCTCCACGTGCACCGGGCGCGCCGTGCGGCCGGCGTGGCGTTCGATCGCGCGCTCGATCAGGAACCGCATCGCGGCCGGCGCCAGCGGCGAGGGGCGCACGGTGATCCGGTTGTCCACCGCCCGCACGCCGGCCAGCGCGCGCACGCGCCGCTCGGCATCGGCGCGCTGCGTCCACGTGTCCACGGCGCCGTGCAGCGTCACGGTGCCGCGCGCCACGGTGCCGCTCATGCGCGCACCCGGCTGCGCCGCGTTCCACGCCAGCGCGTCGCGCACGGCGCAGCGCAGGTCGTCGTCGGTGCGCACCGTGTCGCGGTCGGGCTGTACCGTCAGGTGATCGACCACGCCGCGCACGCCGTCGACGCGGCGCACGGCCTCGTTGATCGCGTCGCGGTTCGCCAGCGAGTTCGCCGTGCCGTGCACCGTCACGATTCCGCCCTCGACGCTCACCTCCACCGGCGCATCCAGCACGAACGGATCCCAGTCAAGCTCGCTGAGCACGTCGTTCCGCAGGTCCTTGTCGCTCTTCGGGGCGGCCGGCGCCGCCGCGGCCGGGGGGGTGGTGGTCCCCCCGGCCGTGCGGACGATCGCCGTGCCCTGTCCGTTGGGGTGCATGGCGTGCCTCACTTCTTGGCGGTGATCGCGATCGGACGCGGCTTCGCCTCCGGGCGCTTGGGGATGTGGATCGTCACCACGCCGTTCTGGGCGTCCGCCTGGGCGCGGTCGGCCTCGACCGTGCTGGGCAGGTCGATCGTGCGGCGGAAGCTGCCGAAGCGCCGCTCGCAGCGGTACCAGTCCTGGCCGCCGGTCTCGCTCTCCTGCGACTTCTCGCCCGAGATGACCAGCGTGTTCCCCAGCACCGAGACCTCGATGTCCTCGATGCGGATGCCCGGGCACTCGGCGCGCACGATCAGTTCGCGGTCGGTCTCGCTGACGTCGACCAGCGGCGTCCAGCCCTCGAAGCGCACCAGGCGCGGCGGGGCGGCGATGCCGAACGGCTCCTCGAGCACGTTCTCGAGCGCGCGCTCCATCTCGCGGCGGAAGCCGCCGAAGGGCTCGGCCAGCAGCGGGGGACGGCGGGTGATGGTCACGGTCATGGTTGGTCCTTCCTTTCGATTCCGTCGCGCGCGTGCCGGCACGCGCCGGCCACGCACCGCGACGCCCGAACGTACGACGCGCCGCGCGCGGTGCCTCATGGGACCCTTCCCCGATCGCGGGGCGCCGTCGCGCGCCCCACGCGCACCGCGCCGCGCACCCGCGTCACAGCCCGAACGGGTATGTCCCGGGCGCCTCGTCCTCGGTGGCCTCGGACTGCGCGTCCACCGCGTGCGTCTGGTCGAACCACACCCACTCGTCGAACTGCCCGGGAAGCGAGGCCTGCATGTAGTGGCTCAGGAGCTCGGTCTCGGGCCGGTAGATCACGCCGATCGCGCGTTCCAGCCGCGGCACCGCCAGCGCGTCGCGCAGCGCCGGGTCGCGCGGGGTCCGCAGGGGCAGCAGGAACGCGGGAACGCCGCACTCGTGGCACAGGCTCTCGTAGCTCTCGTCGTGCGAGGGCCGCACGGCGCGGATCTCCATCGGCCCGTCCCACTGCCGTGCGGCGGCCACGGTGCCGCGGTCGGTGCCCATCCCGATCAGGTACGCGTGCGGCCCGAAGCTGCCGCGCACCAGCGACCCCAGGCTGGTCTCGCCGCGCGCGGCCATCTCGGTGGCGGCGGCGTCGCCCACGTGCGAGTTGTGCGCCCACACCACCGCGCGCGTGTCCTCGCCGCGGTGCAGCATGATCGCCTGCAGCGTCTGCAGCATGTGGCGGTCGCGCAGGTTCCAGCTCTCGCGTGCGCCGTAGTACATGGCGCGGTAGTAGCGCTCGGCCTCGCGCACCACCGCGGCGTTGCGCTGCGCGTCGAACAGCGGGTCGCGCGTGCGCAGCGGGTCGGTCAGGCGCATCTCCAGCAGTTCGCGCAGCATGCCGACGGCCTGGCGCTCGCAGCCCTCCAGCCGGCCGGCGGACGTCGCGCGCCCGTACGTCGCGGGGTCGGACTCCCACGGGCTGAAGCAGCCGTACCGTTCGCGCGCGACCGTGGCGGCGGCGGGATCCTCCTGGTCCAGGAAGGCCAGCACCGCGGCGATCGACTTCGAAAGGCTGTACAGGTCCAGTCCGTACAGCCGCGGGCACTGCGTGCCGGGCCCCGTTCGCAGGCGTTGCGCGGACATCCAGTCGATGAACTCCGCCGTCTCCCGGTTGCGCCACATCCACGAGGGAAAGCGGTCGAACGCGTGCCGGCACTCGGTGGTGCTGGCCAAGCCCTGCACGTGGCGGTCCAGCACCGCGATGTCGGGCCAATCGGCCTCCAGCGCCACCACCGTGAAGCCGCGCTTCTGGATCAGTTCACGCGTGAGCCGCGCGCGCAGCCGGTAGAACTCGCTGGTGCCGTGCGTGCTCTCGCCGATCAGCACCACGCGGGCGTCGCCGATGCGCGCCATGAGGGGCTCCAGCGAATCCGTGTCGGGGTCGCGGATCGGCTCGCATGCCCGCGCGATGGCCGTGGTCAGCTGCCGCCGCGACCGGCTGATCGCGCGCAGCGGCGGGATCGCGCGCGCCGGCACCAGCGCCTGGCCGTCCGCCGCCCAGCCTTCGGCGCCGATCAGCGGCACCCAGCGCACCTTGCCCAGCGATTCGCGCTCGAACCGTGCGTTGCCCACCCGGCGGATGCGCACCAGCTCCTGCGTGCGCGGCTCGTGGCCCAGCGGCATCACCAGCGTCCCGCCCACGCGCAGCTGCTCGAGCAGCGTCTTCGGCACCTCGTGCCCGCCCGCCGAGACGATGATCGCGTCGTAGGGCGCATGGGCCGGGCAGCCGTCGGCGCCCTCGGCCTGGTGCACGCTGATGTTGCGGTACCCCAGGCGGTCCAGGCATTCGCGCGAAATCCGCACCAGGCCCCGGTGCCATTCCACCGCGTGCACCTCACCGGCCACCCGCGCCAGCACCGCCGCGCCGTAGCCCGCGCCGGAACCGATCTCCATCACCCGCATCCCCGGGCGGACGTGCGCCGATTCAACCATCAGCGCCACCAGGTATGGCTGCGGGATCACCTGCCCGTCCTCGATGGGCAGGGGGGCGTCCTCGTAGGCGAATTCGTGGTACCGTGCGCCCACGAAGTCCTCGCGCGGCACCGCTCCCATGGCCGCCACCACCAGCGGGTCCACGATCCCGCGGGCCACCAACTGGGTGCGGACCATCTCTTCGCGCTGGACGTCGAAGGCGACGGTGGTCATTGGGGGCTCCAGACCACTCCGCCGGCATGCGCGTGCTCACCAGCCTCCCGGATCATTCTCCTGAGATGCAACTCCGCCTCCAGAAGGTTCAGCTGGCGGTTCCCGCCGGTGCGATCCGCGATCCGGTCGGCGATCGCCGCCAGGACCGGTCCGGTGACGTCGATCTCCACGTGTGGCTCGTTCAGCGGTCGAATGGTCAGGCGCATGTGAAAGACTCCCGTAGATTTGCGGGGTTTGTGGGTGGTCGCGCGCCGCAGCGGCGCACGTCCTGCAACGATGACGTCTGGATCGCCCGGTGCGAACAAGCAGCCTTCCCCGTGTTGAGGTCGCGTCCGCAACCCGGCGGCAGCAATTATTCGGCAAGTGTTCCTTCTTGCCTTGCATCCACCGTCCTGCTTCGTATTGTCCCGGCACATGGATCATGAACCGCATGCACTGGTAGGTGCGGCGGTCGTGCACGAAGGTCCGGGTGTTGCTGTTCGGGACGCTGAGATCCGTCACGACCCCTCGCATGGGGATCCGCCCGAGGCCGACTTCGGCCCCGACCCGGATGCGGCGCTGTTGGCAGCCCTGGCTGCCGTGCGTGCCAGGCTCTCGAACGACCAAGCCGTCTGGAACCGCCTCCACGAGATGAGCACCCGCCTCGTGCCGGGCGGCAACATGGCGGACCTGCTCGGCGAGCTGCTCGCGGCGGCCCTTTCGATCACCGGCGTGGAATGCGGGTGCCTGTACCTGGTCCCGGCGGCGGGCGCCAGCACCGGCACGGGGCCGGTGGTGGTCGCCCAGCGCCGCGTGGCGGACCGCGCGACCGCCGCGATCGAGTCGTTCGGTGCGGTCGGCTCCGCGCTGCTTCCGATGCACGGGCGCGTCGTGGTGGCGGACCTGGAGCTCGGGCGCCAGGATTCGCCGGACCTGCTCACCGTCGCCCTTGCCGACACCGGCTTCCGCGGCTTCCACGCCACGGCGCTGGTGAGCCGCGACGGACGCCTGCTGGGCGGGCTCGTCCTGCTCTCGCCCCGCCCGCACGCGCCCGACGACCGCGACATGCGGGTCATCGACCTCCTGGCGCGCCAGGCCGCCGACTTCATCGACCGATGCCGTGCCGACGATGAGGCCACCTCGATCCGCGCCGGGCTCCGCGCGATCCTCGACAGCATCAGCGAGGCGATCGTGACGTTCGACGTGCGCGGCAAGATCCGCACCGCGAACCCCGCCGCCGGGCGCATGTTCGGGTTCCAGCCCGAGGACCTCGTCGGCCAGCCGCTCGGCATCCTGACCGAGGACGTCGGCGCGCCGGCCCAGCCAAACCCGATCTTCGCGCGGCTTTCCGGTCCGGAATCGATCCTTGGCCGCCGCATCGAGTACTCGATGCGGCGCAAGGGGCATGCGCCGCTCCTGGTCGAGCTGGTCGTCACCGAAATGGAGCGCAGCCGCACCTTCACCTGCGTCATCCGCGACATCACCGACCGACGCACGCAGGAAGCCAAGGCGCGGCAATCCGACCGCCTTGCCGCCTTGGGCACGCTGGCCGCGGGCCTCGGCCATGACATGAACAACATGCTGCTTCCGGTGCGCGCGCACCTGAACGCCCTGAATTCGCTGACCGCGAAGCTCGCCGGCGCGGCGTGCACCCCGCACATCCAGGAGATCGGCCAGGCCGTCCGATACCTCCAGCAGCTGGCCGACGGCCTGCATTACCTGGCGACCGACGCCGGACACGCGGACGTCGGCACCGACGGCGCGCGGCTGCTGACGTGGTGGGAGTCGACCGGTTCGCTCCTGCGCCGGTCGCTGCCGCCGCTCTCGACGGTCGAGGTGGACATCGCGTCCGGGCTGCCCGCGGTCCGCGTCTCGGGGCATGCGCTGACGCAGGCGATGCTCAACATCTTCGTGAACGCCGGCGAGGCGATCCTGGCGCGCAACGACGGAACGCCCGGCCGCATCGTCGTCAGCGCGCACGTCGAGCGCGACGGGCGCGCGGTGGCGTTCTCGGTCAGCGACAACGGCACGGGCATGTCCGAGCAGGTCCGCCGGCGCGCGATGGACATGTTCTTCACGACGAAGGCGCGCGGGCTGGGCACCGGCCTTGGCCTGGCGCTGGTCAACCGCGTTGCGCAGGAGTCCGGCGGCACCGTCACGCTGGATTCCGAAGAGGGCGTCGGCACGACCGTGACGCTGCACCTGCCGTTCGCGGTCGACCCGCATGCGGCCAGTGGGGTGATCGTGGCCGTCAGCATCGCAGACCAGCGCGCAGCGGCGTTCATGCGCTCGGCGTTCGAGTCGCGCGGGTTCGCCGGTGCCACGATCGACGACGCATCCCACGCCCATGCGTGGATCGTCGATCCCCGCGTCGTCGCGCCGAAGGACGCAGCCGCCTGGAAGGCGCGCGGCCGGCGTCGCACCGTCATCCTCAGCGGCCATCCGCACAAGGTGCAGGCGGCCGCATGGAAGGGCATCGCGGCGGGGACGATCCCCGCCGCCACCGACTTCGACTCGCTCCTGGTCTGCGTGGACCAGGCGTGTTCGATCATCAACAGGAGGGCTCAGAAGTGACCGAGGCAACCGCAACGATCGCGGCCGAACCGCCGCAGGCGCGCACGCTGGCGCGCAAGAAGTCCATTTCGTCCACCGGTGAATCGCAGGTCGTGGTCCGCGTGCTGTGCGTCGACGACCACTCGCTGCTGGTCGAGGGCATGCGCGTGCAGATGGGGATCGATCCCGGCATCGACTTCGTCGGCGGGCTGGGCGAACCCACGCGCCTGCTCGAGGAGGTCGAGCGCACCCGCCCCGACGTCGTGACCCTGGACGTCGAGATGCCGGGGCCCGACGTCTTCGAGGCCGCCGACCGGCTGCGGCAGCGCTTCCCCGACGTCAAGTTCATCTTCCTGAGCGCGCACGTGCGCGACAGCCTGCTGGCCGCGGCGTACCGCTGCGGCGCGTCCGGCTACTTCGCCAAGGGCGATGACCTGGCGGACATCATCGACGGCATCAAGCGCGTCGCACGCGCCAGCCGCGGCACGTTCATCATGGGGCCCAAGGTGCGCGCGCAGTGCCCGGCGGCCGCCGCCGTGCGCACCATGCGCCGCTCGCGCCGCGCCGCGCCGGAGGGCGCCGCGCCGGTCAGCGCGCTGGATCGCCTGACCTCGCGGGAGATCGAGGTGCTGCGGCACATCGGCGCAGGCAAGTCGCGCGTCGAGATCGGCAAGGACCTCTCCCGCAGCCCCAAGACCATCGACGGGCACCAGGAGCGCATCATGAAGAAGCTGGGCATCGGCACGCGTTCCGAGCTGATGCGCTTCGCGATCCGCGAGGGCATCGCGCAGGTCTGAGCGCAGCGCAGCCACGGCAGGATGAACGGCGCGCGCGGGATCCGTCCCGCGCGCGCCCTCGTTTTGCCGTCGATTCGGCGGCGTGCATGGCGACGGCGCGGGACGCTTCCCTGCATCGGCGCGGCGATCGCGGCGACCGTGCGCCGTGTGCGCGCCCTGTGCGTGACTTCCGCACCCGGCCTCCTACGTTTGTCGCTCGCGGCGTGACGTTCGAACCGTCGACCGCCGCCGCGACACACCAACGAGGAGGAAACATGTCCGAAGCAACGAGCAATCGATCGATCCTGGCCGCCATCGCGACGGCCGGCGCACTGGCCGCCGGCGCCTTCGCAGGCGAAGGCAGCAGCTGGCTCTACCTGCCCTGCGAGAGCACCGAGGGCATCGCCTCGTTCTCGGCAATGGTCAACTACAGCTGGTCGGGCGGTTCGACGGCCACCATCTCCATCGACCTGGCCAACACGACCGAGGCCTCGCTCGGTGGCTTCATCACCGCCATTGCCGTGAACGGCGCCCCGGGTTCGTCCGCCATGCAGTTCGTGTCCTGCACCAGCGGCGCATTCCAGGGCCTTGCCGGGCCGGTCTCCGGCTCGCCCTACGGCGACTTCATGGCGGGTTCGTCGACCGGTGACAGCTGGCTCGGCGGCGGCTCGCCGAACTCCGGCATCGCGAACGGCGCTTCCGCCAGCTTCGTGTTCAGCATCAGCGGTTCCGCCGCGCTGCTTTCGGGGCTCTCCGCGGAGGATTGCCTGGACTCGACCGGCTACGCCATGGCCGTCCGCTTCCGCGGCGGCGCGACCGGCTGGTCCGACAAGGTCGTCGGCTGCGCGGTCCCCGCGCCCGGTGCCGCCGCGCTGATCGCGCTCGCGGGCATGGCCGGCCGCCGCCGCCGCTCC
>JBEIFT010000131.1:0-7912 GCA_040382255.1 Phycisphaeraceae bacterium
CGGCCCTCCGCGACGATCTCCTGCCACATCGGCACCATCAGCGGCTTCAGCGGGAGCGTCGTCCACGCCAGGTCCATCGCCGCCGTCAGCAGCACCACGCTGCCGCGCGCGTCCTTCGGACGCCACGAGAGCACGAAGGGCGTGCCGTCGGCCATCGCGACCTGCACCGCGTTCGCGTCGCCCGCAGGATCCACCGGCAGCACGCGCACCGCTTCCACCGACGGCGCCATGCGCGGCACGTCGGACGCCAGCGCGCCCAGGATGCCCGAAGGCGGCTGCTCGGCCGCAAGCCCGACGGGCTGCGCCAGGTCCTTCGCCTCCAGCGCGCACATCCACGGCACGCCGAAGACGTCGCGCAGCACGTTGGTCCACGCCTGCGGGCGCTCGGCGGCGACCGGCGTCACGACCAGCGTCGCGCCGCGCTGCACCACGCCCGCCAGCATGTCCCATTGGCCGCGCGCCAGCAGCCCGGGCTGCACGACCACCACGGTGTCCGCCGCCGCCACCGCACGCGCGTCCAGCGCCGCGGGGTCCACGCTCGCCACGTCGATCGACGCGGCGGTCCCGGGCGCGAGCGCACGCGTCACCCACTCGCCGGGCGAAAGCCGGTCGATCGCGCCCTGGGCATCGAACGAGCGCCGGTCCACGATCACCACGCGCACGCGCTCGATCGGCGCCAGCGGCACGGCACGACCGTCGTCGGCGGGTTGCGCGTCCGCCGAGAGCGTCGCCACCGCGGCGCGGCGCAGGGCATCGCCCGGCTGGTTCGTGCGTTCCGTGAGCGTCACGTCGACCGTGCGCGTCCGCTCGCCCGCCGCAAGCTCCACCGTGCGCTCCGCGGCGGTCGTCGCCGATGGGCCGGTCACCTGCACGGTCGCGCGCAGCGGGCCGTCGCCGCGGTCGCGTTCGACCACCGCGCGCAGCATCGGCGCCTCGCCAGCCATGCTGCCGGGCATGCGCACGGGTTCCAGCGAGGCCAGGCGAAGGTTCGTTCCCGCGGCGGCCGGCGGCAGCGTCGCGTGCAGCTCGACGGGGCGGTCGGCGGTCCCGAGCGCGGGCAGCGGAGGAAGCGTTCCCACCGACCCCGCGCGGAACGCGCTGGCGACCCACACCTCGCGGCGGGTCCCGCGCGATTCGTCCATGCCCAGGATGGCGTCGGCCGCGTCCAGCGCCGCGGGCAGGTCGGCCGCGCGTTCGGTGGAACCGATCGCGGCCAGCGACTGGCGCGCCGTGCGGTGGTCGAGCGTCGCGGGCTCGGTGCGCACCACTCCGCGTCCCTCGGACGCGCGCAGCACCGCGACGCGGTCGCCGGGCTGCAGGCCGTCGATGACCGTGCCGGCCGCCGCGATCGAACGCTCCAGCGCCGTGCCGCGCTCCAAGCGCTCCTGCGACGACGCCGAATCGTCGACCACCACCACCACCGAGCGTGACGCGCGCCCGATCGCCGCGGCCCCGCCCACGAACGGCGCCGCGATCGCCAGCCCGGCCGCAAGCACCAGCAGGCACCGCACCGCCAGCAGCAGCCACCGCTCGACGCGCCGCGTGCGCTCGACGCGCCGCAGCGCCTCGCGCAGCAGGTCCATCGCGGCCCACTCGACGGGCGTGCGACGGCGGCGCAGCAGCAGGTGGATCAGGATCGGCAGCGCCACGGCCGCCGCGGCGGCGGCGGCGATCGCGGGCTGCGCGAAGCCGATGCCGTTCATGACCCGCTCCCCCGCAGCAGCATCTCACGGCGCGCCAGCAGCGCGGCCAGCGCGGGGCCGACGGATTCATGCGTGTCCAGGCGAACCAGGTCGAAGCCGAACCCGCGCACCAGGCGCTCCAGCGCGCGCTCGTCCTCGTCCAGCACCTGCAGGTACGCGTCGCGCACGGCGCGCGCGTCCACCTCCAGCGCAGCCTCGCCCTCCAGCCCCTCGAACGGTGCGTTCTCGTCCAGGTCGAAGCGCAGCTCGGTGCGGTCCAGGATGCGCACCAGGATCACGTCGTGCCCGCGGTGGCGCAGGCGCGCCAGCGCATCGCGCACGCGCTGCCCCGGCATCAGGAAGTCCGAGACGACCACCACCAGCGAACGGTGCGTCGCGCGCGCCAGCAGCTCGTCCACCGCGCGCGGCAGGTCCGCCTGCCCCTCGACCGCGTGCGTCGCCAGGCACTGCACGATCGCCCGCCAGTGGCCCTGCGAGTTCGAGCAGCGGGTGGCCGCCACGATGTGGTCGGCGAACATCGCCGTCGAGACACGGTCGCGCTGCGAGAGTCCCAGGAACGACATCGCCGCGGCGGCGGCGGTCGCGTGGTCGAACTTCGTCCACGTTCCCGTGCGGCCGGTGCGCGTGCCGCCCCAGCCGCCCTTGCTTCCGAGCGTGCCGAAGCGCATGCTCCCCGACGAGTCCACCAGCACGTGGACGTCCAGGTTCGTCTCCTGCTGGAAGCGCTTCAGGTACAGCTTGTCGCTGCGGCCGAAGACCTTCCAGTCGATGTGGCGCACCGGGTCGCCCGCCACGTACTGGCGGTGCTCGGCGAACTCCACCGCCAGCCCCTGGTAGGGCGAACGGTGCATGCCGCTCATCACGCCCTCGGCGATGCGCTTGGCGCGCAGCTCGAAGGGGCCCAGTTGGGCCAGCGTCTCGGGTGCCAGGTACTGTTCGGCGCGCACGTTCGTTCAGCCGGTCGGCGGTGCAGTGGCCGCCGCGCGGCCGTGGTGCACCGGGCGTCGGTGGTTCAGGGCTTCACCAGCCGGTCCAGTTCGCGCGCGCCCGGCGCGGCGGGGTCCTCGACCGTCACGGCGGCCAGCAGTTCGTCGATCACGCGGTCCGCGGTGATGCCGTCGGCCTGCGCGTTGAAGTTCAGCTGGATGCGGTGGCGCAGCACCGGCTTCGTGACGGCGCGGATGTCCGCGGGCTCCACCGTGGGCGCGCCGGCGAGCAGCGCGCGCGCCTTGGCGGCCAGCACCAGGAACTGGCTGGCGCGCGGGCCGGCGCCCCAGCCCACGTAGTCGGTGACCACCTTCGGCGCGCCCGCGGGGGCGTCGGCGCCGGTGCGCGTCGCACGCACGATGCGCAGCGCGTAGCGCACCACGTGGTCGGCCACGGGCACCTCGCGCACCAGCGCCTGCAGCTGCCGCACGTCGTCGGCCGAGAGCACCGCGCGCGGCGCGGCCGGCGCGGAACCGGTCGTGCGCTTCACGATCTCGGCCTCGTCCTCGGCCGTGGGGTAGCCGATCATGATCTGCAGCATGAAGCGGTCCAGCTGCGCCTCGGGCAGTGGGTACGTGCCCTCCTGCTCGATCGGGTTCTGCGTGGCCAACACGAAGAACGGCCCCGGCAGCGGATGGTTCACGCCGCCCACGGTGACCTGGCGCTCCTGCATCGCCTCGAGCAGCGCGCTCTGGGTCTTCGGCGGCGTGCGGTTGATCTCGTCGGCCAGCACCACGTTCGAGAAGATCGGGCCCGGCACGAAGCGCAGCCGGCGCGTGCCGGTGGCGCGGTCCTCCTCGATGACCTCGGTGCCGGTCATGTCGCTCGGCATCAGGTCGGGCGTGAACTGGATGCGGCTGAAGCCCAGGGACATGCTGCGCGCGAGCGTGGAGACCAGCAGCGTCTTGGCCAGGCCCGGCACGCCCTCGATCAGCGCGTGTCCGCCGCACGCCAGCGCGATCATCACCTCGTCGATCACGCGGTCCTGCCCCACGATCACGCCGTGCACCGCGGTGCGCAGGCGCTCGGCCGCCGCCTGCGCGTCGGCGGGGGTGCGGACGGCGGACGACGACGCGGACGGCTCGCTCATGGTGCGCAGAAGTATAGTTCTGCGCCTTGCCCGAACTCCCTGAAATCGAGGCGATCCGCCGAGGTCTCGAGCGCGTGCTGCCGGGTGCCGCGCTGCGCGTCCGCGCGATCGGTCCGCACGACATGCGCGCGCGCGGCCGCGGACGCTCGAAGCGCGGGGCCGCCGCATGGATCACGCCTGCGCAGGCGCTCGACGGTGCGCGCGTGCAGGCGCTGCACCGCCACGGCAAGCAGCTGGCGATCGAGGCCGTCGACGGCCGCGTGCTGGTCCTGCAGCTGGGCATGTCCGGCCAGGTCCGCACCGATCGCGACGCACCCGCTGCGCACCGGCACCTGGAATGGTCCGTGCGTCCGCGCCGCGACGCCGCGTTCGGGCTGTGCTTCCGCGATCCGCGCCGGTTCGGCGGCGTCTCGTGGTGGCCTTCGATGGATGCGCTCCGCAGCGAGGGCTGGCACGACCTGGGCCCCGACGCACTCGCGATCGACGGCGCCACGCTGGCCGCGCAGCTGGCCGGCATCCGCGCCATCAAGGCCGCGCTGCTCGACCAGGCGGTGCTGGCCGGCGTCGGCAACATCTACGCGGACGAGGCGCTCTTCGCCGCCGGCATCCACCCCAAGCGGCGCGCGCGCGGCATCCGGCCCGACGAATGCGACCGCCTGGCGCGTGCCCTGCGCGACGTGCTGGCACACGCGGTCCGCAGCAACGGGAGCACGCTTCGCGACCACGTGGGCGTCGGGGGCTCCCCCGGCGCGGCACAGCACGCCCACCGGGCCTACGGCCGCGGCGGCCAGCCCTGCACCCGGTGCGCAGGGCCGATGGCGTCCGGGCAGTTGGCGGGCCGGACCACGGTCTGGTGCGACCGCTGCCAGCCGCGGACCCGTGCCCGGGCCGGTTCGTGACCCTGGCGGGGTGACCTGCTTCCGAAAGGCCTTCGGTAGAGAAGAGAAGAAGTTCCTCCTCCTCCTAGAAGAGAGCCTTGTCAGGTTGTGGACAACGCGGGGGAACGAACCGTAAGTGCATGCAGGACAGCGATGTGCATTGCATCCCCCGGCGTGGGCGCGTTGTCGATTCGCGTTCGGCGGGACATGCGGTCCGACCCCCCGCCTGTCGATTGCCGGCTGGGCACCACGCGTCCGGCCACGGAAAGGGCTCCTTCAGGCTCACCAGCCCGACCGGAAACGACACCTGTCGACAGGCAACCCACGGCAGGTGGATGAGCGGGACCGTCAGTCCGGCTGGCGCGCGAGCATCTGCTCGATGCGCACGACGTCGCTGTTGAGCGCCTCGTCGGCCTGGGTCTTGCTGCCCACGGTGCGCACGGCATGCATGACCGTGGTGTGGTCGCGGCCGCCGAAGTAGCCGCCGATCTCCTCGAGCGAGAAGCGCGTGTGCTTCCGCGCCAGCCACATGCAGATCTGCCGCGGCAGCGCAACGCTCTTGTGGCGGCGCTTGGACATCAGGTCTGAGAGCTTGATGTCGTAGTAGCGCGTGACCGCCTCGATGATCTGCTGGATCGTCGGCTGGCCCGCGGCCTCGCCGCCCTGCGCGGCCCGGCCCTCGTTCAGCGCCTGCTTGGCCAGGTCCAGCGTGATCGGCACGCCGTTCGCCATCGCCAGCCCGCGCAGGCGCGTCAGCGCGCCCTCGAGCTCGCGGATGTTGCTGTCGATGCGCGCCGCGACGTAGGCCGGCACGTCGTCCGGCAGCTGCAGCTCGTGCAGCGCGGCCTTCGCCTTCAGGATCGCCACGCGCGTCTCGTACGCCGGCTTGTCGATGCGCGCCACCAGCCCGCAGTTGAAGCGGCTGACCAGGCGTTCCTCGAGGTCGGGGATGTCCCCGGGCGCCGCATCCGAGCTCAGGACGATCTGCCGTCCGGCCTGGTACAGCGCGTTGAACGTGTGGAAGAACTCCTCCTGCGTCTGCTCGTGCTTCGACAGGAAGTGGATGTCGTCGATCACCAGCATGTCCGCGTTGCGGAAGCGGTGGCGGAATTCCTGCATCCGGCCGGCGCGCACGGCTTCGTGGAACAGGTCCATGAAGGTGCTGCAGCTGATGTAGGCGATGCGCGCCTGCGGGTTCGCGCGCAGCATCGACTGGCACACGGCCTGCAGCAGGTGGGTCTTGCCCAGCCCGACGCCGCCGTGCACGAAGAACGGGTTGTAGGCGCGGCCCGGCTTGGTGGCCACGGCCTGCGCCGCGGCGTGCGCCAGGCGGTTGTTCGGGCCCACGACGAACGTCTCGAAGACGTAGTCGGGCGACAGCAGCAGCTGCTCGTCGAACATCGCCTCGGCGGAGGGCATGGATGCGGTCGCCGTGCTGGCCACCGGCGTGGGCGCGGGTGCCGCCGCGCGGTCGCCCACGAAGCGCACGCCGATCAGGCGGCCGGTCACGGCCTGTGCGGCCTCGGTGAACTGCGGGACGCAGCAGCGCTGCAGGTACGAGAGCCGGACCGGCTCCTCGACCAGCAGCGACATCATGGCCCCGTCGACCCCAGCGACCTCGATCTGGTCGAACCAGTGGCGGCAGATCTCGCCATGGTGCATGCGCAGGTAGCCCAGGACCTTGTCCCGGAGCTCGTGTGCCTGTCCGTTGCTGCGCTGGTCGTTGGTGCGGGCCATGGTGTGTGCGTGCGGCAAGGCTGGCTTCCGCGGTCCCTGCCGCGCACCGGGCACGTGCGACGAGCGTCCCCCGCACCGAGGGACCGGGACAGCGGAACCGTGCGGCTCATCGCCGCTTCGTGATTCCTGGCTTGGATGTGCCGCGCGGCAAAGTTTGCCCACCTGGCCGCGTGGATGGACTGTGGGCAATGTAGGGGCGCCACGGCAGTGCGTCAACCGGCGGCGGCCCGTGCCCGTGCGGTCATGCGTTCCCGGGCGTTGCCTGTTCGGCCGCGTCGGCGGTGTCCTCGGGCTCCGTCGCGCCGGTGGCGGCCACCTGCGCCTCGTGCCGCTGCTTGTTGGCGCGGTGGTCCATCAGCAGGTGGACGGACGGCGCGCGATCCGGTCCCGCGACCTTCTCGATGCACTCCCTTGCGTACGGCATCAGCGTGCGGCGGCTGACGTGCACGATCACCACGTCGCGTGCCTGCCACGCCTCGAACAGCGGGCGCAGGTCCTCGATGTGCATGTGCTTGCCGATGCGTGCCCGGTCGCGGTGCTCGTCCTCGAAGAACGTGCACTCGGTCACCACCACCTGCGCGTTGCGGAACTCGTCGCGCAGCAGGAAGTCGCCCGGCTCGGTGTCGCCCGTGTAGGCCACCAGCGGGATGTCGATCGTGCGCGTGATCTCGACGCCCTGCGACCGCAGTTCACGCAGCTTTTCCTGCGGGAAACCGACGAATTCCTCGCGCAGCTTGCTGCGGCGCTCGATCACCACGAACGCCAGCGCGGGCACGGTGTGGCTGACCTCGATCGCACGGATGAACGTGTTGGGCCGCAGCTGGAACTCGGAGTCGGGCTCGATCGGGATGATCTCGTGCGGCGTGCGCTGGCGCTCCAGGTCCACCCAGCTGGCCATCATGCGGCGCAGCGGCTCGACGATCTTCGGGTGCGCCAGGCAGCGGCCCTGGTTCGGCATCTTCTGGAACCACCGCTGGCTGAACCAGTAAGGCAGGCCGGCCACGTGGTCCATGTGCGCGTGGCTCAGCGCGATGGTCTGCGCCGCCAGGACGGGGCGCGGGCACAGCCCGATGTCGAACGCCAGGTCCAGTTCGGGGACGTGCACGACCGCCTGCTCGCCGGCGACGGAGACCCCCTGGATGCGGAAGGGCTGGGAATAGACGAAGCCGAGACGCGCCTCCTGCGGAGGCATGCGCGGAACCATGGGCTTGAACTCCTCTCGCAGCGCTTTCGCGCGGCGGGGCAACGGGTGCGAACCTGCAGTCTAGCGCGGTCCGCGGCGATTCCGGGGACGCGTTCCGGTCGACCCCCGCCGCCTGAAGGCGTCCCGTGCGGCGATTATCGAAACCTCCGCAAACCCTGTGCCATATTCCTTCGAAGTCGCTTCCATGGATGCCACCTTTGGACGATTGAACGATCATGCGCCTTTCCCCCGACGACCCTGTGATCCGCAGCGAGTTCGCGGGCGATCCCGAGATGGACGGGATCGTCTTCCTGTTCGTCTCGGAGCTGCCGCA
>JBEIFT010000132.1:0-7830 GCA_040382255.1 Phycisphaeraceae bacterium
CCCTGCTGCGCGCGCGCGTGGGCCTGCAGCGTGTCGCCGGCGGCGTCGCGCCCGGGCGCCTCGCAGCTCAGGCCCGCGGGCTTGAGGATCACCGCGTCGCGCTCGGTGCGCGCGACCACGTCCGCGGCGCCGATCCGCGGCGAGGCACCCTGGCCGCCGGATCGGTCACCCTTCACGCGCACGGCGTTCCGCCTCCACGATCGGGATCATCTGCCGCACCACCGGCGTGCACGGCTCGGGCCAGGCGCCGGGCTCGACGAGGCGCAGCTCGTCGCATTCCCACGTCTCGACCGGGACGGCGGCCGGCCGCACGTCGATCGCGAACACGATCTCCCAGCTGTGCACCACGGGGTCGAAGAGGAGCGCCCGGGCGGAGGGCGGCGTGGCGGCGACCCAGCCGGTCTCCTCGCGCAGTTCGCGCAGCACCATGTCGGCCGGCGCGACGCCGGGCTCCAGCGTCCCGCCCGGCGCGAACTCCCACAACCCCGGGTAGTTCAGCGTCCCCTGGCCCCTGCGGCACATCAGCACGTGCCCGTCCGGCCCGAAGCAGACCGCCTTCACGCCGATCGGCCGGATGCCGGTGTCCAGCCCCGCCCGGGCCACGGCGTGGAAGCGGTAGCTGGACTCGACGCAGTGCACGGTGACGCCGCCGTGGCCGTTCCGGCTGTGCCCCAGCACGTGGAGCATGGGGCCGTCATGGAGCTGCGGGATGCGGGCGCGGAGCACGTTCCAGGCCTCGTCGACCCGGTCGAGCGGAACGCCTTCGGGCACGAAGCGCCCCTCCACCACCGCGACCTGCGGCGGGCGGCGGAGCGGGATCAGGCGTTCGGGCACGGGCGCTCGGGCAGCCATCGCGGACCGAATCTACACTCCGCCGCCAATGACCACCCAGAAGACCTCGGCGACGCCGGAGACCCACCCGTCCGGGCTGTTCCTCCTCTTCTTCGTCGAGATGTGGGAACGCTTCTCGTTCTACGGGATGCGTGCCCTGCTCACCTTCTACCTGATCAAGGGCTTCCTGAAGGCCGACGACGCACGCGCCTACGCGATCTACGGCGCCTACGGCGCGCTGGTCTACGCGACGCCGTACCTCGGCGGCATCTTCGCGGACCGCTACATCGGCGCACGGCTCGCGGTGATCTGGGGCGGCATCCTGATGGCCGCCGGCCACCTGCTGATGAGCATCGAGGCCGAATGGGCGCTGTTCGGGGCGCTCGGCCTGCTGATCGTCGGCAACGGGTTCTTCAAGCCGAACATCTCGACGATGGTCGGCACGCTCTACCCCGAGCGCAGCACGAAGCGCGACGCCGGCTTCACCATCTTCTACATGGGCATCAACCTGGGCGCAGCGCTCGCGCCGCTGGTCTGCGGCTACATCGGCGAGACCTACGGGTGGCACTACGGCTTCGGCCTGGCGACGGTGGGCATGCTCGTGGGCCTGGCGACCTTCATCCTGACCGCCGCGTCGCGCGCGCTCATCCTGCTGGCGTCGATCGCGATCGTGGGCACGATGTTCTGGTTCTCACGCGGCGACACGACGCAGACGCTCCTCAACCTGCCGATCGCCCTGGCGCTGCTCGGCGCGGGCGCGATCAGCTTCGTCAAGCTGGGTTCCGGCGGCCTGCCGGCCGGGACGGGCGCGCCGCGCGACGCCGATGGCAAGCCCTGCGCCCCGCGCATGGTGATGCCGATCGTGCTCGGCACGCTTGCGGCCGTGCCCGTGCTCGCCCTGCTGGTCTCGCACAATGAGTACGCGGCGTGGGTGCTGAACGTCATCGGCGTGCTGGCGTTCGGCTCGATCATCGTCACCGCCGTCCGCAGCGAACGCGTGGTCCGCGACCGCCTCACGGTCGTCCTGGTCCTGTGCTTCTTCTCGATGCTCTTCTGGGCGTTCTTCGAGCAGGCCGGCTCCAGCGTGAACAACTTCACGGACCGGAACGTCGACCGCGTCACGGGCGGCATCGCCGTCGCGGCGGGGCAGACGTACTCGGACGTCGCAGTCACCCAGGAGTTCCTGGGCGTGGAAGTCAACGGCAAGACGTGGACGCTCACCGACATTGAGGTCGCGCAGAAGGCGCAGGCCGAGGGCAAGCCCGACGGTCGCGTGACGTTCGTCGCCACCGAGCAGCAGGCCACGAAGGGCCTCGAGATCGGCGGCAACGAGGTCAAGGCATCGGTCTTCCAGGCCGCGAACCCGACGTTCATCCTGCTCTTCGGGCCCGTGTTCAGCTGGCTGTGGGGCGCCCTCGGCCGGCGCGACCCCAGCGCCGGCGTGAAGTTCTCCCTGGGACTCCTGCAGCTGGCGGGCGGCTTCGCCTGCTTCTGGTTCGGCGCCAAGCAGGCGGACGGGAACGGCATGGTGGCGATGGAATGGCTGCTGCTCGGCTACCTGCTGCAGACCACGGGCGAACTGTGCCTCTCGCCGGTCGGGCTCTCGCTGGTCACCAAGCTGTCCCCTGCCAAGATGGCGAGCACGATCATGGGCGCGTGGTTCCTCGCGACCGCGTTCAGCCACCTCGTGGCAGCCGCGATCGCGAAGCTCACCGGCGTCCAGGAAGGCGGGGAGGGCGCGGTCACCCCGCCGCCCACCGAGACGGTCGGCGTCTACGGCGGCGTGTTCGGCGGCATCGCGCTGGCCGCGGCGGCGGCAGGCGTCCTGCTGCTCTTCCTCTCGCCCTGGCTGCGTCGCATGATGCACCTGAGCGATGCCGAGGCGGCAGGCCAGGGCGCGCACTGAAATGGGTTCGGGATAACCCTGTACCCATTTCCTCAGAAATGGGTACAGGGTTATCCCGAACCCCATCTACTCCTTCACGAACGTCATCCGGTCGTAGTCCTTCCGCACGCCCGGGAATGCGAGCACGCGGTTGTGCATGCTCACGTACACGCCCGGCGGCAGGATCTGGACGGCGCACAGCGCCTCGGTCATGTTCTGGATCGCGTCGGTGCGGCGCAGTTCGTAGGGGCGCATCGCGCCGGTCAGGACGATCGGCCGGTCCAGACGCCCCTTCGCCGAGAGGCGTTCGTGGATCCGGTGGCCGGTGACGGCCAGCCGGTCGGTCCCGTGGCAGACGACGACGCCGTCGTGCCCCTGCGCCATGATGTCGGCGGTCTCGGCGATCAGGTCGTGGTCGGCCTCGGTCATCTCCAGGCTGTCCTTGTTCATCAGCGGAACGCGCGAGATGCTCACGCCGTCCAGCGAAAGCGACGCCAGGATCGCGTCGAGCACGCTGAGGCGGTTGTCGAGGACCCCCTTGAGCTCGTCGTAGGTCTTCTCGATCGTGCCGCCGGTGGAAATGAGCGCAACGGTGAAGGGCATGGGGCCGCGGAGGTTAGCTGCGCTGCACGGCGTCCGCCGCGCCGGCCAGGTCGCGCAGCACCAGCACGCTGCCGCTGGCGGCGACGGGCTGCTCGGCGATCGCGGCCGAGACCCCGGCAAGGGCGGTGCGCGCGCGGTCGGCGAGCGCGGCGTCGCCCGTGGCGGCGGCCAGCGCGGCCATGGCGCGGGTGATCGCGGCGGTCGCGCTGGGCATCGCGCCGTCGTCCAGCCCGCGCACCGGCGCGAAGAGTTCCGGCCCGGGCGCGGCGTCCAGGAACGTGCCGTCGGGCTGCAGGAAGCGCGCGATCGCCGCGTCGACGAAGCGGCGCGCGTCGGCCAGCCATGCCGCGTCGCCGGCCGCGCGCCAGAGCGCCAGGCAGGCGTTCGCCAGGTGGGCCTCATCCTCCAGGAACGCGGGCACGTGCCCTGCCCCGGCGCGCCACGCGCGGAGCAGCGTGCCATCGGCCGTGCGCATGCGCCGGTCGCAGAATCGGACGCCGGCCGCGGCGGCGGCGACGAACCGCGGCTCGCGCAGCACGCGTCCCGCGTCGGCCAGGCCCTCCGCCGCCAGGCCGCTCCACGCGGCGATCGTCTTGTCGTCGGTCGCGGGCTGCGGGCGCGCGGCGCGCGCGGCCAGGAGCACGGCGTCCACCCGTGCCCGCTCGGACTGCCACACCGCGAAGGGCATGCCGTCCCGTACGGCCAGTGCGTCCGGGCGGTCGGACAGGCGCAGCACCCAGACCGGTGGGTCGTTCGGATGGTGCGGATCCTGGAAGTTGGCGCCTGCGTGCAGGCCGTAGAGCCGCGCCGCGAACGGCCACAGCTCCGCGGCACCCGCCGCGTCCAGCGCGGCACGCACCTGGTCCGGCGTCCACACGTAGTTGGCGCCCTCGCGGGCGTCGACCTCGGCGTCCTGCGCGGCCAGGAACCGGCCGTCCTCGCCGGTCATCTCGCGCAGCATCCAGTCGCAGGTCCGGCGGGTGACCTCGGCATGGAACGCATCGCCGGTGCGCGCGGCGCTCCAGGCGTACAGCGATGCCAGCTGGCCGTTGTCGTAGAGCATCTTCTCGAAGTGCGGAACGGTCCACGTGGCATCCACCGCGTAGCGATGGAACCCGCCGCCCGCCTGGTCGAAGATGCCGCCGCAGGCCATGCGATCCAGCATGTGCTTCAGCAGCGCGTCGACGCCCGGGTTGCCGGCGCGCGTGGCGGCCAGGAAGCGCGGGTACGCCGGGGTCGGGAACTTCGGTGCCCCGCCGAAGCCGCCGTTCGTCGGGTCGGCCAACCGCAGCATCGCATCGGCCACGTCGTCGGACAGCTGCATCGCGTCCAGCACCCGCGGCTCGCCGGACCGCCCCTGCGCGCGCACAATGCCGGCGATGCGGTGCGCCTGGTCGCGCATGCCCGCCCGGTCGGTCGTCCACGCGCGCCGGACGGCACCGAGCAGTTCGCTGAACGACGGCCGCCCGAAACCCGGCTCCGGCGGGAAGTACGTCCCGCAGAAGAACGGCTCGAGCGTCTGCGGATCGAGGAACGCGTGCAGCGGCCAACCGCCGCTCGGCCGGCCTTCGGTCAGCTGGGTGTAGACCTGGCACGCGGTCATCAGGACCTCGTCGACGTCGGGGCGCTCCTCGCGATCCACCTTGACCGGGACGCAGGTCTCGTTCAGCAACGCCGACGCAGCGGCCGACTCGAAGCTCTCGCGCGCCATGACGTGGCACCAGTAGCAGGTGCTGTAGCCGACCGAGACGAAGAGGGGCACATCACGCCGCCGTGCCTCGGCGATCGCCGCCGCGCCCCAAGGCCACCAGTCCACGGGGTTGTGGGCGTGCTGGAGCAGGTAAGGGCTGGCCTCGGCCGCCAGCCGGTTGGCGGGGCCCAAGGCGTGGCCGGGAAGCGCGTGTCCTGCGTTCGTCACAGTCCCCAGCCTAGGCGAGCCGATCTTGAAGGGATGCCCGCCTGCCTCCCGCCCCCGCTCCTGGCCGAGGTCGCCTTGGCCGCGCCCGCCAAGTTCGCGCTGGTCGCCACCATGGTGACCGGCACGCTGCTGCTGCTGGCGGGTGCGCGGCTCCTGAAGCCCGCGGTGGTGCTCGCGGTGATGCTGGCCGGGTTCGTGCTGGCCGTCGTGGGCGCGCGCATGTTCCTGCCGCAGCTGCCGCTCTGGATCGCGGCCGCCGCCGGCGCCGTGCTCGGGCTGCTGGTCGGCGCCCTGCTCTACCGCCCCGCCGTGGCCACCGTGGCCGGCGCCGTCGGTGCGACCGTCGGCGCGCTGGTCGCGTGGACGATCGTCTCGGGCGGCTCGCTTGACACCCAGCCGCGCGACCTGGGCCACGCACTGGTCGCCTCGCCGCGCGAGGCCGCGACACCGGGCGACGGCGAACGCGCCGGCCTGCGCATCCTGGCGGTCATCACCGGCGAGGGCATCACCGTTCCCGCAGTCGAGCCCGGCACCTCCGCGGCCGAGACCGCCAACCGCGCCGCATCGGCAGGCGCGGATGCCGCCGCGCCCGTCGGCGAACGCCTGCTCCACGGAGCGGCGGACATCGCCGGACGCGCCAGCGACCGCGCGCGCAGCGCCGTCGGCGGCGTGGCGCCCGCCTACCGCACGCTTTTCATGGCCTGCACTGCCGCGGGCGCCGCCATCGGCTTCCTGGGCGGACTGGTCGCGACCACGCTCGTCGCGCGCATCCTCACCAGCTTCGCGGGAGCGTGGCTCCTGCTGATCGGTGCCCTGCCGCTGCTGGCGCTTCACGGCCATGAACCCATGCCGGCCGACGCGCGCGCGTGGCTCGTGACGCTGGCGGTGCTGGCGCTCGTCGGCACCGTCGCCCAGGCGCGGATCGGCGCCGCGGTGGTCACGGCGCCACGGACCGTGGCACCGAAGCGCGAACCCGGCACGGCACCCGCCGCTCCGTGACCACGCGGCACGCATAGACTCGGCGCCCCGCATGGACCACTTCCACTACACGGGCGATCGCCTGCACTGCGAGTCCGTCGACGTCGCCGCCATCGCCGACGCCGTCGGCACGCCCACCTACGTCTACAGCACCGCCACGCTGACGGAGCACTACCGCCGCATCGCGGATGCGTTCCGCGCGATCGAACCGCTGATCTGCTACTCGGTGAAGAGCTGCGGCAACCTGGGCGTGTGCCGGACGCTCGGCGCGCTCGGCGCGGGCATGGACGTCGTCTCGGGCGGCGAGATCTTCCGCGCGCGCCGCGCCGGCGTGCCCGCCTCGAAGCTGGTCTACGCAGGCGTCGGCAAGACCGACGCCGAGATCCGCGAGGCCCTCCGCGAGGGCATCTTCCTGCTGAACGTCGAGAGCGAGGCCGAGTTCGAAAACACCGCGCGCCTGGCCCGCGAGATGAACGTCCAGTGCCGCTGCGCGCTGCGCGTGAACCCCGACGTCGACCCGAAGACCCACCGCTACACCTCGACCGGCCGCAAGGAAACGAAGTTCGGCGTCGACATCGAGCGCGCCCGCGCCTTCTTCCGCGCGTACGGCCGCGACCCGCACGCGCGACTGGTGGGCCTGCACCTGCACATCGGATCGCCGATCTACGACACCGCCCCCTACGTGAGCGCGATCACCAAGGCGCTCGCCCTGCGCGACGAACTGCTCGCCGAGGGCTTCGAGGTCAGCGTCCTCGACATCGGCGGAGGCTTCGCGGCCGACTACGAGACGGGCCGCAGCCCCGACGCGGCGGCGTATGCCGCGGCGATCGTCCCGCTGCTCGCCCCCGCCGTCGCGACCGGCCTGCGCATCGTGCTCGAACCCGGCCGGTCGATCATCGCGAACGCCGGCATCCTGCTGACGCGCGTGCAGTACGTGAAGCAGTCCGGCGAGAAGACGTTCGCGATCTGCGACGCCGGCATGAACACGCTGCTGCGCCCCAGCCACTACGAGGCGTTCCACTTCATCTGGCCCACCGCGCCGAAGCCCGGCTTCGTCCCCGCGCGCCGCGCCGAGAAGCCTGACATGCCAGGCCTGGTCATGCACGACGTGGTCGGCCCGATCTGCGAGACCGGCGACTTCCTCGCCCTCGACCGCGCGATGCCCCCCGTCGCGCGGGGCGACCTGCTGGCCGTCTTCACCGCCGGCGCGTACGGCATGTCCATGGCCAGCCGCTACAACAGCGTCCCGCTCCCGGCCGAGGTGCTCGTCCACGGCGACCGCTTCGAGGTCGTGCGCCGCCGCGAGACGTACGCGGACCTCGTCGCGCACGAGGCCTGACCGAGATTGGGTCCGGGGTAGCCCCCGACCGATTTCCGGCGGTTGGGAAGGCACGAAGGCACTTGCGAAGGCCCGCGCCCTTTCGCTGCGCTTGGCCCCCTCCTCCGCGAACTTCCTCGCTCCACCAGGTTCCGCTCGTCATCGTGTTCGGCCGATTCGGCACGTGGCACGACCCGAGGTGCAATCGGACCGTGGTACGCGTGCCTCATGGCCTCGTACGTCGCTGCGGAGGGGGCCAATGCTCGCTGCGGGCGCTCGCCGAATGACGTTCCCGTC
>JBEIFT010000133.1:0-7802 GCA_040382255.1 Phycisphaeraceae bacterium
CAGCGCGCGCCCTCCTCCAGGCGCAGTTCCTCGGCCCGGGCGCGCGGCAGCACGGCGCGTCGGCGCCCGCCGGCGCGGACCTCGACGAGGTTCGGGTCGTCGTCCACGGGGCGGATCGCGTCGATGCGCTCGGGAGCGGTTCGCTTCGCGGCCATGGGTGCTGCTCAGGTGAGCTCGTCGAGGAACCCGGTCAGTTCGGACACCGCGTGCCGGTCGCCGCCGGTGCGGGCGGCCTCGATCCCGGCGCGGAGGACCGCGACGGCCTCGGGGATCCGCTCGAGCGCCTCCAGCGAACGGGCCTTGTGGAAGAACGCGTACCCGTGCGTCGGCTCGGCCGCGATGGTGCGGTCGAACCAGGCGATGGCCTCGTCGTGGGCGCCGCGTGCGGCATGCTCCTGCGCGATGCCGTACAGGCAGAAGGCGTCGCCCGGCTCCCTCGCAAGCATGGCCAGCAGCGCGGCAAGGCGGTCGGGGCGGGCGGGCGTGGGGGCGTCGGCGTCCATCGCGGTGGGAACCCTAGCAGATCGCGATAGCATTTCGCCCATGCCCGGAACTTTCGCGCGACGAAACCCCGCCGTCCTGCGCGCGCTCCTGCTGGCCGTGACCGTCCTCGCCGGCGCCTGCGCGCCCGAGCGGTACGTGGCTGAGGACCGCACCGACCGCCGCCCCCGCGAGCTGCAGGTCGTCTCGCACTTCGGCGGCACGCACCACCGCCTGGAGGTCGACGGCCAGCGCTGGTACCAGACCTTCTCCAACGCCTTGGTCGTGATCGACACGACCAACGGCCGCGAACTGGGCCGGGTCGAGCCCGAGCCCTTCGGCACCGGCGGCGCGCTCGTCGACCTGGCGCTGGACGGCGACAAGGTCACCGTCGTGGCGGACCGGACGGGTGTGTTCGAGATCGACGTGTCCGAGGCGGCGTCCCCGAAGGTGGTGCGCAGCTGGACCGCCGCGCAGCTTGGCCTGGAGCCGCGCGCGCTCTCGCGCGTGGGCAGCGAACTCTGGGCGTGCGGCATGGGCGGCTGCGTCCGGCTTGCCGATGCCAAGCGGTACCTGACCGGCCAGGCGGTGCTCTCGGCGTGCGACACGCCGTCGGGGGTGGTCGCCACCGTCGGGCGCCGGATCGTGTCCGTCGAGGACGGCCGCTACCTGGGTGCCGCGTCGACGCTCTCGCGGCTCCCCGCGGGCGTCGGTCCGAAGGACGGCATGCTCTTCGTGCTGCAGGGCACGAACGGTGCGACGGTCGGCTTCATGGACGCCGCGTTCGCGGAGACGGCGTCGGTCGCGGTGCCGGCCTTCGTGCGCCACGCGCGCGTCCTGGGCAACCACCTGGTGGTGATGACCGACCGGCTGGTGCACGCGTGGAAGATCGCGGACGGGCGATTCACCGAGGGCGAGGAGATCCCGCTCAAGGGCGGGCGCGATGCGGGCATCGTCCGCCCGAACAACTTCGCGGTGGCCGGCACCTTCGGCCGCTCGATGTACCGCTACAAGCCCGAGGGCAAGCTGCCCGGGGACGACTTCTACAACGTCCAGCGCGAACCTGGCCTGCTGGAGGTCGCGGTGTGCGACGGCCGCCGCGTGCTGGCCGGTGGCCGCGAGGGCTTCTGGCTCTGGAAGATCGGCGGCGAGGCCGCGCAGAGCGACAAGACCACCGACATCACCGTGGTGCCCGCGCGCGAGGTGGCCGCCGCCTGGGGCAGCGCCCGCGTGATCCCCGAGAAGGAGCTGGTGAAGGGCTCCAAGAACGACTGGGGCGCCTCGGTGGAGGTGAAGCACGACGGTACCGCGATGACCTACACGCCCGAGGGCAGCCCGCGCATCTGGTCGCTGGAGCTGGTCGATGGCGACGTCTGGATCGGCCATGACAACGGCGTGGACGTGCTGCGGCGCACCGAGACCGCGGCCAAGGTGGACGAGAAGACCGGCAAGAAGCTGGCGGCCGAGACGAAGGTCGAGGCGATCAACCGCTTCCGCTTCGAAGGACCGGCGCTCTTCATGTTCCCCGAGCGGCTGGGCGGCGGCGCGTCCGTCGTGCTGCTGCACGGCGGGTTCGTGCAGATCAAGCCCGTGGCGGTCGGCGCGGAGCCCGAGTTCAACGGGCGCGGCGTCGTGAAGTGACGGCCTTCGCCGGTGCGCGGCGCGGGCGTGCCTCGGCGCAGTGCTCGCGGCAGATCGCGTCGTCGGCGCAGGTGTTGCCGCGCGCGCGGCAAACCGCGCGGCCATGGAAGATCAGCAGGTGGCTGAGGATGCACCATGCGTCGCGCGGGAAGAGCGCCATCAGGTCGCGCTCGACCTTGCCCGGGTCGTCGTGCTTCGTGAGCCCCAGGCGCTTCGCGAGGCGCCCGACGTGCGTGTCCACCACCACGCCGGCCTGGATGCCGAAGCAGTTGCCGAGCACCACGTTCGCGGTCTTGCGCGCGACGCCGCGGAGCTCCAGCAGCTCGTCCATCGTCCGCGGCACCTGCCCGCCGTGGCGCTCGACCAGCGCCGCCATCGCCTCGTTCACCGCGCGCGCCTTGTTGCGCCACAGGCCGATCGTGCGGACGAACGGCTCGATGTCGGCGGGCGTCGCTCGCGCGTAGTCGGCCGGCGTGGGGAAGCGGCGGAAGAGCGCGGGCGTCGCGGCGTTGACGGATTCGTCGGTCGCCTGCGCGCTCAGGATGGTCGCGACCAGCAGCTCGTGCGGCTGCGTCCAGTCGAGCCGGCAGTGCGCCTGCGGGTATCGCCCGCGCAGTTGCGCCAGCAGCCTGGCGGCGCGGTCGCGCTGCGCCGCGGTCTTGCGGGGCAGTGCGAAGGGGATCGGCGGGTGCGTTGCGTCGGCGTCAGCCACGGAAGCCGTCCTCGGCGGTGCGCCGTGCGCCCGATACCGGCAGTGCCGCGATCACCGCAGCGGGCAGGGCGGCCAGCACCAGCCAGAGCTGCAGCTGCAGGCCCGCCTCGGCCGCGCGGTGGGCGCCGTCGAAGCGCGCCTTCGCGGCGTCGGCCGCGGCGTGGTCGTTGGCCAGCACGCCGTCCCAGTACGCCAGCAGGTCGGTGGTCATCGCGGGCATCGACCATGCGCGCCACGCCAGGATGGCGGCGGCCGCGCCCACCAGCACCGGCACGGCGATGCGCGCGGCGCGCGGTCCCTGCAGGCCGCGGAGCCGCAGCAGCCGCACGGTACTGCCGACGGCCAGCGCCGCCGCCGCGTACTGGACCCAGTCGCCGGCCAGGAACACGCCCTGCAGCATCCGTCCGGCCGCGAAGCGACCCATCTCGGCGGTGTTGTCCCCGAAGAACGCGGCAGCGTCCGCGACGGTGATGCCCTGGCGGGGGAGCGAGCCGAAGGCCGTCATCGCCGCGGCGCCTGCGGAGACGATCGCCGACAGCCAGACGGCCAGCGCGACGACGAGCACGGTGATCGAGAAGCGCATGCCCGGAGTGTAGGGACCGCGCGATCGGGCTACGCTTCGGCGCATGGCTCCCGACGAACGTCCCCGCCTGGCCGCGACGGCCGCACCGCTCGGCGATGCGCGTGAGGCCTGCGCGTTCCTGTCCGCGCTGGGCGTGGCCGGCGTGCAGCTGAGCGCCACGCAGCCGGGCGTGCGCCCCCGCGAACTTGACGCGAGCGCCCGCCGCGACCTGCGCGCGATGCTCGTGCGCCTGGGGCTTGAACCGTCGGGCCTCGACCTGTGGATCCCGCCGGACCACTTCCTGGATCCGGCGCATGCCGACCGCGCCATCGACGCGGTGCGCGCCGCGTGCGAGCTGGCGTCGTTCCTGGGCCGCGTGGCGGTGGTGCTGGCACTGCCCGCGCGCTCCGAGGATCCGGCGCAGGCGGCGCGCCGGGACGAGGTCGCCGCCGCGCTCGCCGACGCCGCCGACCTGCACGGGATCCGGCTGGCGGTGGCGGGGGACGTCCGTGCCGGGCTCCGGTGCCCGCCGTTCGGCACGCTCCTGGACCCCGCCGCACTGCTCGCGCAGGTCGCCGATCCGGTCGCCGCCGCCGCGCGGTCGGCAGGGGAGGTCGTCGCCGCCCGCGTCGTCGACCAGCTTCGGTCCGGCCTGCGCGGCCCGATCGGGTGCCCCGGCGATGGGCGCCTGGACGTGCTGGCCTACCGGATCGCCCTGGAGTCGTCGGGATTCGCCGGGCTGCCGGTGATCGACGCGCGCCAGTGGGCCGACCCGCGCGGCGGCGTCCGCCAGTCCGTGTCCGCATGGATGCAGGCGATGCCGCCGATCGGCTGATCGCCGCGCTTGGATTACACTCCCACGCATGGCACGTCGCGGCGCTCCGGCACTCTACGAACTGATGCGCCCCGGCCAGGCGCCGGGTGCGGACGCCCCAGCGGGCCAGGCGCCCCGGCAGTCCTCGCCGCGGCGCGGCCCCACGCAGCCGATCGTCTTCGAGGTTCCGTTCCGCTGGGCGCTCGCCTGCGTCGGTGCCGTCGCGGTGCTGCTCGCGATCGCCTACGGCATCGGGGTGATGCGCGGTCGTTCGCTGGCCGCGTCCGCCGGACCGGTTGACCCCGTGGTGGTCGCTCCGCCTGCCGCCGGCACGCCATCGAACTCCGGCTCGCCCGCGATCCCGGCCATGAAGCCCGCGGACGGCGCCACGGCGCCCGCCAAGCGCCCCGCGGCCGACGGCCGGCCGCTGCCGCCGGCAGCCAATAACAACGCCGATCCGCGGGTCAAGGGCTACCGCTACTACGTCCTGGCACACCCCTCCGGGGAGAAGGCTCCCGGAATCGTCGATTTCTGCCGGGCAAATGGACTTGATGCGTATCTCGTTCCCGACGATACTGCGCTGTTCCGAAAGATCATCGTCCTGCCCGGATACAAGGACGCGTCGGAGAGGAACTCTCCGGAGATCAAGGCCCTCGAGGCGGCGATCAAGCGCGTCGGAGCGAAGCTCAAGGCACAGGCGCGCGGCAACCCCGACTTCGCCGACGCCTACCCCGAGATCTTCCGCTGAACGGCAGGCGTGACCTCCGGTCAAGAAGTTCCGCACCCCACTCGAACGTTCACTCGCAAGGAAACACCCGATGAGCCTCCACCGCAGCCTCAAGACCAAGTCCGGCGCCCTCAACCAGCACCGCAACGTGCTGACCCGCGCCGAGCGCATCGCGAAGCTCACGGCGGAGGAGCGCTTCAGCGAGGAGAAGAACTCGGCGCTCGGCGTCGTCAAGGTGCGCAGCATCAAGGCCGCCGCCGGCAAGAAGCCGAAGAAGGAAGCTGCCGCCGAGGGCGGGGCCGCCACGCCCGCCGCCGGTGCGAAGGGCGCCGCCAAGCCGGCCGCCGGTGCCAAGCCCGCCGCAGGTGCCAAGAAGTAATCCGATGTCCGACCCGACCACCGAAGGCGGCCTCACCGGCCGCCTTTCCTTTTCCCGGATCGTCAGCCAGCGCGCCCACAGCATGGACGCGTCGGGCATCCGCCGCGTGTTCGACCTCGCGGCCAGGATGAAGGACCCGATCAACCTCTCGATCGGCCAGCCCGACTTCCCCGTGCCGCAGGTGATGAAGGACGCCGCGAAGGCCGCGATCGATGCGGACCGCAACGGCTACACCGTCACGCAGGGCATTCCCGAACTGCTGGACGCCACCTGGAACCATCTTCGCACCGACGTGGGCTGGGACGGCCCCGGCGAGCACCGCGCGATGGCGATCACCAGCGGCACCAGCGGCGGCCTGCTGCTGGCGGCGATGGCCGTGCTGGACCCGGGCGACGAGATCATCATCCCCGACCCGTACTTCGTGATGTACGCGCAGCTGGGCAAGATGACCGGCGGCAAGGTCGTCCGCTGCGACACGTACCCCGACTTCCGCATGACGGCCGAGCGCATCGAGCGCTGCATCACGCCGCGCACGAAGGCGGTGATCGTCTGCACGCCGAGCAACCCGTGCGGCACCGTGCTGACCGGCGCGGAACTGCGGGACATCGTCGACCTCTGCCTGCGCAAGGACATCCTCCTGATCAGCGACGAGATCTACGACGAGTTCTGCTTCAGCGACGCGCGCGAGGACGGGCGCTGCCCCAGCCCCGCGCGCTACACCGACCAGTGCCTGCTGGTGCGCGGCTTCGGCAAGACCTACGGCTGCACCGGCTGGCGGCTGGGCTACGTCGCCGGGCCGCGCGAGGTGGTCGGCGAGATCTTCAAGTTCCAGCAGTACTCGTACGTCTGCGCGCCCAGCATGGCGCAGTGGGGCGTGCTGCCGGCCTTCGGCGTCGACCTTTCGCCGGTGATCCGCGACTACGAGAACCGCCGCCAGATGGTGGTGGACGCGTTCGCGGGCATCACCAGTGTGCCGCGCCCGGGCGGGGCGTTCTACGCCTTCGTCGAGGTGCCGAAGCGCCTCGGCATGACCGGGCAGCAGTTCATCGAGAAGGCGCTCGAGCACCGCGTGCTGGTGATTCCCGGCAACGTGTTCAGCGCGCGCGACACGCACTTCCGCATCAGCTTCGCCACCCGGCCCGACCGGCTGGCCGAGGGCCTGGCGGTGCTGCGCGGTCTGATGACCGCCTGACCCGCGCGACGCCGGCGCGGTGGCCGGCAGGCGTTCCGCGACACGGAGCATCGGCCGCAATGACACGAGCGCCCCGCACAAGGCGGGGCGCTCGGTCGTTCATGCGGCGAAGGTCACTTGGACTTCGGCTTGTCCATGTTGCCGGCGCTGCCGGCCTGGGACGAGTCCGCCGACTTCAGCTTGTCCTTGACGGACTGCGCGCCGCTCGTGATCGAGCCGGCGGCAGGCGCGTTCTTGTTGACTTCGACGGGCTTCTTGGCGGCCACGCCGCTGTCGCAGCCGGCCAGGAGGGTGATCGTCGCGGCGGCGCTCAGGGTCAGGATGCTCTTCATTGCAGGGGTCTCCGAGGGTTGCTCGGCATGCGTTGGACGGCCCGAGCGCCGCGCCCTGGCGTCGTCCGGCGCGTGCCGGGTGCCGCAGGGCAGAGATTCGATACGGGTAGTGTCACCGAAGGGTTCGCGCGCCGTCAAGGGGTGGTTCCGGCGGGGCCGCGGACAAGCCGCGCGCCGCCTTCGGCCCCGCCGGGCGCAAGCCAGCGCCACTGGGTGTGGTACGTCTCGTCGTTGTCCGCCACGCCCACCTGCACGCGGATGCCGGAAAGGTCCTCCGGCACCGTGCCGCCCGGCCAGTCGACCGTGCAGCGCAGGCGCCACGCCGCGCCCTTCCGCTCGAGGGCATCGACGCGCATTCCCGGCATCGGGGCGAAGCCGGCGGTGAAGGGCTCCGCCAGCCAGGTGGACTCGCCCGCGGGGGTGCGCAGGGTGATCCGGACGGCATCGGCGTGCGGGTCCTTCAGGCGCTTGGCATCCGGGACGGACCACTCGGGCGCACCGGCGGCCACGAGGTCGGGCACGTCGATGTCGGTGGTGAGCGTGCCGGTGCCGAGCCCCAGCCGCACGGAGGGGTTCGACTCACGGGTGTCGTACGGCGAGTACTCCCACGCGACCACCGGCAGTACCGGGGCGGACGCCACGTCGGCCGCCGCCTGCGCCGCGCGGTCGATCGGGAGCCGGGTGGGCAGGTACACGGGGACGTCGCGGCCCTTCGAGTCGCGGAATACGGCGTATACGTCGACCTGCGGCGCGGGGGCTCCGGGTTCCGGTCGCGTGAGCGCGACATCGATCGGCACGGTGAGTTCTCCCTTTGGCGGCACCGTCGCATCGATCGCGGCGACCGTCGCGCCCGCGCGTGCGCCGCGCGCCATCGTCGCGTCCCACTGGATGTCGTCCAGCACGCGGCTGGTCCAGCCGTTGGTGCCGCCCGCGGTGCCCGGCGTGCCCTGGCCGGCGCTCCCC
>JBEIFT010000134.1:0-7768 GCA_040382255.1 Phycisphaeraceae bacterium
CGGGCGCGCCGAACACGAGGCCGGGGCCCGCGGCGCCGGCCAGCAGCCACGCGTGCGGCCGCAGGGTGCGGATCGGGGCGACCGGGGGGCCCTGCTGCCGGCCGCGCTGCGGGGCGGTGCTGCGGGGGGCGGGGGCCGGGGTGCCGGCCGGGGGATTGGTGAGGCGGGTCATCGTGCTTGCTTCCTTTCGCCGGGCCGTCGCGGGCCGGGCAGTCGGTCGTCCGTCACTTCGTGGAGGAGAGCGCCTTCGCAGCCTCCTCGATCTCCTTCTTCGATTCCTCGGTCGTCGCCTTCGCACGGGCGCGGTCGAGCCGCGCCGATGCGTCGGCGACCGTGCCGCGGGCGGCCTTCACCTGCGCCAGGTGCAGGAGGCCGGACGCCGTGGGAGCCACGGCCACCGACTTGGTGAGCGTGTCGTCCGCCTCGGGCAGCTTGCCCAGGCGGAACTCGACGTAGCCCAGGGTGTCCAGGAAGTCCGGGTTGCCGGGTTCGATGGACACGGCGCGCCGCGCGTACTCAAGGGCACGGGCATTGTCGCCCTTGACCTTGGCAAGCAGGTACGCCGAGTTGTTGGAGGCGCCCGCGTTGCGCGGCGAGAGCTTGGACGACGCGGTGAACGCCTCGATCGCGCCGTCGGCGTCGCCCTTGGCGAACAGCGAGTTGCCGCGCGACATCAGCGCGCCCGCACGGAGCGCCGGGTCGACCTTGTCGCCCATGTCCAGCACCCTGGAAGCCCACGCGAGCGACTTCTCGGTGCCTGCGGGGCCGATCGCACCCCAAACCTCGGCAAGCACGACGCACTCCATGGGAGTCGGCGTCCCTGCCTGCGTCACCAGCGACTCGAGCTCCGCCTCGCGGCCGCTGCCATAGATGCCGCGAAGGACGTCCAGCGTCCGGCCCTGCGTCGGGGCGTCGTCGGGGTTCACGCGGGCCGCGGCGACGGCCTCGCGGGCCGCCACGGCGGCCTCCTCCTTGCGACCGGCCTTCGACAGCGCGACGGCTGCGTACGCGCGAAGCTGTGCGCTCTTCGTGACGGTCTCGTTGCGGGACCGCAGCAGGTCCAGCGCCTCGGCGGGCTGGCCCGCGTTCAGGCGGGCGTCGACCGCCTTGGCCAGCAGGAGCTGGCGGTCGGGCTGGATCTGCAGCGCGCGGTCGAATTCCTTGGCGGCGCCTGTCCAGTCGCCGGTCCGCCCGAGCAGCTCGCCAAGGCGCTCCGCCCACGCCCCGTTCTGCGGGTACAGCTCGGCTCCGGCACGGCAGACCTCGATGGCGCGCGAGTAGTTGCCCACCTGCGCGAACATGTCCACCAGCCGCTGGCGGCCCTGGTCGCTGGTCGGCTGCGCCTGCATGAACTTCTCGAGCACGCCGATCGCGGACTGGATGTCCCGGCGCTCCAGCGCGAGGTCCGTGCGGGACGACACGACCTCCCAGATCATCGAGTTGCGCGCGAGCAGCCTGTCGGCCTCGGCGATCGCCAGGTCGAGCTGCGCCGGGTCGCCGTCCGCGATCGCCTGCGAGGCCATCAGCTGGACGCGGCGCAGCGGAGCGATGTAGTCGGTCGGGAGCAGCATGGCGGCGCGCCCGAGCGCCTCCATCGCCTTCTGCGACTCGGCCTTGACGGCGGCCTTGTCGCCGGCCCGCTCGGCCAGGCCGGCACGGCTGCCGGCGATGCCCGCGACCAGCATCTCGATGCCGCGCTGCACGGCGATCGTCGGCGAGGCGCCGACGACCGTGCGCAACCGCGCGACGGTCTTGTCGGCGTCGTCGGGCTTGCCGGCCACGATCTGCAGGTCGGCCAGGCGCAGCAGCCCGTCGACCGACGGCTTGTCGCCGAGCGACTTGTCGAGCGCCTCGATCGCCTGGTCCATGCGCCCGCGGCGCGCCTCGATCTCGACCAGGGCGCTGGAGACCTCGCGCCGTCCGGGATCCTGCATCGGCAGCGCTCGGGCGATCGTGGCGTCGAGGCCGGCCTCGTCGCCGATCGCCAGCTGGTGCGACGCAAGTTCGAGCAGCATGCCGGTGTTCAACGCCTTCTGCGCCTCGGCACGCTTGATCAGGTCCTGGAGCACGGCGGTGCCCTTGTCGGGCATGCCGCGCGCGCGCATGACGCGCGCCTTCGAGGCGGGCAGGAGCATGTCCAGCGGCTCGGCCTTCACGGCGGCGTCGTAGATCGCCTCGGCCTGTGCGCGGGCGCGGTTGGAAGCGTCGTCGAGCAGGCGGCGCCGCTCGTCGAGCGGGACCGCGGCCCAGTCGCGGGCCTCGTAGCGCGCACGGCCGTTGGCATCGACGACCGCGGCGGGCTCGGGCGGCGAGTACAGCAGGTCGTACAGGTCCGCCATGTTCTGGCGGTCGCCCGGGGAGTTGCGCATGATCAGCAGGCGGATCTGCGCCGCGCGCGTCTTGCTGCCGTAGAGCGCCTCGAACTGCGCTGCCAGCGCCTGCATCGCGGTGTCGGTCGGGTTGGCGTTGGCCGCCGCACGCATCATCTCAAGCGCGTTGCGTCCCTGGCCCGAACGCGCCATCGCACGCGCGTAGCCGCGGGCGATCGAGGTGTCGTTGGGGCGGCGCTCGTAGGCGTCCTTCCAGAGGGCGAGCGAGGCCGGCTCGTTGCCGACCGCCTCCTGCAGCGCGCCGAGCGTCGACGCGATCGCGGCCTCGTTGCGGCCCTGGGCGCGCGCCTTCTCGAGCATCGCGATCGCCTCGGCGCGCTTGTCCTGCGCCTCGAGCAGGCGGGCGCGGAGCACCAGTTCGAGCTCGAGCACGGACTTCTGCTTGGCCGCCGCGGCAAGCTGCGCCTCGGCCGCCGCGTAGTCGCGGCGCGAGACCGCGTCGTTGAACGCCGCCTCGATGACCGCCGGGTCGTCGGGCTGCGCGGCGACGACCTGCTTCTCGAGGGACCCGATCCGCTCGTCCAGGCGGGCGATCTGCCCCTCGAGCTCCTTCCCGCCGGTCGGGTTGGCCAGGCGCGCCTGCGCCAACTGGCGCTGCTGGTCCTCGCGCACCCCGCGGAGGGCGCGCAGCGTCTCTGCCGGGCGCTGGGCCGGGTCGGCCACGACGCGCTCGATGACGATGCGGATCCGCTCGAGCGGATCGTCGGTCGTGGCCATCGCCTCGACGCGCGCAAGGTCGACGTTTCCGGGGAACGACTTGAAGCCGGCCTGCACTATCGCGAGCGCCTTCGCCTTGTCGCCGGCCTGCATCTCGAGCATCGCCTGCGCGTAGATCGAGGGGAGCGTGCCGCCCGACTTCGCGACCCATGCCGCCGCCAGCGCGCGCGCCTTCACCCAGTCCTTCGCCTCGGCGGCCGCCTGCAGCGCGCGCAGCTCCTCGCCGGTCTCCG
This sequence comes from Phycisphaeraceae bacterium, assembly GCA_040382255.1. Classification (GTDB taxonomy): domain Bacteria; phylum Planctomycetota; class Phycisphaerae; order Phycisphaerales; family SM1A02; genus UBA966. The sequence goes on from JBEIFT010000134.1 coordinate 3,341, forward strand.
ACGTCGCGCCCGGCCGGGCGCGCAGCTTCATCTCGTTGGCGATGTTCGCCAGCTCCTTGTTGTCCGGCAGCGCCTTCGAGAGCGCCTCGTACAGCGCGGCAGCCTCGGAGAACCGGCCCAGCATCACGGTGAGCTCGGCACGCTGGATCGCGAACCGCAGGTCGTTCTGGAACGCCTCGGAGCCCTTCGTCGCGCGCTGCAGCGCCAGGCCCAGGTCGCCCTGGCGGCGGGCCGTCATCGACGCCCACAGGAAGGCGTCCGCGGTCGGGTTGGGCACCTTGGTGAAGAACAGGTCCCACTTCGCGGCCGAGGCGGGGATGTCGCCCTTGGCCAGCGCGATCTTGGCGTCCGCGGCCAGCACGCGCGGCGCGGCCTCGTCGTTCTGCTCGGTCTCGACCAGCTTGGCGCGGAGCGCCGGCAGCACCTCGAGCATCTTGGCGGAGACGGGCGCCTTCGGGTCGCGCATGACCTGCTCGGTCGCGGTGTCGATCAGCAGCTGCAGCGCACGGGCGCGGATGCCCGACTGCAGGTTCGCCATCAGGCCGGTGCGCAGCTGGGGACGGTCCACCAGCGCCTGCGCGTCGGCGCGCAGCGTCTCGAACGCCATCGGATCGGTAAAGGCCATGCGCGCGCGCGTGTCCAGGCGGTAGGCCTGCGTCAGCAGGTCGTCCGGGTGCCCCTTGATCCAGCCGTCGATCAGCTCGGCCTCCAGGTCCGTCTCGTCCATGTCGAGGAGCAGCGCCGACGTCTCGCGCACGGCGCGGCTGGAACCCGACTTCCCCGCGGCCGTGGCCAGCGCGGCCTCGAGCGGCTTCAGCGCCTTCGCGTCGATCTTGCTGCGGTCGATCGACTTGCTTCCCGTCCGCGCGTCAAGGCGCACGCGGTCGACCGCGGCGCGCGCGACCACGTACGCGTCGATGCCGTCCTTGCCATCGAGCGCCTTGCGCATGTCGGCCGCCGCGCGGTCCAGCTGCTCCAGCCGGCGCACCGCGGCCTGCTGCTGTCCGGAGCCGCGCAGGCGCGCCACGTCCTCCGAGCGAAGGTCGACCAGCGCCGACCACGCGCGCCAGCTCGTGGGATCCTGCTTCAGGTAGGCGTCCAGGGCCTTGTCGAGCTCGGCGCGCTCCGCGGGGGTCAGCACCGCCTCGCGCTGCTCGCGGGCGTACAGGCCCCATTGTTCGGCCACCCGCGCGGCCGGGGTGCCCGGGCCGACCGCGTCCTTCATCTCCTTCGCGGCGCCCTCGATGTTGAGCCAGCCGTCGCCGCGGTCGTAAAGGGTGGCCTCGGCCTCCATCGCCTCGAACAGCGACTGCCACTGCGCGACGTCGCCGGGCTGCGCACGGGTGCGCTGGCGCTTGAGGCCCATGTAGCTGCGGTAGTCCTCGAGCGCCTGGCCGGCGTTCGTCGCCACGGTCTGGTCGAGCGCCGACTCCATCTTCTCGACGTAGCGCAGCTCGTTCGGCTTCTTGTTCACCGCGCGGCCGTACATGTTGTAGGCCTCGCGCACCTTGCCCTGCGCCATCAGCTCGTCGCCGGCGCGGATGTGCCGCTCGGCGTTCTGCAGGTAGGTGACGTTGACGACGATGATCGCCGCCAGCAGGAGCGCGGCGGCGGCGACGAAGCCGGCGACGACGAGGATGAACTTCTTGTTGACCTTGCTAGCCATGGTTCAGGTGCCCTTCGGTCCCGCGGCGGACGCCTCGACCGACGGCCAGTCGGGAAGGCGCCGCATCAGGTGCGGCATGAGATCCTTGAGGAAGTCCTCGGACTGCTCCTTGAAGAGCTCCGAGGTCGGACGGTCCCCGACCGGGTAGCGCGCGGAGAGCTGCAGCTTGCAGAAGTACGCGTAGCGGTCGGAGAGGTTGAACGCGAGCGTGCGCACGCCGAACGTGGTCGGCGTCACGCGGCCGTTCGCGACGAAGAAGTAGCCGCCGAGCATCTCGATGCGCGGCTGGCGGGGATCCTGGAAGGTCGAGAGCGTGAACGCCATCTCGCCGACGGGCAGCGCGACGCGTTCGGTCGCGCCGGTGAGCGGGTCCGCGCAGTCCGTCATCCTGTACGCCTCGCCGGTCGCGCGGTTCACGGGGCCGCCCTGCGGCGCGGAGGCCGGGATCGCGGGCGCCACCGCCACCTGCTGCGGCTCGCCCATCTGCGTCAGGCCGTTGGCCCCCCAGCAGCGTTCGGGGATGTGCGGCACGGTGTCGATCATGCCCGTGTAGTAGGCCAGGTGCAGGCTGAGGACGCCCTTCGCCGGGTCGCCGTCCAGCGCGTAGCTGCGCGTCAGGTACTGCGACGTGCCGAGCTGCTCGACGGTGGCGGCGTCCATCACCAGGTCGTCGCCGACCTTCTGCCAGCGCCCCAGCGTCACGGGGATCGTGGCGAACGCGCCGCGCATCTCGACGGGCTCCTTGCGCAGGTACACGTCGAAGCGCTGCATCGCCCAGCGCAGGCCAAGCCCGCCGACGACGAGCGTCGCGCAGACGGCCAGGAACGTCGCGCGGATGGTGCGGTCAAACAGCATGGCCCGCACCCCCCTTCGCGCCCGCGGCCGGCTCGTCGACGACCAGGTTTCGGATCACCCACATCGCGCCCAGGAAGAGCAGGAACGCGGGCACCAGCCAGAGCAGGCCGACCATGCTGTGGAACTCGCCGGCGGCGAGGTTCGCGTCGAACATCGTGAGCACGCCCAGCGAGCCCACGCGCAGGATGTTGACGAAGAGGCTGATCGGCACGCCCACCGCGACCAGCAGCACGCGCTGCCACCAGCGCGGCAGCCCCAGCGCGGCCAGCGCCACGCCGATCGCCATGAAGGCCACCAGCGTGCGCATGCCCGAGCATGCCTCGGCGACGTTGAGCGGCGCGGTGCGCCCGTCGCTCATGTGCACGGTCAGCACGTTGCCGGCGCGCTCGGTGTCGATGCCGAACGTGTTCAGCATGATGTGCGCGCCGACGGCGCTGAGGTCCTGCAGCTTCTCGGTGACGCGGCTCAGCGCGCGCTCGCTGATGGTCTGGCCGAAGCACACCCAGTACGCCCACGGGAACCACAGCCAGCGCATGGCGTGCGTGCCGAAGAGCGCCAGCAGGATGCCCAGCACGGACACGCCCACGCCCAGGCCCAGGACGTTGTGGTGCTGCAGCGTGGCAGGGCCGAACGCGGACGCCATGTAGATGCCGATGCCGACGAGCAGGATCGGCAGCCCCCACCATGACGGGCGGAACGGCTGCGCAAGGAGCTTCTCGCGGGAGAGCCACACGAAGTAGCCGCTGATCACGGGCACCAGCAGCGTGTGCGCCCAGTCCTGCGGCTGCGTCACCGCGAACAGGAACTGCTTGCGGAAGAAGTCCCAGAAGGTCAGGACGAGCGCCGCGACGACGATGCCGCCGGCGATGGCCGCGGTGCGCGGGGCCACCTCGACGACGTCCCCGGCCGTCCGCGTGCGCGGGGCCGGGTCCATCGGGGAGCTGGTCGGGGCGGTCGTCATGTCGCGCGGGGACGGCGATGCACCATGCGATACGGTCGCGTGCCCGGGTTGTTCGGGCGACGTGCGCGCCTCCCGCGCGCCGGCCGCGTCACTGCTGGTTCGGCGAGAACGGCGGCGGACCGAACACGTCGTTTCCGAAGTTGCGGTCGATCAGGAAGCCGAAGCCGTAGGTCATGCGGAAGCCGTTGCGGATGACCGCCAGCGGCGTCGCGAAGAAGTTGGTGCCGATGATCACGTGGTCGTCGGCGCGCATGACGATGTCCGGCTCCGCGCGGTTGCGGATCGCGGCCAGGTTGACGCGGATCGCGGCCTCGCGGTCGGGCGCGACCTTGCGGATCAGGTCCACGCGCTGCGGGATGGCGATCTGGCCCAGGCCGCCGGCGGCGGTGACCAGGCGGCTGAGCGTCAGGTCGCCGACGGGCGGCAGGTTGAAGACGCCCGGGCGCGCCACTTCGCCGTCGATGTAGACGACGCCCAGGTCGCCCTCGACGTGGATCTTGTCGCCGGGCCGGATGATGACGTTCAGCGACAGGTTGCCGCGGTTGAGGTCGGACAGCTCGACGATGATGACGCGCGTCTTGCGGCCGCCGGGCAGGCGGTAGTCGCCGGCCTTGATGAGCTTGTGCGCGTTGGACGATGCCGCGGCGGGGCCCGTGATCGCGCCTTCGGGCGAGTTGGGCGCCGCAAGGTCCTTCACCGGCGACATCGGGCCGACGGTGCCGGGGGCCACCAGCACCCACTCCTGCTTCTGCACGTCGAAGACGTAGCGCGCCTCGGTCGCAGGCGCGACGACGGGCGGTGCCTGCGTGCCGGCGGCGGGGTCGACGACCGCGGGCTCGGCGCATTGGTCGCCGCCAGTCGTTCGCTGAACTACCCATGGGGTTCCTCGGCCGCTCCGACCGATTGGCGTCGCCGCATCGCCGATGCCGCGAAGTCCATGCGCGAG
>JBEIFT010000135.1:0-7745 GCA_040382255.1 Phycisphaeraceae bacterium
GAGACGTACGTGCCCGAGCGCCTGAAGCGCAAGGACTGGCTGGACTGACCGCGGCGCGCGCCCCGCGTGCGGCGGTCACGCCGCCGCGGCCGTGCGCAGCGGGAGCTCGATCCGGAAGCGCGCGCCGCCGCCCGGCGCGTCCAGCGCCTGCACGGTGCCGCCGTGCGCCTCGACGATGCGGCGCGTCACGGCGAGCCCCAGGCCGTTGCCGCCGGACTTCGTGGTGAAGTAGGGTTCGAAGAGCTGCGCCCGCGCATCGGGCGGGATGCCGGGGCCCGTGTCGGACACCTCGATCACCGCGCGCGGGGCGCGCGCCGCCGCACCGCGGCCCTCGGCGGGCTCGTGGCGCACCGCGACGTCCAGCGTGCGCGCGCGGTCGGCGGGCAGCGACTCCATCGACTGCACGGCGTTCAGCATGAGGTTGAGCACCGCCTGCTTCAGCAGCCCGGGGTCGACGTCGGCGACCACCGGCGACTCGTCCGCCAGGATGCGCATGCGCACCCCGGCCTGCTCGGCCTGCGGCATGAAGAAGTCGCCCAGCTCGCCGGCCACGTCGCGCACGTCCGCCTGGCGGCGGTCCAGCTGCATCCGGCCCGCGTAGCGCAGGAAGTCGTTCAGGATGTCGCGCAGGCGGCCGGCCTCGCGGGCCAGCGCATCGACGCGGCGCGTCATGCGCTCGCGCTCGGCATCGTCCAGCGGGGAATCCAGGATCTCCTCGCGCAGCAGCTGCGCGTTGAGGGCCACCGTGGAGAGCGGGTTCTTGATCTCGTGCGCCAGTCCACGCGTCATCGACGCGATCTCGGCGTTGCGCGCGTGCCCCGCCGCGGTGCGCTCGGCCTCGGCGATGCGGCGGGCGCGCGAGCGCACGAGCCACCACGCGAGCGCTCCCAGCAGGAGCGCGTCGACCGCCACGAGGGTCGCGATGACGATGGGGAGCGGCGCGGAACTCACGCGCGGCCGCTCACGGGATCAGGCGCCGGCCGCGGGGACGCGGACGAGCGAGCGCGCCTTGGTGGCCGCCCAGCCCTTCGGACCCTGCTGCGCCGAGTAGACGACGAGCTCGCCGTCGTTGAGCGTGCGGAAACCGCTCTCCTGGTCGATCACGGAGAAGTGGACAAAGATGTCCTGGCCTTCGGGGCCGGTGATGAAGCCGAAGCCCTTGCGGGGATCGAACCACTTCACCTGGCCTTCGATGTTCTCGAGCGTCGTCGCCATGTCTTGCGGGCTCCGTGAGGCTTCCCGAGGGATGGGGCCCGGTGCCGCCCACCGTCCATCGGTGTGCGCGGCCTCGGCCCGGATCCCGAACATCATGGGATCTGAACGCATTGTGCGGTTGTTTCCGGGCCTTTGCAAGGGAAAACCCGGGTACGGACGTGCCTTCTCCGAGCGCCTTGGCCCGGATCCTGGGGCTTTGGGCCGCAGGTTGTTGCCCTGCATGGGGTTACGGTGGTCCCTGCCTGGCCTGGGCCGCTGCAAAAAGGAAGCCGCCGCGGCACGGGCCGCGGCGGAAGGTTGAGTGTGGTGGTGGGGTGGCTCAGGCCTGGGCCGGCTCGCGGTCCTGGCGGTCGCCACGGTCGCCACGGGGGCCACGGTCGCCACCGCGGCTGCCGCGATCGCCACGGTGCCCGCGGTCGCCGCCGCGGTCATCGCCCTCGCCGCGCGGCGGGGCCTCGAGCAGGGCCTTGCGGCTGAGCTTGATGCGGCCGCTGTCGTCGACGTTGATGACCTTGACCTTGACGACGTCGCCCAGCTTGACGACCTCGGTCACGGTCTTCACGAAGCCGTGGGCCAGCTCCGAGACGTGGCACATGCCGTCGGTGCCGGGGACCAGCTCGATGAAGGCGCCGAAGTCCTTGATCGAGATGACCTTGCCCTCGTAGATCGTGCCGACCTTGATCTCGGCGCCCAGCGCCTCGACCTCGCCGCGGGCCTGCTCGCCCTTCGCCGCGTCGGTCGACGCGATGAAGACGGTTCCGTCCTCCTCGACGTCGATCTTGCAGCCGGTGCGCTCCTGGATGCCGCGGATGGTCTTGCCGCCCGGGCCGATGAGCTTGCCGATCTTCTCGGGGTCGATCTGGACCGTGATGATGCGCGGCGCCCACTTGGACATCTCGGCACGCGGCGCGGCGATGACCGCCTCCATCTGGTCGATGATCTGCAGGCGACCCTTGCGGGCGATCTCGAAGATCTCGACGATCTCGGGGATGCCGAGGCCGCGGGCCTTCAGGTCCAGCTGGATGCCGGTGATGCCCCTGCGGGTGCCGCTGACCTTGAAGTCCATCTCGCCGAAGAAGTCTTCCTCGCCGAGGATGTCGATCACGTGGCCGACCTTGCCCTCGCTGGAGGTGAAGCGGCCGACGCTGATGCCGGCGCAGGTGGCCGTGATCGGCACGCCCGCGTCCATCATCGCCAGGCAGCCGCCGCACACGCTGGCCATCGAGCTCGAGCCGTTCGACTCGGTGATCTCGCTGATCAGGCGGATGGTGTACGGGAACTGGTCCGGCAGGGGCAGGATCGGCGCCAGGCTGCGCTCGGCGAGCGCGCCGTGGCCGATCTCGCGGCGGCCGGGGCCGGTGATGCGGCCGGCCTCGCCGGTGCAGAACGGCGGGAAGTTGTAGTGCAGGTAGAACGGCTTGGCGTACTCGGGCAGCAGGCCATCGACGATCTGCTGGTCACCCTTGGTGCCGAGCGTGCAGGTCACGATGCTCTGCGTCTCGCCGCGCTGGAAGAACGCGCTGCCGTGCGTGCGGGGCAGGACGCCGACCTCCATGTCCAGCTTGCGGATCTGGTCCTTGCTGCGGCCGTCCGGGCGGATGCCGTGGTTGGAGACCAGGTCGTGCGTGATCTTCTTCTCGAGGATGCGCAGGGCCTCCTTGGCCTCCTTGGCGCGCTTGTCGGCGGCCTGCCACGTGCCGAAGGACACGTCGCCGGTCGGCATCGCGAAGTGCGTGTCGAGCACGAACTTCTTGATCTCGTCGACCTTCGCGTTGCGGTCGCGCTTGCCCGGGGTCTTGCGGGCTTCCTTCATCGCGTCGTACGCCTTCTCCTTGACGAGCTTCATCACCTCGTCGGAGGGCAGGGCCGGCGCGCCCATCGCGGGGGCCGGGGCGCCGCACTTGGTGCGGAGCTCGTCGATGAGGGCCAGGATCGGCTTGATGCCGTGCTCGTAGCCGAAGGTGATCGCCTCGAGCATCGACTTCTCGTCGATCTCGAGCGCGCCGACCTCGATCATGTTGATGCCGTCCTTGTGGCCGGAGAGCACCAGCTCCAGGTCGCTGAACTCCATCTGCGACACGGTCGGGTTGACGACGAACTGCGCGCCCTGCTCGGTGGTGATGCGGCCGACGCGCACGGTGGCGATCGGGCCCAGGAAGGGGGCGTCGGTCAGGCTGAGCGCGGCGCTCGCGCCGCTGCAGGCCAGGACGTCGCTGTCGTTCTGCTGGTCATGGCTGAGGACCAGGCACTGCAGCTGGATCTCGTCGATGAAGCCCTCGGGGAAGAGCGGACGGATCGGGCGATCCATCATGCGCATGGTGAGGACTTCCTTCTCGCTGGGCGCGCCCTCGCGCTTCTTGAAGCCGCCCGGGTACTTGCCGGCCGCGGCGGTGCGCTCGCGGTAGTCGCAGGTCAGCGGGAAGAAGTCGATGCCGGCGCGCGGGTTGGCGCGGACGGCGGTGCAGAGGACGACGGTGTCGCCGTAGGTGGCGACGACGGCGCCGCTGGCGAGCTTGGCGACCTTGCCGGTCTCCAGGCGCATCGTGCGCCCGCCGATCTCTGCCTGGACGGTGACGTGCTTCTTGGTGGTGGTCTCGGACATTCTGATTCTCTCTTTCTTTCTCGTTCGTTCGTCTGTGTGTGTGGATGGACCGCGACCGTCCCTCCGGTCACGGACGGGTCACGGCGCAGGTGCCACGGGGGCCTGTCGAAGCTGCGCGATGCCTGTCCCGCCGGAGGTCGGCGGGGGCGCGCGCATCACTTGCGCAGGCCGAGTCGCTTGATGAGGCTCTGGTAGCGCTCGCGGTCGGTGTTCGCGAGGTAGGACAGCAGGCGGTTGCGGCGGCCGACCATGAGCAGCAGGCCGCGGCGACCGTGGTGGTCCTTCGGGTTGGACTTGAAGTGCTCCTGCAGGGCGCCGATGCGCTCGCTGAGGAGGGCCACCTGCACTTCGGGCGAACCCGAGTCGGTGGCGTGGAGCTTGTTGCCGCTGATGACGGCGGCCTTCTTGGTCGCGGAGATCGACATGATTCCTGTGCTTTCCTTCGTGTGAGTTGAGTCGCGCAGTGTAGTGGAACCCGGGGGCCGCTCAAGCGGCTTCGGCGAATCGGGCGGAAGGCGGCGTTATCCGGACAGGCACCCCCGGGCCGGGGGCCCCCGGGCTGCGTATTCTCGGGTCTGCATGTCCGCGACCACCGCACCCAGCACGGGCCTCCGGGCCGCGACCGACCAGTTCCTCGCCGACGCCGCCCGCATCGAGCAGGGGGGCGGCCCGGCCGGCGTCGAGCGCCAGCACCGCCACGGCCGCCTGACCGCGCGCGAGCGCATCGCGCGGCTGTGCGACCCGGGCACCGCGTTCACCGAGCTCGGGCTCTTCGCCGCGTGGAACATGTACCGCGAGTACGGCGGCGCGCCGTCCGCGGGCGTGGTCACCGGGATCGGCACCGTGCAGGGGCGCCAGGCGATGGTGATCGCGAACGACGCCACCGTGAAGGCCGGCGCGTTCTTCCCGATGACGTGCAAGAAGATCATCCGCGCGCAGGTGATCGCCGAGCGCGCGCGGCTGCCGCTCCTGTACCTGGTGGACAGCGCCGGCGTGTTCCTGCCGCTGCAGGAGGACGTGTTCCCCGACACCGACGACTTCGGGCGCATCTTCCGCAACAACGCCGTGATCAGCGCGAAGGGCATCCCCCAGTACGCGGCGATCATGGGCAACTGCGTCGCGGGCGGCGGCTACCTGCCCGTGCTGTGCGACACGCTGCTGATGACCGAGGGCAGCGGCCTGTACCTGGCCGGTCCCGCGCTGGTGAAGGCGGCGATCGGGCAGGAGGTCTCGAGCGAGGACCTGGGCGGCGCGCAGATGCATGCGCAGATCTCGGGCACCATCGACTTCCGCGAGAAGGACGACCCTGCCTGCATCGCGCGCCTGCGCAGCCTGGTGACCGCGAACCGCGCGGCGCCCGCCGTGCCGCAGCCGCCCGAGGCGCCCGCCGAGCCGGCCCGCGCGCCCGCCGAGGTCGCCGACGTCTTCCGCGGCGAGCCCGGCCAGCAGTACGACATGGCCGAGCTTCTGCGGTGCGTCGTCGACGCCGGCAGCATGGACGAGTACCGCGCCGAGTTCGGCGGGTCGCTGGTCTGCGCGTACGCGCGCATCGGCGGGTTCCCGGTCGGCATCGTCGCCAACCAGAAGAAGCTGACGCAGAAGAAGATGGCGGGCGGCAAGGCCGGGCCGTCCGTCGCCACCAACATGCCGGCGGTCATCTACGACGACAGCGCCGACAAGGCCGCGCGCTTCATCATGGACTGCAACCAGCGGCGCATCCCGCTGCTCTTCGTGCACGACACCACCGGATTCATGGTCGGCCGCGACAGCGAGCAGGGCGGCATCATCCGCGCGGGCGCCAAGATGGTGAACGCGATGTCGAACTGCATCGTGCCGAAGCTGGTGCTGATCGTCGGGGGCAGCTACGGCGCGGGCAACTACGCCATGTGCGGCCGCGCGTTCGACCCGCTGCTGACGCTGGCGTGGCCGAACGCCAAGTGCAGCGTGATGGGTGCGGCGCAGGCCGCGAACACGCTGCTGCAGATCGACCTGGCCGCGCGCGAGCGCAAGGGCGAGAAGGTCGACGACGCGATGCGCGCCCAGCTGCTGGAGGCCATCACGCGCAGCTACGGCGAGCAGCAGGACATCCGCTACGCGGCCAGCCGCGGCTGGGTGGACCGGATCATCGAGCCGGCGCACACGCGCGCCGAGCTGCTGGCCGCGGTGCGCGTGGCGTACCAGGCGCCCGTCGAGGGCGAGTTCCGCACCGGCGTGCTGCAGACCTGACCGGGAGGGCCCATGCGCATCGTCATCGCGACCGGCAACCCGCACAAGGTGGACGAGATCCGCGCGACGCTGGCGCCGCTGGGGTTCGAGGTGCTCTCGCTGTCCGACCTGGGCGTGCCGGTGCCCGCCGAGCCGGACGAGCCGGGCACGACCTTCGAGGAGAACGCGCGCATCAAGGCCCGCTACTACGCCGCGGCGCTCGGCCAGCCCGTGCTGGCGGACGACAGCGGGCTGGAGGTCGACGCCCTGCAGGGCGCGCCCGGCGTGCACAGCGCGTACTGGGCCGGCAGCGGGGGCGCGCGTGCCGAGCGCGACGCGCGCAACAACGCGAAGCTGGTCGCGGCGATCCGCGGCGTGCCGGTGGACCGCCGGCAGGCGCGCTTCGTGTGCACGATCTGCGTGGCGGGCCCGGACGGTGCGGTCATCGTCGAGACGCGCGGCGAGTTCGAGGGCACCATCGTCGAGGAGCCGCGTGGCGCGCACGGCTTCGGCTACGACCCGCACCTGCTGGTCGCCGGGCGCGGCGTCACCAGCGCCGAGCTGCCGCCCGACGAGAAGAACGAGCTCAGCCACCGCGGCCGCGCCGTGCGTGCGCTGGCCTACCTGATCCGCCACAAGCGGATCGCGTGGTGACGCGGTGGCCGCGCCCCGCACGCTGCCGCTGACCGTGCTGCCGATGGGCGAGCAGCGCTATTCCTGCCACGGCTGCGGCGACTGCTGCCGCGACTTCACCGTGCAGCTGCTGCCCGGCGACCTGGAGAAGCTGCGCGCGCAGCGCTGGGAGGAGCGGCTCGGGATGCCCGTCGTGACCGAGTTCCGCGGGACCTCGTTCCTGCGCCAGCGCGAGGACGGCGCGTGCGTCTTCCTGCAGGAGGGCGGGCGCTGCCTGATCCACGCCGAGCTCGGCCTGGAGGCCAAGCCCGTCGCGTGCCAGCTGTTCCCGTTCGCGTTCGCGCCGGACACGCGGCACGCGCAGGTCACGCTGAGCTTCGCGTGCAGCAGCGTGCGGCAGAACAAGGGCGCCGCGCTGGCCAGCCACCTGGACGAGGTGCGCCGCATGGCGCGCGACGTGCCCGGCATCGTGCCCACGCCGGTGCAGCTGGCCGACGGCATCGAGGCGCGCCCCGAGGAGCCCGGCATGCTGGCCGCGGCGCTCGACCGCTGGCTTCGCTCGCGCGACGTGCCGATGGCCGTGCGCCTGGACGGGCTGGCGTGGCTGGCGCAGCAGCTGGGCGAGGCGCGCTGGGACAAGGTCCGCGGCGAGCGCTTCGGCGAGCTGGTCGGCATGCTGGTCGATGCGCTTCCCGACGAGCTGCCGCTGCACGCGGTGGAGCCGCCCACGCGCGCGCAGCTGGCCAGCCTGCGCCAGGCGGCGTTCTTCCGGCTGGAGGACCCCAAGATCGGCAGCCTGCGCAAGGCGGGGCGCGTGCGCGCGGTGCTGGGGCAGTTCATGCGCAGCCGCGCGTTCTCGCGCGGGCGCGGCGCGATGCCGGCGATGGGGGCGGCATGGCCCGGAGGCGCGGCGTTCGAGACGATCGATCGAACCGCCTCCGCGCTGGAATCGCCCGACCGTGCGGCGGCGGAGGACCTGCTGGAGCGCTGGCTCCGCGCCACCGTGCTGGGCGGCCGCGCGTGGGGCAGTGGCTTCTACGGTTGGCCGATGGTCCGCGGGCTGCGCGCGCTCTCGCTGAACGCGTCGTGC
>JBEIFT010000136.1:0-7725 GCA_040382255.1 Phycisphaeraceae bacterium
CGTGCTGCTGGCGCAGCCGGGCGGGGCACCGATCGCCGCGCTCGCGGCCGCGCGCGTGGCGATCGCGATCGGGCCCGAGGGTGGGTGCAGCACCGCCGAGACCGAGGCCGCGCTGGCCGCCGGTGCCGAGGCCGCGGACCTGGGCCCGACGATCCTGCGCGTGGAGACCGCCGCCGTCGCGATGGCGGCGGCACTGCGGCTGCTCCTGGGCGGAACCTGAACGGACGTGAAGTGGAGCGCACCGGGGTCGAACCGGTAACCCCCGCCTTGCAAAGGCGGTGCTCTTCCAATTGAGCTAGCGCCCCGGGACGGAGGAGTATACGGCCGCCGCAAAAACGAGCCGGAGGAGCCGTGATCGGCTCCTCCGGCGCTGGATGCGTGCTGCGGGACGTCCGCGCCGATCACTTCTCCGGCACGGGCTGCTGCGCCGGCGGGACGGGCGCCGCGGCGGGCGGCTGCGCGTCCTTCGTGGGCTCGGCCGGCTTGGCCGCCTCGGGCGCCTTGGCGGGCTCGGCCGTCTTCACGGTCGCGGGCGTCACCTTGCCGGCCTCGGCGATGGGCTTGGTCTCGTCGCTCTTGGCCACCTGCGGGGTCTCGCGGGTGGTCAGCAGCTCGATGACCATCGGGTTGATCACGTTCAGGCGCAGCGCGGGGTCGAAGTCCTTGCCACCCTTGACGCCGACCAGCGTGCCGAGCATCGTCGACATCGGGATGTTCGGGTTCGGCGTGACGTAGGCGATGGTCGCGCTGGTCATCGGGTCGCAGACGCGGTAGAGCTCGGGGAGCTTCTCGCCGTCGTAGACCGCGCTGGCGTTCAGCACGCCGATCGCCGTGTAGTCGGCGCGGCGCTGCATGTCCAGGATGAGCTTGGCGATCTCGTCCTTGTTGTCGGTGAGCGCCTTCTGCGTGCGCTTGATCGTCTCGGTCTGCGTGTTCGTCTCGGTGATGATGCGCAGCTGCTCGATGCGCGCCTTGGCGCGGCGCACCGACGCGTCGCCCTCGCCGGGCACCGTCACGAACTCCTCGTACTTCTTCAGCAGGTCGTTCAGCTCGTCGGTCGCCTCGGGGTGCGGCTTGACGGCGTCGAACTGCGTCTCCAGGTCGGCAATCGTCGTGCGGCGGGCGGTCGTCGTGGTGGTCACCGCGGTGGTGCCGCCGTTGTGCGTCACCGTCGTCGACGTGCTGCCCGAAGTCGTCGTGCCGGGGGTGCCGGTGGCGGCGGTGCCGTTGCCGGGCCCCTCGGTCGTCGTGGCCGTGGTCGTCGTGGTGATCGCGACCGGCTGGCCCATGAGCGGCGGGATCGACGGGCTGTTCAGCGCGGGATCGACGGTCGTGGTGCCGGTCGTGACCGTGGTGGTCGTCGTCGGCGAGCCTGCGGTCGGCGCGTTCGCGGGAACGACGGTCGACGCGGGGGCCGCGGCGGGAACGGTGGCGGGGGCTGCAGCGACCGGTGCCGCGGCGACCTGCGTCGCCGGGGCCGCGTTCGCCGACGCAACCGCGCCGGCGGCCTCGGACTCGGTGGCCGCACGGAGGAAGCTCTTGTTCACCCAGCCCTCGGCGGACGCGGGCAGGCTGACCTTGTAGACGGAGTCCTTCTCGCCCTCGACGGTGCCGAGCACCGTGAGCGTGGTGCCGGCCTCGACGCGGCCGATCTGCTTCCAGCTCTTGTCGGGCGATCCGCCCGCATCGGTGTTCGGTGCGCGCACCTCGGTGCGGGCCGTGACCTGCGCGGTGGCCTTGTCGGCCGAGAGGGTCACGCGGCGGTCGGCGGGCACGTACGCCCACAGCGACGCGAACGCGCTGCCGCTCGTCTGGATCTTGGCCCAGCCGTACTCCTCCTGGAGGACGCGGACGACCGCGCCCTGGTTGAGCTTGCCGAACGCGTAGGCGCTCTGCGCGCTCGGACCGGAACGGACGTTCACCGCGTTGCTGGTGACGACGGCCCAGTACGGCTGTGTCGAAGCGGACGTCGGCGCGGGCGATGCTGGGCCCTGCGCGACGGCGAAAGAAGGCGTGAGGGTGAGCAGGACCGCCGAGGCCAGCATCATGCTTGCGGCGGCCCGCTTCCGTGCGGGAGTGCATCCATGCAGCATGATCACAGTGTAAGCGGCCGGACTACACTTTGCGAGATGCCACGGCGGCCTCTTCTCCCGATTTTCCTGATGCTTGCCCTCGGCGCCCCGGTGCTGATGCCCGGCTGCGAGACCCCGCTCCGCCGGTCCGAGGACGCCGAGCTCCAGAAGTCGCTCGACGCCACGCTGGCGCACGAGGCAAGTTCCGCCACCCTGGCGGCGCCGCCGGCCCAGGTCGAGAGCCCGGCCAGTTCGGTGTTCGAGAGCCTGAAGTCCCGCCGCACCCAGCTGGACGCCATGGGCCCCCAGCCCACCGACGGGGGGGTGGGGCTGGACGTCGGCCCGGACGTCGACGGCAAGCGCCCCAAGGAGGTCCTGCTGACCCTCCAGCAGGCGATCGCGTCCACCGTCCAGAACAATCTGGGTGTCCAGACCGCCCGCCTTGAGGAGGCGATGAGCCAGGCCGACATCGTCCGCGCCGAGGCCATCTTCGACACCGTCTTCTTTGCCAACGGCGGCGTCGAGCGGTCGTTCCAGCCGGTGCCGACCCTGAACCTGGGCGGCGGCAGCAGCTTCCTGATCAACCCGACCGCCGACCAGCAGAACTGGAACCTGACCACGGGCATCGAGCAGCGCCTGGCATCGGGCGCCACCCTGACCGTGTCGGACTCGATGCGGCGGCAGAGCTTCAACGACCCCAACGACACGATCACGCCGAACCCGGCCTACTACAGCGCCGTGAACATGACGCTGAGCCAGCCGATCCTGCGCGGCTTCGGCACCGACGTCAACCTCGCCTCGCTGCGGATCGCGCGGAACCAGGATCGGCGGTCGCTGCAGCTCCTGCGCGCCTCGCTGCTGCAGGCGGTGGCCACGGCGGAGGCCACCTACTGGGAGGTCTACGTCGCGCGCCAGCGGCTGGTCAGCGCGCGCTGGCTGCTGAAGGTCGGCGAGGACGTGCGCGACCTGCTCTCGCGCCGCCGCAACTACGACACGTCGCTGGCGCAGTACGCGGACGCCGTCTCCAAGGTCGAGGACCGCCGCGCGTCCGTGATCCGCGCCGAGCGCGAGCTGCAGCGCACGGTCAACGCGCTGAAGCGCATCATGAACGACCCGCGCCTGCCGCCCGGCGGCAACGAGACGATCGTGACGGCGGACACGCCCGTCGACCAGCCCCTGAAGTACAGCATGCCCGACGCGCTCGGCACCGCGATGGCGCAGAATCCGTCGGTGGCCGCTGCGCTGCTCTCGATCGACGACGCCTCGATCGGCGTCGACGTGGCGGACAACGGCCGCCTGCCCCAGCTGGACCTGAACACGAGCGGCGCGCTCTACGGCCTGGCCCCCGGGTTCGGCGACTCGTGGAGCTCGCTCGGTGACAACAGCTGGATCGAGTGGGCGGTCGGCGCCACGTTCCGCCAGGCGATCGGCAACCGCGAGGGCGAGGCGCAGTACCGCCGCGCGCGGCTGGCGCGCTCGCGTGCGGTGATTCAGTACAAGGCCGCCGTGCAATCCGCGGTCCTCGACGTGCGCAACGCGCTGCAGGAGGCGTCCGCGCAGTACCGCCTGATCGAGCAGACGCGCGCGCAGCGGCTGGCCGCCGCCGAGAACATGCGCGCGCTGGGCATCGAGGAGGAGAACATCGCGCAGCTCACGCCGGAGTTCCTGGCGCTCAAGTTCTTCCGCCAGGACGGCCTGGCCATCACGCAGGTCGCCGAGGCCGCCGCGCTGGCCGAGTACAACGTCGCGATCGCGAACCTCTATGCCGCGATGGGGAGCGCGCTGGAGCGCAACCGCATCGAGCTGAAGCTCGTGGACGCGCTGCCCGCGCACTGACCGCGATGCCGACGATCCTGGACCCAACCGACCTCTCGATCGAGATCGCCGCCGAGGCGCTCCGCTCGGGACGCCCCGTCGCGTTCCCCACCGAGACCGTCTACGGCCTGGGCGCGCTGACCATGGACGCGCCCGGGTGCACCGAGGTCTACCGCATGAAGGGGCGCCCCGCGGCGAACCCGCTGATCGCCCACGTGCTGGATGCGTCCGGCGCACGTGCGATCGCGTCCGCCTGGTGCCCGCGCTGCGAGGAACTGGCCTCGCGGCTGTGGCCGGGGCCGCTGACGATCGTCGTCGCGCGCCGCCCCGAGGTCCCGGGCGTCGCCGTCGGGGGCCGCCCGACCATCGCCGTGCGATCGCCCAGCCACCCGGTCGCGCGGCGCCTGCTGCAGGAACTGGGCGGCGCGGCCGTCAGTGCGCCCAGCGCCAACCGCTGGGGCCGCATCAGCCCCACGAACGCGCGCCACGTTGCCGAGGAGTTCATCGCCGAGGACGACCTGGTGATCCTGGACGGCGGGCGCAGCCAGCTTGGCCTGGAGAGCACCGTCATCGACCTCTCCGGCCCGCGGCCCACGCTGCTGCGTCCCGGCTCGGTCACGCTCGAGGCGCTCCGCGAGATCCTGGGTGAGGTCGACGCTCCCGAGATCATGGAGCAGGGGGCCAGCCCCGGCACCGCGGCGCGTCACTACGCGCCGCGCACCACGGCCACGCTGGTCGCGTTCGGCGGCATCCGCGAAGCGCTCGCCGGCCAGCAGGCCCCGGCCGCGGTGCTGTGCTTCGATTCCTCGCACGTGCCCAGCCCGCACACGGCCACCGCGATGCCGCGCGACGCCGCGGTCTACGCCAGCGCGCTCTACGACGCGCTGCGCTCGGTCGATTCGCTGGGCTGCGCGCGCATCCTCATCGAGGCACCGCCGAGCTCCGACGGCCTCTGGCGCGCGGTGGTCGACCGCCTGCGCCGCGCGACGACGGCGTGAGCAACGCCCCGCTTCGCATGCCGGATCACGGCATCGGGATCTTCACGCCCAGCCGCGCCCCGCAGTCCTTCGCGATCTCGTAGCCCGCGTCCGCGTGGCGGAAGACGCCCATCATGGGATCGTTGGTCAGCACCCGCTCCAGGCGCTTCGCCGCCTCCGGCGTGCCGTCGGCCACGATGACCTGTCCGGCGTGCTGGCTGTAGCCGATGCCGACGCCGCCGCCGTGGTGGAAGCTGGTCCAGCTGGCGCCGCTCGCGATGTTGACGGCGAAGTTCAGGATCGCCCAGTCGCTGACCGCGTCGGTGCCGTCCAGCATGCCCTCGGTCTCGCGGTTGGGGCTGGCGACGCTGCCGCAGTCCAGGTGGTCGCGGCCGATGACGATCGGCGCCTTCACCTTGCCGCTGGCGACCAGCTCGTTGAACCGCAGGCCCGCCTTGTGGCGCTCGCCCAGGCCCAGCCAGCAGATGCGCGCCGGCAGCCCCTGGAACGCCACGCGGTCCTGCGCCATGCGGATCCAGCGGTGCAGGCCCTTGTCGTCCGGGAAGAGCTCGAGCACGGCCTCGTCGGTGACGCGGATGTCCTGCGGGTCGCCGCTCAGCGCCGCCCAGCGGAACGGGCCGCGGCCCACGCAGAACTGCGGGCGGATGTACGCCGGCACGAAGCCGGGGAACGCGAACGCGTCGGCGAAGCCGTGGTCCAGCGCGCGCTGGCGGATGTTGTTGCCGTAGTCGAAGACCTTCGAGCCCGCGCGCATGAAGTCGACCATCAGGCGCACGTGCGCCTCCATGCTGGCCGTGCTCAGCGCCTGGTAGCGCTCGGGATCCTGCGCGCGCAGGGCGTCGGCCGACTCGCGCGTCAGGCCCTGCGGGTAGTAGCCCTCCAGCGGGTCGTGCGCGCTGGTCTGGTCGGTGAGCGTCTCGGGCACGATCCGCCGGTCGGCCAGCCGCTGCAGCAGGTCCACCGCGTTCGCCAGGACGCCGACGCTGATGCCCTTGCCGGCGCGCTTCAGCTCCAGCGCGCGGTCGATCGCCGCATCCAGGTCCGCGTGCCACTCGTCCAGGTAGCGGTCGTGGACGCGCTTCTCCAGCCGCTCGCGGCAGACGTCCGCGATCAGCGCGGTGCCCTCGTTCATCGTGATGGCGAGCGGCTGCGCGCCGCCCATGCCGCCGCAGCCGGCGGTGACGTTGAGCGTGCCCTTCAGCGTGCCGCCGAAGTGCTGGCGCGCGCACTCGGCGAACGTCTCGTAGGTGCCCTGCAGGATGCCCTGCGTGCCGATGTAGATCCAGCTGCCCGCGGTCATCTGGCCGAACATCATCAGGCCGCGCGCGCACAGGTCGTCGAAGTGCTGCTGCGTCGCCCAGTGCGGCACCAGGTTCGAGTTGGCGATCATCACGCGCGGGGCGTCGGGGTGCGTACGCACGATGCCGACGGGCTTGCCGCTCTGCACCAACAGCGTCTCGTCCGCCTCCAGGCGCTTCAGGCTCTCGACGATCGCGTCGAAGCACTCCCAGTTGCGCGCCGCCTGCCCGCGGCCGCCGTAGACCACCAGGTCCCCGGGCCGCTCGGCGACCTCGGGGTCCAGGTTGTTCATCAGCATGCGCATGGCCGCCTCGGCGGCCCACGTCTTGCAGGTCTTCGTGCTGCCGCGCGGGGCGCGGACGGTGCGGGTGGCGGTCGTCTGCATCCCGGCAGTGTAGGCCGGGGGTCAGCCGGCGATCAGCGCCGAAGCCGCCGCGATGTCCGCGGCCGGCGAGCGGTCGGCCGTCATCCGGGCCACGCGGCCCCGGACCGCCGCATGCAGCGCCTCGACGCCCGCGCCGGACTTCAGGGGCCGCTGGTAGTCCAGCCCCTCGGCCATCACCACCAGCTCGACGGCGATCACCGTGCGCGCGCGCTCGACCGCGGTGCGGAGGTGCCGCGCGCCGGTCGCGCCCATCGAGTTGATGTCCTCGATGCCCGCGCTCGTGCCGACGTTGTGCGCGCTGGCCGGGTGCGCCAGCACCTGCAGCTCGTTGCAGCACGCCGCGGCCGTGTACTGCGCGATCATGTAGCCGCTGCAGACGCCGGGGTCCGCGGCCAGGTAGGGGCGGACCGGGTTCTGCGGGTCGTTCGCGCTCAGCAGCCAGAACGTGCGGCGCTCGCTGATCGCGGCCAGCGGCACCAGCGCCATCTTCGCGGCGTCGATCGCCAGCGCAAGCGGCATGCCGTGGAAGTTGCCGCCCGAGACGATGTCCGTGCCGCCGCCGTGCGCGAAGACGAGCGGGTTGTCGGTCACGCCGCCGAGTTCGCGCTCGATGACCCCGCGCGCCCATGCCAGCGCGTCGATCGCGGCGCCCAGCACCTGCGGCGCGCAGCGGAACGAGTAGGGGTCCTGCACGCGCGGGTCGTTCTCCTTGTGCGACGGCACGATCTGCGTGCCGGCCAGCTCGCGCGCGATCGCCGCGGCGGCCGCCGCCTGTCCCGGCTGGTTGCGCGCGGCGTGGATGCGCGCGTCCAGGAAGCTGTCGCTCGCGCGGCAGGCGTCGATCGACATCGCCGTCGCGCGCACCGCGTGGTCCAGGATCCGGCCGATGTCGTGCATCGCCAGCGCGCCGATCGCGCACATGAAGTGCGTGCCGTTGATGAGCGCCAGGCCTTCCTTCGCGGCCAGCGCCACCGGCGCCAGCCCCGCGCGGCGCAGCGCCTCGCCGCCGGGCAGCCGCTCGCCGCGGTGCCACGCCTCACCCTCGCCCATCAGGACGAGCGCCAGGTGCGAGAGCGGCGCCAGGTCGCCGCTGGCGCCCACGGAGCCGACCTCGGGGATCACCGGCGCGACGCCCGCGTTCAGCATGCCGACCAGC
>JBEIFT010000137.1:0-7709 GCA_040382255.1 Phycisphaeraceae bacterium
CGACCCGACCATCACCTCGGCGCTGCCGTCGGGGCCGGTCTCGACGAACTTCTTGCCCGGGAACAGGCCGAAGATGAAGCTGAAGACGTGCCGGTAGACGCGCACGCCCTGCAACGGCGCGCGGTCGCCCTCGCCCACCGCGTGCACGACGATGGGCTTGCCGCAGCCGGCCAGCAGCGCGGCGGCCACGAGCGCAAGCACGGGGATGGCACGGCGGGTGATCACGGCGGGCACCTTACTGCACGCCGCCCGCGCCGGGCGCGAGGGCCTGTCCCGTGACCAGCGGTATCGGGTTCGAGTCGTAGCCGGCCTCCAGCAGGGCCTGTTCGACGAGCTTGGCCTGGCGGAAGGAGCCCTGCCACACCAGCAGCTCCACGCGGTGCGTGGCCGATGGGTACGCGCCCAGCAGGTCGGCGACCGCCGCGCGTGCGGTGTCGGCGTCCAGGACCGCGGTGCCCGTGGACGGCGCCGAGATCGTCTCCGTCGTCGACGTCGCCCTGATGCGCGAGACCTTCCCGTCGGCGACCGCCACGATCACCGACTTGCGCTTGTCCTCCTGGAAGCGGCTCACGCGCACGAACGACGTGGGGCGCGGCGAGGCGTTCTTCGGCACGTCGGCGCGCGCGGCGTCGCGGTCGCGGTTGGCGGCCTCGGTCAGTGCGCGCAGACGGGCCAGTTCGGCCTCCTCGCGGCGGATGTCGGCGCTGGAATGGTCGACCTCGGGCTGCAGCTTGCGCAGCTGCTCCATGGCGGCCAGGTAGCGCGCGGCCAGCTCGGGATCGCCCTTCGGCGGCGCGGCGGCCAGCTTGCGCTGCAGGTCGTCGCGCTCCTCGGAAAGCGCCCGCAGCTTCTCGACGGTCTCCAGCGCGTTGACGGTGACCTGCACCACCGCGTCGCTCGCCTGGCCGAAGAGCGCCATCATCAGCATCACGAACATGATGACGCCGCGGGCGTTGGTCATCGCGTGCTGGAACAGGTCCAGCGGGTCGCCCGCCATGGCGGTGGACCGGTGGATCTTGCGGCGGCGGCGCAGTCCTGGCCTCATGGCGTGGCCCCCTTGGCGGCGGGCGCGGGCGCCCCGCCGACCTTCTCGGCGCCGTCCAGGAACCCGCCGGACGTCGAGTTGTCCCACAGCTGCCAGCCGACCTCGTAGCCGCGGCGGAAGACCGCGTCGCGCAGCGCCAGGAAGCGCGGGATCGCGTCCTCGTGGACGACGAACACCACGTACGACGCGTCCGGCGTCCGGCGGCCCATCGCGCCCTGCAGGCGGTTGTCGGCATCGGCGCCGTCCAGCGCGGCGATGAGCACCGGCGTGCGCTCCGCGTCAAGCTCGCCGACGTTCAGGCCGCGGCTGCCGACCTCGACGAACACCGGCGTCTTCGCATACTGCGCGCCCGCGCGGAACCGCACGCGCTCGCGCAGCTCGGCCTGCCGCTCGCTGCGCTTCGCGGCGGCGAGCTGCTCCCTCGCCTGCGCGGCCTCGGCCTGCGCGGCATCCGCGGCGGCGCGGGCCTGCTCGACCTCGGCGCGCCGCGCATCGGCGCGGCGGCGCGTCCGGTCGGCCTCCTCGGCCATCTGCCGCGCGCGGTCGTCCAGGACGTCGACCTCCTTCCTCGTGATGTCGATGCCGCCCTTGCGCTCGTCCAGCTGCTGCTTCAGGACCGCGACGTCCTGCGTCAGCTGGTCGACGCGCGCGGCGGCGTCCGCGGGCGCGGCCTCGGCCTGCGCGCCCTTCGTCATGTTCATCGTGTTCGAGAGTCCGTCGATCACCAGCAGCAGGCTGACCATGATGAGCACGCCGGTCAGGCATGCCAGCACGTCCTGGAAGGAGAACAGGTTGACCGCGTTCTCCGAGCCCTTCTTCCTGCGGCGTCCCATCGTTCAGCGCCAATCGGTGAGCTTCAGCCGGCTCAGCACGTGCTCGTTGCAGTAGTCGGTCACCTCGTCCAGCATGATCTCCTCGCGGCGGAAGACCCACGTGGCGATCAGCTGGACGACGACGGCCGTGATCAGGGCCACGAGGGTGGTCTCGAACTCGGTGGCCAGGCCGCCGACGACCGGCTGCAGCTTCGCCTTGATGCTGGACGCGTCGCTCGCGCTCAGGTTCAGCACGTCGGTGAACGCGCGGATGGACGCCGACAGGCCGATGACCGTGCCGATGAAGCCCAGGATGGGGATCGTCCAGATCAGCGCGCGGATGACGGTGTAGCTGCTGTCCACGCTGCTGGCGTCGGAGTCGCCCTGGCTCTCCAGCACCATGCCGACGTCGCGCACCTCGCCCAGGTTGTCCAGGTTGGAGAGCGCCATGTCGATGCGCCGGAAGAGCAGGAAGTCCTTCGGCCGGTCGGCCGTCGCGCGCACGCGGCGCAGGACGTCGCCCGCGGTGCCGGGGCTCAGCACGAAGTCGCCGCGGCGCGGGATCAGGTCCTTCACCTTCAGCGCCTTGCGCTGGATGTTGGTCTTGGTCCACTTCGAGTACAGCATCAGCAGGCACCACCAGGTGAGCAGCAGCACCACCCAGTTGGTCCAGCAGCGGTTGAGCATCTCGAAGAAGTACGTGTGCCGGAAGCCCACCACGACCACGACGGCCATCACCACGGTCGCCACGCAGGCGGCCACGAACCAGAACGGCGCGGCGACGTTCGTGTAGTGCCCGGCGGGGATGCCGAACATGCACTCCAGGTCGCCCTTGCGGGCGTCCAGCTTCGGCGGCGCGTCGGTGGCGGCGGCGTGTGCGTGCGGGGCGCGGTTGGCGGGCTGCGGGGGGACGTTTGTCATGGCTGCTCGCGTGCGAGGGTATCAGGTGAATCCGGCGGTCCGGACAGCATGTGGGCGGTGTCGATGGTCTCGTGGACGGCGGCCCAGGCCAGCGCGGCGAACGCCAGCACCAGGCAGGCGCTGACCGCGGCCTGCGCGCCCTGCATGGGCAGCGGCCCGGCCAGCCCGCCGAAGGCGCAGGCGAAGAGCGTGGCCATGGCGCACGACGACGACGCGACGCCCAGCCAGAAGACGCGCGCCGAGAGCGGCGAGTTGCCGCGCGCGGCGACGATCCCGGCGGCCAGCGCCGTGCCGCCCGCGCCGGCGGCCAGCACGGCCGCGGCGATCGCCCACGCAGAGGGCCAGAGGAACGCGAAGGTCGCGCAGGCCAGCAGGACGAGCGATCCCGTCACGGCGAGCGCGATGCCCATGGGCTTCGCCCCGCGCGAGCGGCCGGCATCCAGCGCAACCATGATGGCGGCCGCGGGCACCAGCGCCGCGACGGCCGTGCCGATCGGCGAGTGCAGGCAGAGCGGCAGCGCCGAGATCGCCGCGACGATGGCCGTGACGGCCGCCACCGACGCGGCGCGCGCCGGCTCGGGCGCAAGGAACGCGACCGACCAGCCGCCGATCACGGCCAGCACGGCCATGCCGCGTGCGGCGATCGAGAACGGGCCCTCGGACCACCACCACGCCAGCGCGCCGGATTCGTCGCGCGAGGTGGGCAGCACCAGCACGATCGTGGCGAGGACGAGCGCCGCCACGACGACCGGCCGCACGGACGCGATGCCCGCGGTGAAGCGTCGCACGACCGGCGCGGCCGGCATGGCGTCCCCGGAGGGCGCGTCGGGGAAGTCCAGGCGGTCGTCGCCAGGCTCGATGCCCGCGTCGGGCGCGCCGCCGCCGGCGATCACCGTCCCGTCCGCCGCGAAGACCGAGCGGATCTCGGCGGCCGAGCGCCACGCGGTTCCGTCCACGCTCACCTGGTGCAGGCGCGTCACCGCGCCGCGGCGCGCCAGCGTGCGCAGGCGCTCGACGTCGTGCGGGCCGGTGCGGCGGCCGGCGAAGCGGACGTGCCACGGGCCGGCCTGGAAGCGGTCGTCGCCGCCGCCGGACGCGGGCGCGGCGGCCTCGTCGCCGCCGAACTGCAGGTCGTCGCTCATGGCTTGCCCCCGCGCTTCGGCATGAAGAGCATCGTGCCCTGCGGGAAGGTCATCGCGGCGGGCTGGAACAGCACCTTGCCGCCCGCGCCGGCCAGGCCGACGGTGACGACCTTCGCGCTTCCGCCGCCCGCGGCGGCGGGCTCGACCGCGACGATCACCGCGCCGTCGGCGGGCTGCACGCCCGGCGCGGCCGCGAACACCGGCGTCGATCCGTCGCGCAGCAGCACGCCGGCGGGGTTCCACATGCCCTCGAACGGCTTCGCGGCCGCGGCCACGGCGGCGGCGTAGGCCTTGCGCCATTCGTCGACGTCGATCGCCTGCGTGATGGCGGCGGCGATCCTGGCGGGGCGCTTGGCGACGTCGGGGTCGATGTCGCCGCGGGTGCGCTGGAAGGCCTCGTCGCGCCAGTCGACGCCATCGGGCAGCTCGCGCTTCAGGCGTGCGGCGGCGGCCTCCATCCTGTCCTTGAGCACGGGCGGCATCTCAGGCGACATGTACTCGATCGCCGCCACCAGCAGGCCGCAGTGCAGCACGGGATCCATGTCCTTCGTGCCCATGATGGCCTTCAGCACCGCGAACGCCGACTGCACGTCGTTGCCGCCGGCGTCCGGCGCATCGAGCAGCTCGCGCAGCTGGGCCCGCAGCTTGCGCTGGGGCGAGTCGCCCTCCCAGCGGACCTTGTCCTGCGTGGTCTCCAGGAGCGCTTCCTCGCCGTCGCTGTTCTTCAGCACCATCAGGAACCGCTTGCCGGTTCCCTCCTGGACCTTGGCGCGGGAGGGGTTCGTCTTCAGGTAGAAGCGCGCGCCGTCCTTGCGCTCGAGCGCGTACAGCTCGAAGTCCGCGGAGCTCTTCATCTTGTCCAGCAGGTTGGTGCGCCACTGCGTCGCGGCGGCCAGCAGCGGGGAAAGCTGCGCGATCACGTCGGCGTAGGGACCCGAGCCGTGCTGCTCGGTGTAACGGTCGAGCGCCGCGCGCACCGCGTCGCGGTCCTTCTGCGGCGCGGTGGCCAGGCCGGCGCTGGGCACGGGCTGGATGGACTGCGCGGCCACCAGCGCGTTCCACGCGGGAACCGCCGCGGCGGCCTGCCGGAAGTCGGCGGCCTGCGGGGCATCGGGGTGCGCGGCGGCGAAGGCCTCCAGCGCATCCGCCAGCCGCGCGGGCTGCCCGGACTGCGGCGCCAGCGATTCCAGCCGCCGCGACTGCTCCCCCAGGACGCGTGCGGCCGCGGTCTTCGTGCGCTGCGCGGCCAGCAGCGTCTTGCCGCGCGCGACCTCGCCCTGCACCTCGGGGAACGTCCCGTCCTGGCGCTCGACGTCGCCCAGCGCGGACTCCCACGACGCGTACCTGCCGTCCCATTCAGGGGCGGCGTCCGGCTCGATCGATGACACCTCGCGGTTGATGTCCTTGACGCGCTTCAGCGCGGCGTCCTTGCGGGCCTGCAGGCGCTCCTCGCCGGCACGTGCGTGGGCGCGCAGCCATGCGGCCACCTTGCCCTGCTCGGCGGCGTCCTGCACCAGCTGCTGCTCGGTGATCTGCTGGATGCGGTCAGGCTTGGCCGATTCCGACGCCGGGTCGCCGGCCTCGGCCAGCATCGCGTCGAACCGGCGGTGCTTGTCCGCGATCGCGTCGCGGCGTGCGGCCAGCTCGGTGCGGACCTTGATGATCTCGGGGTGGCCGGCGACCGTCGGGTCGGCCTCGGCCTCCTTCAGCGCGCCCTCGGCCTCGGACAGCCGGTCCTCTCGCACCTGCTGCATCGCGGCGTCGGCGATCGCCTGCACGCGGTTCGCGTGCGCGGTGCGCTGGATCGCCAGCACCGTGGCGACCAGGCCTCCCGTCACCAGCAGAACGACCACGGCCACCAGCGCCAGCCGGCGGCGGCGGACGCGGCCCTCGAGCTCGCCGATCCGGCGCTCGGCCATGCCGCGCACGTCGTCGGGCACGCCCTCGACGGTCTGCTCGGCGGTGCGCAGCGCGGTGCGCAGCTGCGTGAGCGTGCTGGCCTCCTCGACGGCCATCGCCGCCAGGGCGTCCACGCTCTCGCGGTTGGCCTGGATGGCGGCCGCGGCGTCCTCGCGCTCGGCCAGCCACGCCTCGACGGAGTCGACGCGCCCGACCAGCTCGCCCGGCAGCTCGCCGCCGCAGGCCAAGAGCCGCTGCTCCAGGTCGCGCAGCCCGTCCAGCTCGTGGCGCGCGCCATGCATGTTCTCGGCGACGCGCTCGGCATCCAGCCGATCGGCCGCGGCGTTCGCCTGCGTCACAAGCTCGGCCGCCAAGCGCTGGTCCAGCCGCCCGCGCAGCTGTGCGGCGACGCGCGCGGCGCCCGCCCACGTCCACGCGCCGTCCGACAGGCGCGCGACGCACGTCTCGGCGTCGTCCAACTTCCCGCCGCGCAGGCAGGCCTCGAAGCGGTCGCCCAGCTCATCGGCGGCGTGCGGCTCCAGCGCGGACAGGTCGTCCGCCCACGCCGGGTTGTCGGGATCGCGGCGGTGCAGCTGGCGCATCACCTCCAGGCGCTCCCACATGCCGGCGTCGGAGAGCACCAGCCGGCGCATCTTGGCCAGGCGGTTGCGCAGCGGGCGCAGCTTCTCCTTCGACTCCTGGATCTCGACGACCAGCTCGTCGGGGATGGTGTCGGGGACCGGCAGCTTGTTCTTCGCGCAGAATGCGCGCCAGTTGCGCACGTCCGAGGTGATCAGCTCGGCGGCGGCTTCCTCGACGTCCGGATCCGCCTCGGCCTCCGCCACGGACTCCAGCAGCAGTCCCGCGCGCGAGTAGCTCACCGCGCGCTCGGCGCGGCGGCGGACGTCGGTGGCGAACTCGGCGATCCGCCACGCCAGGTCGCGGATCTGGCCCTCGTCGCGGATGCGCCCGCCGATCGCGGCGCGCACCTGCTCGAACATTTCCTTCTTCGCGGCGTTCATCTCTTCGTCACCTCTCCGTCACTTGGCGGTCACCTTGATCTCGGCGAACGTGCGTCCCGCGGCGTCCACCCCGCGGATGCGCGGGATGGGCGGCAGCGGGACCCTGGATGCGTTGGCCTCGGCCTGCAGGTCGCGCACGCGCTGCTCAAGCTGGGCGATCTCCCCGGCCACGATGTCCCGCGCGATGCCGGTGCGGCGCGAGAGCTCGCTGCGCCGATCCTCGAGCTCGCGGCGCGCGGCGACCAGCTCGGTCGACACGGGGTCCTGCAGCAGGATGGCCAGCACTCCCGTGGGCTCGTCGAGCGTCAGGCGCAGCGTGCCGGCGGGCGATTCCAGCACCATGTCGGTGGCGCTGCCGTCGCGGTTCCACTCGTCCGACTCGTCCACGCGAAGCGCCAGGGCGCGCCCGGGGACCTTGAAGAGCGGGACGGAAGCCGGAACCGCGCGCTGCAGCGTCACGCGCTGCAGCGTCGCCGGGGGCATCGCGTAGGTGCTGGAGCCGTCCTCCAGCAGGAGCGTCACCACCATGCCGGGGAGCAGCGTGTCCGACTCGCGCATCGCCTCGCCATAGACGTCCATGTTCACGCGGTTCCAGCGCCAGTTGACGGTGCTGCCCGCGATCTCCAGCGATCCGACGGTCGTCGTTCGCGATTCCTGCTTGCCGCCCGTGGCGCAGACTTCGATGCGCCGCGTCGAGGCCTGGAACGGCTGGAAGCGCAGGCGCTTCGGCTCGAACGGCAGTTCCACCGCGATCGAGCGCACGGACGACGGCGCGCGCGCGATCGGCGCGGTCGATGTCTTCACGTCGCGCATCAGGTCGAGCGAGCGGGCAAAGCCGTCCGCCAGCAGCGCGACACCGGGCGCCGCG
>JBEIFT010000138.1:0-7708 GCA_040382255.1 Phycisphaeraceae bacterium
CCCCGAGGCCGGCGCCTGAGCCGTATCGAAGGAACCAGTCCCCGAACGACGAAACACCTAGACACGGCAACCCCAGCAGGGGGCCCGTGACGCAGACAGAGGCACAGGGAGCACCCCAGCCATGATGATTCACGACGTTACGAAGGTTGTCGGCAAGCACCGTCCGCGCAAGCGCGTGGGCCGCGGCGAAGGCAGCGGCATCGGCGGCACGTCGACCCGCGGCCACAAGGGCGCCAAGAGCCGCGCCGGCTGGACCAGCCGTCCCGGCTACCAGGGCGGCGCCACCCCGTTCATGCGGCGCTTCCCGAAGCGCGGCTTCAAGAACGGCTTCCGCACCCTGTTCCACGTCGTCAACGTGCAGACGATCTCGAAGCACTTCGAGGCCGGCTCGACCGTCGACATCAAGGCGCTGGCTGCCAAGGGCCTGGTGCCCGACGCGACGCTGCCGCTGAAGGTGCTCGGCCACGGCGACTGCACCAAGAAGGTCACCGTCGTCGCCGCCAAGTACTCGGCGTCGGCGAAGGAGAAGATCGAGAAGGCCGGCGGAACGGCCACCGTCGCGGAGTGATCGACGGCGTCCCCACGACGCACGCCCCACGAGAGAATTGATGTTCCAGGCATTCGCCAACATCTTCCGCATCGCCGACCTGCGCAACCGCGTGCTCTTCACGCTGGGCGTGCTGGCCATCTACCGCATCGGCTTCTGGATCCCCGTCGTCGGCGTGGACCAGTCCGCGCTGGTGCAGGCCGCCAAGACCGCGGCGTCCGAGTCCACGGGCTTCGGCCGCCTGCTGCAGTTCGCGAGCATCTTCTCGGGCGGCTCGCTGGGCCAGAGCACGATCTTCGGGCTGGGCATCATGCCCTACATCACGGCATCGATCATCCTCCAGCTGATCCAGGCGGTCTACCCGCCGATGGCCGAGCTGAAGAAGGAGGGCATGTCGGGCCAGCAGAAGATCATGGAGTGGACGCGCTACCTCGCGGTGGGCCTGTGCTTCGTGCAGGGCTTCATCTGGCTGAACTACCTGCGCCAGTCCAACCTGGTGCAGCCGATGTTCGCGCAGGGCGGCCCGAACCTGGTCATCTTCTACGTCGTCGGCATCGCCGCACTGACCGCTGGCAGCCTCTTCCTGATGTGGCTGGGCGAGCAGATCGACAAGTACGGCATCGGCAACGGCGTCTCGATCATCCTGACGGCCGGCATCCTGAGCCGCATGCCGAACGCGATCTACTGGGTTGTCGAGAACTTCGACCCGCGCCAGACCGCCGAGCCCGGCAAGCTGGGCATCGCGGGCCTGGCGATCCTGCTGACCAGTTTCGTGGCGATCACCGCCGGTGCGGTCATGATGACCGTGGCCACGCGCCGGATCCCGATCCAGCAGGCGAAGCACACCCGCGGCCGGAAGGTCTACGGCGGCCAGAAGCACTACCTGCCGCTGCGCATCAACCACAGCGGCGTGATGCCGATCATCTTCGCCAGCTCGCTCATGATCTTCCCGTCGGCGATCTTCGGTGCGTGGGACAACGCCACCGCCCAGGAGTCGATGTGGAAGCCGATGGCGCAGTTCCTGGCGCGCGAGAGCCAGATCGGCTCGTTCCCGTACATCGTGTGCGAGATCGCGATGATCTACTTCTTCGCGTACTTCTGGACCACCGTCCAGATGAGCCCGGATGACATGGCCAAGCAGCTGAAGGAGCACGGCTCCTTCATCCCCGGCCTGCGCCCCGGCCCGCGCACCGCTGAGTACCTGGAGACCGTGCTCAACCGCATCACCTACGTCGGCGCGGGCTTCCTTGCGCTGATCGCGGTGATCCCGACGCTGGTCACGCAGGCCATGGGCATCCCGTTCCAGGTTTCGCAGTTCCTGGGCGGCACCGGCCTCCTGATCGTCGTCTCGGTGGGCCTGGACCTGATCCAGCGCCTTGAGGCGAACCTGGTCATGCGCAACTACGCGGGCTTCCTGGGCAACGGCAACGATGCCAAGGCAGGCCGCATCCGGAGCGCCCGCGGATGACGCTGGCCGTCGCCGAGACCCGCACCCCCGTTGACGCGGCTTCGCCGCGCGAGCTGCGCCACGGCGCGGCGATCGCGCTGCGCTCGGCCGACGAGGTGGAGCGCGTGGCGGCGGCGGGATCGGTGGTTGCGGCGGCCCTCGGCGCTGCCGAGCAGGCCGTGCGTGCCGGTGCGACCACCGCGGACATCGATGCCGCGGTGCGCGCGACGCTCGCCGCCCACGGCGCGCAGCCTTCTTTCCTTGGCTATGCGGGCGTGAACGGCGCCCCGGCCTTCCCCGCGGCCTGCTGCGTCAGCGTGAACGAGGAAGCCGTCCACGGCATCCCCGGCGCGCGGACCCTGGCAGCAGGGGACGTCGTGAGCATCGACGTCGGCGCCCGCCTGGACGGCTGGTGCGCGGACGCCGCCGTCACGGTCATCGTTCCCGGCGTGGACGGCACGTGCGGCGCGGAAGCGTCCGCCTTCGTCGCCGATGCCTGGGAGTCGCTGCACGCGGGCATCGCCGCGATGCAGCCCGGCGCTCGCTGGAGCGACGTCGCGGCGCGCATGCAGCGCGTGGCGTTCGAGCGCGGCCATGGCGTGGTCGACGGCTGGCACGGCCACGGCGTCGGTGCGGCGGTCCACGAGGCGCCCCAGGCGCCCTCGATCGTGACCCCGGGCCTGCGCGAGCGGCGCGACTTCACGCTCCTGCCGGGCATGGTCCTGGCGGTGGAGCCGATCCTGGTCATGGGCGCGCGCGGCTCGGCCGACGCCCAGGGCTGCGCGTCCTGCGTTCCCGCCTCGGTGCGTGCGGACGGATGGACCGTCGCGGTCCCCGGCGGCATGGTCGCCGCGCATGTCGAGCACACGGTCGCGATCACGCGTTCCGGCCCCCGCATCCTGACCCGCCGTCCCGCGTCGCGCGCCTGCGCGTGCGGCACGGCCGAAACCACGAACGATTCCCACGGAGGACGCTGCCGGCACACCGGCTGAGACCCACACATGGCCAAGGAAGACAAGATCACGCTCGACGCAGAAGTGGTGGAAGCGCTCCCCGACGCGATGTTCCGCGTGCGCCTCCAGAACAACCAGGAGATCCTGGCCTACGTGAGCGGCAAGATGCGGAAGTTCTTCATCCGCATCCTTCCCGGCGACAAGGTGACCATCGAGCTCAGCCCGTACGACATGACCAAGGGCCGCATCGTCTACCGATTCTGAACCACGCGCCGAAGCGCACACGCATTTCACCGCAGAGAACCCGAGTCCAACGTCCAACCGCGAGGAAACGCCATGAAGGTCCGTAGCAGCATCAAGCGCCGCACCATGGATTGCCAGATCGTCGTCCGCAAGGGCAAGCGCTTCGTCATCAACAAGAAGAACCCCCGCCTGAAGCAGCGCCAGGGCTGACGCAGGCCTCCACGCGCATCCCGCGAACCAGACCAGAGAACGCAAAGGAACGACCATGCCCCGTATCGCAGGCATCGACATCCCCGAGAAGAAGAAGATCCGCTTCTCGCTCCGCTACATCTACGGCATCGGCCCGAAGGTGTCCGACGGCATCCTGAAGAAGCTCGGCATCGACGGCGAGCGCCGCGCCAACACCCTTGACGACAAGGAAGTTGCCGCGATCGCCGCCGAGATCGACGCGAACCACCCGGTCGAGGGTGCGCTGCGCCGCCAGGTCGCACAGGACATCCAGCGCCTGAAGGACATCAAGAGCTACCGCGGCGACCGTCACCGCAAGAACCTGCCGGCGCGCGGACAGCGCACCCGCACCAACGCGCGCACCCGCAAGGGCCGCAAGAAGACCGTCGCCGGCAAGAAGGGCATCAAGGGCTGATCGCGGACGCGCCGGCCGCCGGCGCGTGCGCCTCCCAACGAGGAACCAACCATGGCAAGCAAGAAGAAGGTCCGCAAGAACGTCACGAAGGGCGTGGTCCACGTCAACGCGTCGTTCAACAACACGATGGTCACCATCACCGACGTCAACGGGGAGACGATCTCCTGGGACTCGGCCGGCAGCGTCGGCTTCAAGGGTGCCCGCAAGAGCACCCCGTTCGCCGCGAGCCGCGCGAGCGAGAAGGCCGCCGGCAAGGCGCGCCGCGTCGGCATGAAGGAAGTCGAGGTCCGCGTGAAGGGCCCGGCCCGGGCCGCGAGAGCGCCGTGACCGCCCTGCAGGCCGCTGGCCTGAAGGTCACCGCGATCGAGGACGTGACCGCGATCCCGCACAACGGTTGCCGTGCGCCCAAGAAGCGCCGCGTCTGACCGAAAGAGCTTCCCGTCCCTGCGCCACAAGCAGGGGGGCACGTCCGGCCCGGCACCGGCGCGCCACCCCGATTCAGGCCAGGGTTCCATGAGATGGGGCCGGTCCCTTGCGGGCCGACCCCGGCAGTTGCCGGAACAAAGACCTGGAGACAGCAATGCACGTCAAGTGGCGTGGACTCGAACTCCCGTATGCGGTCGTCAAGGACGACCGTTCCGCGACCCCGACCTTCGGCCGCTTCACGGCCGAGCCGTTCGAGCGCGGCTTCGGCACGACGATCGGCAACAGCCTGCGTCGCGTGCTCCTGTCGAGCCTCGAGGGCGCGGCGATCACCAAGGTGAAGATCGCCGGCGTGTCCCATGAGTTCTCGACGATGCCCGGCGTCCTCGAGGACGTCACGGACATCATCCTGAACATCAAGGGCCTGGTCATCAGCATGGCCGGCGAGTCCGACGAGCCGAAGACCATGCGCCTGGCGGCCGAAGGCCCCGGCAAGGTGACCGCGGAGCTGATCGAGGCCGATGCCTCCATCACGATCCACAACCCCGAGAAGGTCATCGCGACCCTCACGGACAAGCGTGACTTCGCGATCGAGTTCACCGTGCAGCGCGGCCGCGGCTACATGCCCGCCAGCGAGCATCACAAGCGCGACGAGGACCAGCTCATCGGCGAGATCGCCGTCGACGCGATCTTCAGCCCGGTGCAGCGGGTCCGCTACCGCGTGGAAGACACGCGCGTCGGCCAGCGCACCAACTACGACAAGCTGGTCCTGGACGTCTGGACCAACGGCACCGTCTCGCCCGACATGGCGATGGTCGAGGCCGCCAAGATCCTGCGCAAGCACCTGAACCCGTTCGTTCAGTACGACGCCCTGGGCGGCGAGACCGTGCCCGAGGGCGTGGTCACCAAGAACGACGAGGATCTCGAGGTGTTCAAGCAGCTTTCGCGCCCCGTGACCGACCTCGACCTGTCGGTCCGCGCCAGCAACTGCCTCGAGGGCGGCCGCATCCGCTACGTCCACGAGCTCGTGACCAAGACCGAGAACGACCTCCTCGAGCTGCGTGCATTCGGTCGCACCAGCCTTCGCGAAGTCAAGAAGAAGCTCGAGGACATGGGCCTCGGGCTGGGCATGCCCCTGCCCGAGGGCTTCACGCCCCCGACCGGCGGCTGAGCCCACTGAAAGGAACCTGACATGCGTCACCGTATCGCCGGCTACCAGCTCAACGTCACCACCGACCACCGTCGCGCCATGCTGCGCAACCTGGCCGCGGGCGTGTTCGAGCACGGCCACATCGTCACCACCCTGCCGAAGGCGAAGGCCGTTCAGCCGTTCGTCGAGCAGCTCATCACCATCGCCAAGAAGGGCGGCCTGGCCGCGCGCCGCGAGCTGGAGTCCCGGCTCACGGACCGCAAGGTCTTCGCCTGGGTCGACGACCCCAACACGTCCGAGGACGTGAAGGCGTCGCAGTCCCGCCTGTGGGAGCTTCCCGCCGCGGACGCCATCGAGCGCAACCGTTACGGCGAGGTCCGCAAGGCCCCGCGCCTGGTGCAGCACGTGATGACCAAGGTTGCCCCGCTCTACAAGGACCGCGCGGGCGGCTGCACGCGCATCGTCAAGCTCGACAAGCGTCGCCTGGGCGACGGCTCGAACCTGGTGATGCTGCAGCTCATCGGCGCCGAGGAGGGTCCGCAGGTCAAGGGCCGCAAGTCCACCCGCCGCACGACCGCCGACAAGCGCACCGCCTTCGCCAAGAAGGCGAAGGAGAAGGCCGCCGCCGCGAAGGGCTGAGCCCGCCGCGTCCGAACCGAGATCATCCGCGCGCCCCGAGGCTTGCCTCGGGGCGCGCGTTCGTTCACGGGGTGGTGGTGATCAGGGCCTGCCAGCCGTTCTGGTAGGAAAGCCCGGACGTGGAATTCACCAGGCGGCGATCGATGTTGCCGTTCGACCACAGTCGGAACACGACCACGCCGCTGCCGGAGCTGGGGGTTGGCGCAACGGCGATGCCGATCACGGACGCCGAGGCAGGGGCCGTTGAGCCGGAGGGGCCGGAGGACTGGTGCGGGTCGGGATCGGTCGGCGCGGTGACCGGTATCCAGGCCGCCTGCGCGGTCGACTCGAGGGACCCTGCAGTGTGGGGGATGACGGCGTGCAGGGTGATCGCGCCCGCGAGCAGCGCGAGGCCGGTTCCGGTTGAGATTCGGGTGTTCATGGTGGGCGGAAGATACCCCCCGCGGTTTCCGGACGGCGTTGCTCGTATCCTGTTCGCCCATGCTCGCCGACCTCGATGCGATCCAGACCGAAGCGATGACGGCCCTGATGGCCGCCGGCACCCCGGAGGCGCTGGCCGCGTGGAAGGGCGGCTGGATCGGCGGCAGCGGCCGCCTGAAGGCGCTGATGGGCGGCCTGAAGGACGTGCCGAAGGAGCAGAAGGGCGCGGTCGGCAAGCGGCTGAACGACCTGAAGGCGGCGCTCGAGGCGGCGTTCGAGGAGCGCCGTGCGGCGGTCGAGGCGAGCGCCGGCCCGCGCGGGCCGATCGTCGACGTGACCGAGCCGGGCCTGCCGCTGGCGCAGGGCCGGCGCCACGTGCTGAGCCGGACGATCGACGAGATCGTCGAGGTCTTCGGCCGCATGGGCTTCACGCTGGCCGAGGGTCCTGAGGTCGAGGACGAGTGGCACAACTTCACCGCCCTGAACATCCCCGAGGCGCACCCGGCGCGCGATGCGCAGGACAACTTCTACATGGGCGAGCAGGGCGGCGTGAAGCGCCTGCTGCGCACGCAGACCAGCACGGTGCAGATCCGTGCGCTGGAGCGCCAGGCGCCGCCGATCAAGGTGGTCGCCACGGGCCGCGTCTATCGCCCCGACACGCACGACGCGACGCACTACTCGATGTTCCACCAGATCGAGGGCCTGTACATCGACCGCGGCGTGACGATGGCCGATCTGAAGACCACGCTTGTGCAGTTCGCGAAGGCCTACTTCGGCGCCGAGGCCGAGGTCCGCATGCGCCCGAGCTTCTTCCCGTTCACCGAGCCGAGCGCCGAAGTGGACATGAAGATGCGCATCAAGGGTGAGTGGAAGTGGGTCGAGCTGGGCGGATGCGGCATGGTCGACCCCAACGTGCTTCGCGCGGTGAACGTCGACCCCGAGGTGTGGACGGGCTTCGCGTTCGGCCTGGGCATCGAGCGCATCGCGATGCGCCGCTACGGCATCAGCGACATCCGCTGGCTGTTCGAGAACGACGCGCGTTTCCTGCGGCAGTTCTGAGGCGGGAGATTGGGTTCGGGATAGCCCTGTACCGATTTCCCGGCAGGGAAGGCGGCAAGGCACTTGGTTGCCATGCGAGAGGCACCTGGTTGCCATGCGAGAGGCACCTGGTCGCCATGCAAGAGGCACCTGGTCGCCATGCGCGCGGACCGAAGGGGGCCTCAGTCGCTCAGACACTTCCCCG
>JBEIFT010000139.1:0-7694 GCA_040382255.1 Phycisphaeraceae bacterium
ATCGAGGGCAAGCGCGGCTGGCCGCGCGTCAAGCCGCCGTTCCCCGCGGTGAAGGGCCTCTTCGGCCGTCCCACGATCATCAACAACGTCGAGACGCTGGCCGCCGTCGTGCCCATCCTTGAGAACGGCGTCGACTGGTGGAAGAAGCTGGGCGTCGAGAGCACGTTCCCCGGCGCCATGCCCAGCTACGGCACCAAGCTGATGGGCGTGAGCGGCCACGTGAACCGTCCGAACGTCTACGAGCTGGAGCTGGGCATCCCGCTCCGCACGCTGGTCGAGACGCACTGCGGCGGCATGCGCAACGGCAAGAAGTTCAAGGCCGCGATCGCCGGCGGCGTTTCCATGGGCGTCCTGGGCACCGACCAGTACGACGCGCCGATGGACTTCGACATCGGCCGCAAGTTCGACGTCCTGGGCCTGGGCACCGCGTGCCCGACGGTCTTCGACGAGGACACCGACATGGTGGCCGTGGCGCGGAACATCAGCCGCTTCTTCAAGGCCGAGAGCTGCGGCCAGTGCACGCCGTGCCGCGAGGGCAGCGGCTGGCTGCTGAAGCTCCTGACCCGCATCGAGCGCGGCGACGGCACCACGCAGGACCTGGACATGCTGCTGGAAGTCGCCGGCAGCATGGGCCTGACGCCCGGCACCACGATCTGCGGCCTGGCCGACGGCAACAACTGGGCCGTCCGCACCATCGTGAACAAGTTCCGCCCCGAGTTCGAGCGCCGCGTGAAGCCGCGCTTCGTGCCGGTGTACGTCTCGGCGGCCGCGGGGCGCTGACCCAGGTGGGCGCCGCGATCGAGTACCTCGGCTCGCACCGCCTGTCCCCGGCGGACTTCGCGTGGCTTTCCGGCGCGGTGGACGCCGTGGCCGCGCGCCTGCCGCAGCCCGTGGCGCGCGCGGCCGTCGAGCTGGTGGACGACGGCCGCATGTCCGCGCTGCACGCACGCTTCATGAACGACCCCTCGACCACCGACGTCCTCACGTTCGCGCAGAACGAGCCCGGAGCGCCGGTCGACTGCGACGTCGCTGTCTGCGTCGACGAGGCCGCCCGCCGCGGGGCAGGGCGCCCGCACGGCACGCGCGAGGAGCTGCTGCTCTACGTGCTGCACGCGCTGCTGCACGCCTGCGGGTTCGACGACCGTGACCCGGCGTCGCATGCCGCGATGCACGCCGAGGAGGACCGCATCCTGGTCGCCTGCGGATTCGGGCCGCTCTTCGCGGCAGGCGAGGGGCGCGGATGACGCCGTCGCTCGTGATCGTCTCGCTGGTCGTCCTGCTGGCGGTCGCCGTGCTGAGCGCCCTCAGCCGCTCGCTGGTCCAGGTCAGCGAGAGCGCCCTGGAGCGCACGCTCGAGGAGCGTGGCCGCCTGGAGCGCGCACGCTGGATCTTCGGCCACCTGGAGCAGGTGGAGTGGGCCGTCGCGTTCCTCCGCACCGCGGGGCGGACGGGCTTCTTCGCGCTGGTGCTGGCGATCGTCGTGGGCATCGACAACGAGCTCACCGCCGGCGCGCTGGCGGGCGCGTGGATCGGCTCGGTCGTCGTCATCTGGCTCTTCACCAGCGTCGTGGGCGGTGCGCTGGCGCGCTACGCGCCGGCGGAGATGATCGCCAGCTTCCTGCCCGCGCTGCGCGCGATGTACCTGCTGCTGGCGCCGCTGCGCGCGCT
Organism: Phycisphaeraceae bacterium; assembly: GCA_040382255.1. Classification (GTDB taxonomy): domain Bacteria; phylum Planctomycetota; class Phycisphaerae; order Phycisphaerales; family SM1A02; genus UBA966. The sequence continues at coordinate 1,669 of JBEIFT010000139.1, forward strand.
GGCCGACGCGGTGGACGGCCTGATCCGCCGCATGGCCCGCGGCCGCGAGACCGAGGAGGAGCGCCAGGAGGAGGAGCTCCTGAGTTCCATCGAGGACACCCAGCGCACGGGCGCGATCGACCAGGTCTCGGCCACGATCCTCGAGAACACCATCGAGTTCGGCGACACGACCGTCGGCGCCGTGATGACGCCGCGTCCGGCGATCGAGGGCATCGAGTACACCGACGACCTGGCCGTGATCCGCGAGTTCATCCGCACCGCGGGGCACTCGCGCATCCCCGTCTACCGCGGCAACCTGGACCACGTCGAGGGCATCCTGTACGTCAAGGACCTGGTGCCGTACCTCGGGCGCGACGGGGAGGCCTTCGAGCTGCGCCCGATCCTGCGCCAGCCGATGCGCATCCCGGAGGCGAAGCCCGCGCACGACCAGCTGATCGCGTTCCAGCGCGAGAAGGTCCACCTGGCGATCGTCGTCGACGAGTTCGGCGGGACGTCGGGCATCGTGACCATCGAGGACCTGCTCGAGGAACTGGTCGGCGAGATCCGCGACGAGCATGAGCCGGCGTCGGATTCCGCACCCGGCATCCGGCGGATCGACGACACGACCGTCGAAATCAGCGGCCGGCTGCCGATCTGCGACCTCAACGCCGCCCTCGGACTGGCCATCCCCGAGGACGCCGGATACGAGACCGTCGCCGGGTTCGCCTTGGAGCACCTGGGGTCCATCCCGACGCCCGGCACCGCGTTCCGTGCCCATGGAGCGGCATTTACGGTGACGGGCGCCACCCCGACCGCGGTCCTGGCCGTCCGGGCAACGCGTCTGGCGGCAGGGTCCGACGCCTGATTCAGATTTCGGAATGGCAAGCGGCCGCGCCTCCAGTTTGCGGCATTTTCGGGGATTGAAGGTGGCATCCGCCCGGTAACGGGGCTATCTTATTCACCTGATCACCCCCTTTCGGAGGCACGTTTCCAGATGAAGACCCTCGTTTCCCTCGTTTCCGCCACCGCCGCCCTCGCGTGCGCGGGCATTGCCGCCGCTGACGTCGCGCAGGTCGTGACCGTCAACCGCACCGTCCAGTCCGTCGCGCAGTACGAGCTCGACGTTTCGATGATGACGGACACGCTCGTGTACCGCAAGGCCAACGGCCGCTGGCGCATCGACTGGAACGCCACCATCGTCTCCTACGAGAAGATGGTCGAGAACAACGAGGTGCGCGAGGACTTCCAGATGTGGACGTTCCTCACCACCGACTGCAACGAGAACGGCATCCCCGACGCGACCGACATCCTGAACGGTGCGGCCGATGCCGACCACGACGGCGTGCCGGACAGCTGCGAGCTGTCGGTGGGCGACCTGAACCTCAACGGCGTCATCGACCAGTCCGACATGTGGATCATGCTGGGCTGGTGGGGCAGCGCCACGCCGCAGTACGGCGACCTCAACGGCGACGGCAAGGTCGATGGTGCGGACCTGGGCGTCTGCCTGGGCCGCTTCGGCCTGGTCATCTTCTGACGAGCCGCCGGCCCGCGTTCGCGCGGCGCCGCCTCGAGCGACGAATCCTCCATCGGCGTCCCGTGCGGGGCGCCGATGTGCTTGTTGGGGGGGCGCGCGGACCCGCGGTTCTCGGGCGTCCGCGCCCGCGGGTTCGTGCGGGCAGCCCGCAAGATTCCGCGTTCTCCGTTGCATTCCTCGCGTGCTGCGTCAAACTGCGTCCGTGAACCATCGGCTCCTCGGGACCCTGACGGCGCTCGTCGCCGGCGCGATGGGCCTCTCCGCGCATGCGGGCGGACCGCCACTCCGAATCTCGGAGGTGATGTTCGATCCCTACGGCGTGGATCGTGGGCAGGAGTTCATCGAGCTGTCCGGGGCCTCGGGCGAATCGCTGCAGGACCTCTGGATCCTGGTGATCGATGGCGACGAGTCGCTGGTCCGCGGCAAGATCGACAACGCGATCCCGCTGCGCACGATCTCGACTCCGATCACCTGGTACTCGCTTGGATCGAACGGGCTGATGCTCCTTCGCGACGGCATCGGCACGATCGACTCCTCCTCCGACGACGGCGCGAACGGGGCCGCGCCGGGCACGCTCGCGGTCGTGCGCCAGTCGAGCTCGACCTTGTCCGGCTTCGGCAACGGCAGCACCGGGCTCGAGAACGGTTCCTTCACGATGCTGCTGGTGCGCGGCTACGACGGCACCACCACGCGCATCGACACCAACGGCGACGGCGTGCAGGACCTGACGCCCTGGGCCGAGGTGATCGACGGCTTTGCGTACGTCGAAGGCAACGGCTACGGCTATGTTCCGTCTGGCTTCCCCGTCTTCCGCGCCGCCACCATGGGTTTCCGCGCCGGAGGGTTCGTGCGGGCGTTCGACGGCAACCTGCACGCGGTGGTGCCCGTGGGCGTCAACCCGACGCCGATCACCAACGTCCCGGTCGGAACCGCATCGGGCCCGTACTTCCTGCCGCCGTCGCAGATCTGGCCTGCCGTCGCCGGCATCCAGTACTTCCTGACGCCCGGCCGCGACAATCCCGCGACGCCGAACGCCGACTCGCTTTGCGGCACCCTGCTGGTGGACGCCGCGGCCGGCGCGACGGACCTCTCGACCAACTGGGGCCTGCCCAACGTCGACCCCGGTTCTGGCGGCTGCGACTGGGGCGACCCGACCGTCGGTCCGATCGGCGCGGCGCGCATCGCGCGGTTCACGCCGACGGTCAGCGGCCCGCATGTGGTCAGCCTGTGCGGCTCGGGGATCACCGACACGCTGCTCGCGGTGATGTCGGGCTGCGGCACGGGCACCACGCTGGCCTGCAACGACGACGACTCGGCGTGCAGCACCCTGGGCCAGAGCCAGCTCACGGTCGACCTGGTGGCCGGCGTGCCGGTCTACGTCGCCGCGGGCTCGTTCATGTTCACGGGCGACGCGTTCCCCGGCTCGGCCGGTTCGCTCCACCTGACGATCACGCCGCCCGACGACGGCTGCAACTCCATCGGCACGCTTGCGTCCGGCGGGGATCTTGCCCTGGCCTCGGTGGATGCCTCGGTGGGCGACCTGGAACTGCCGGCCGGCACGTTCGCGTCCGGCGACCAGCGCCTGCACCACGCGCGGTACTACCACTTCACGCCGGCGCTGGGCGGCACGCACCTGCTCTCCACCTGCGGGACGGGCGGCACGCTGGGCGCGGCGCGCATCGCCGTGCTCGACGGCTGCGGTGCGGGCGCGACGCTGGTGGCGGCGTCCGGGGCGGGCTGCGCGGGTTCGACGCGCGCAAACCTGTCGACGACGCTCATCGCTGGCCACGCCTACACGGTCGCGATCGGCGGTGCATCCGCCGCCGACACCGGCACCGTTTCGCTGGTGGTTGCGCGCGACGCCGACGCCGACGGCACCGTCGACGGCTCGGACGGCTGCCCGAACGACCCGCTCAAGACGAGCCCCGGCACCTGCGGCTGCGGCACGCCCGACACCGACACCGACGGCGACGGCACGCCCGACTGCGTCGATGCCTGTCCGAACGATCCGTCCAAGACCGCGGCCGGCTTCTGCGGCTGCGGCAACCCCGAGACCGACAACGACGGCGACGGCATCCCCAACTGCGCGGACAACTGCCCGCAGGTGCCCAACCCCGGCCAGGCCGACTGCGACATGAACGGCATCGGCGACGCCTGCCAGGGTGCCGCCGACTGCGACGCGAACGGCGTGCCGGATGCGTGCCAGCTGGCGATCCCCAGCAACGACCTCAACTTCGACGGCCTGCTCGACGCCTGCCAGCACCCGCGCATCACGCTCGCTGCGGGTTCGGCGTTCGCCCCGGGCCAGGACGTCGTGGTCACGGTGTCCTTCGCCGACATCCTGGGCCTGGTGGTCGGCGGGCAGCTTGGCCTGCTCTACGACAGCTCGCTGCTGACCTACACCCATGCCGAGGTCGGCGGCGCGCCGTTCGGCACGATCATCTTCGAGCATCACCAGCCCGCGTGGTCCGCCACGCGCGGCCGCGTCCGCCTGGCGGTCGGGCTGCCGGTCGGCGGTTCGACGCCGTCCGGCGTCGCGGCCGGCGCACTCGCGCGCCTGCACTTCACCGCCAAGGGCGAGGCGTGCACGTCCACGCAGGTGCTCTTCCCGGAGGGCGGCACGGCGTGGCGACTGACGGCCAGCGGCGGCCAGTCGCTCGGGTTCGCGCTGCAGAACACGGTCGGCGTCATCGTCGACGGCGTCCCGCCCGTGCTTTCGGGCGTGCCTGCGGCCGTGGCGTCCGTTCCGGCGGATGCCGGCCGCACCGACGGCGCGCTCCAGCCGACGATCTCCGGTGCCGCCGTCACGGCGTCGGACGCCTGCGCAGGAACGCTGCCGGTTGCCATCAGCGTCTCGCTGCCCGGCGGCGGTAGTTCGACCGGCATTCCCACGCGCTTTGCGGTCGGCACCACCACGGTGACCTGGAGCGCGGTGGACGCGGCGGGCAACACCGTGTCCGACTCTCGCCAGGTCGTCGTCGAGCCGTACCAGGTCGTGCGGGTGACGCCGTCGCTGAACGGCGCCATGCTCGGCTCAGGGCCGCGCACGCTCGCATTCGACGTCGTCGGCCAGGCCTCCGAGACCCGCGCCGTCGGCTTCACGCTGGCGCAGGGCGATCCGGTGGACCTGCACGTGCCGGTCGCCGCTTCGGCGCCGTGCCTCACCGTCCGTGACACGCTGCGCACGCTGGCCACGCGCATGGAGCCCGCGGTGCAGGGGGCCGTCTACGTCGCCTCGGGCACGCTCGTCGGCGGCGACTCGAACGGCGACAACGCCGTCGACATCCTGGACTTCGGCCTGTTCGTGGGTGACGTCGGGATCTTGACGGCGCGCGAGTCGCGCTCCAACTTCAACGCCGACCTGCTGGTGTCCAGCGCGGACTTCACCTTCATCACGCTGTCGTTCCTGCGCTCGGGCGAAAGCTGCGCGCCGGGGGCGCAGGGCCGCACCCCGCTCGACCGCGTGACCGTCAAGCAGCTGCGGCGCATGGGCCTGGGCGACCTGGCCGCGGCAGACCTGAACCACGACGGCGCGCTGGACACGGCGGACATCGCGTGGGCGCTCCAGCACAGGCTGGGCGCGCCGCAGGGGACCCCGGTGGACGACGTCGGAGATCAGTCGAACTCGTCGCCGCGGAACGTGGATGCCAGGTAGGCGTTGCGCACGGCCTCGTCGTTGATGATCGTGCGGGGGTCGCCGTCGCGCAGGTTGCGCCCCTCGTGGATGATGTACGCGCGGTCGCAGATGCGGAGCGTCTGCTGCACGTTGTGGTCGGTGACCAGCACGGCGATGCCCTCGCCGGTGAGCGCACGGACCTCCTTCTGCAGGTCCTCGACGGTGTGCGGGTCGACGGCCGCGAAGGGCTCGTCCAGCATCAGCAGCTTGGGGCGGTTGATCAGCGCGCGCGCGATCTCCAGGCGGCGGCGCTCGCCGCCCGAGCAGGTGCGCGCTTCCTCGCCGGCCTTGTGCTCCAGGTGGAACTGCGCCAGCAGCTCGCGCGCCCGGTGCATGCGCTCGGCCTTGGTCATCGGCTGCAGCTCCAGGATGGCCAGCAGGTTGTCCAGGCAGGTCAGGCGCTGGAAGACGCTGGGTTCCTGCGCCAGGTAGCCCATGCCGGCCAGCGCGTGGCGGTACATGGGCAGCATGGTCACGTCGCGGCCGTCGAACATCACCTTGCCGGCCTCCGGCGTGATCATGCCGATGGTCATGCGGAAGCTGGTCGTCTTGCCGGCGCCGTTGCGGCCCAGCAGGCCGACGATCTGGCCCTCCTCGACGGTGAAGCCGACGCCGTCCACGACCCTGCGGCCGTTGTAGCTCTTGACGAGGCCCGTCGCTTCCAGGAGTGCCATTCCCGGAGTGTATTACACTCGCGGCATGACCCCCGGCCCCACGTGCCCGTCCTTCGCGATGCGCGCGGCGCTCCCGGCCCTCGTCCTGGCCGGCGCGCTGCTTGCATGCGGCTGCGTGCGCCGCGAGATCGAGATCACCTCCACCCCGCCCGGCGCGCTGCTG
>JBEIFT010000140.1:0-7650 GCA_040382255.1 Phycisphaeraceae bacterium
GCCGGCAGCCGGCGCGGCGGGTGCGGCGGCCTTCGGCGCCGTCGCCGGCGGTGCGGGCGCAACGCCCTGCCCCGCGACGACCATTGAGTACGGCGGGATCGCCACGCTGCCGCTCGCGGTGCCGCGCGGGTCCGCGCCGGCGCCCTTGGCATCGGCCAGCACCGACCATGTGCCGGCGGGCAGCGCGACCGTCCGTGACACCGGGTCGCCGTTCAGCAGCACCAGCAGCCGCTTCGCGGGGTCCTTCGCCGCGGCACCGTCGATCGTCCACGCGACCACCGGCCCGGCGTCCCAGGGCTTCACGCTCGCGCGGATCGCCTTCGCGGTGTCCAGGTGCAGCGCGGGGTGCGCGCGGCGCAGGGCGACCATGCCGCGGGTCCACTCGAAGACCTCGTCGCAGGCGGGCTTGGCCTGCCAGTCGAAGCGGTTGACGGTGTCGCCCGAGACGTAGCTGTTGTGGTCGCCGCCCTTGGTGCGGCAGATCTCGCTGCCGCCCTCGAGGAACGGCACGCCCTGGCTGACCAGCACGATGCCGAGCGCGAGCTTCTGCATCGCGCGCCGCGTGGCGGCGTCGGCCTGCGGCGCGGCCTTCGCGATCTTGTCGACGAGCGACAGGTTGTCGTGCGCGCTGACGTAGGCGATCGACTCGCCGGGCTCCTGCGTGAAATCGTCGATCGCCCCGAAGGCCGCGCCGCGCAGCACGGCGGCCGCGTCGCCGCCGGGGCCCGTGGCGAAGCCCGCGCCGGCGCCGTCGGTATCGCCGCGCACGGCGCCGCGCAGGTGGTCGTTGAACACCGCGATCGGCAGGCCCTTCTGCGCGCCCTTGCCGAAGCGCGTGGGGCCGCCGCCGGTCCACGGCTCGCCGTAGAGCGTGGCGTCGGGGCGCAGCTGCTTGACGCGCGTGCAGATCGCGCGGACGGTCTCGGGCGTGTGCGTGCCCAGGAGGTCGAAGCGGAAGCCGTCGACCTTGTAGTCGCGCAGCCAGTGCGTGAGCGAATCCACGATGTACTTGCGCACCATCGGGCGCTCGTCGGCCACGCTGTTGCCGCAGCCGGCGTCGTTCGCCAGGCGGCCGTCGGGCGTGGCGCGGAAGAACCAGCCCGGCGCGACGGCGTCGAAGGGCGACGACTCGCCAGACGAACTGGTGTGGTTGTAGACGACGTCGAGCAGCACGCGGATGCCGGCGGCGTGCAGGCCCTGCACGGCGGTGCGCAGCTCGCGCACGGGGGTCAGCGGGTCGGCGCCGCGGTCGGTGGCGTAGTTCGCTTCCGGCACGTTGAAGAGCGCCGTCCAGTAGCCCCAGTTGTAGTCCTCGCTGCCCGCGGTGAAGTCGTGCACCGGCAGCAGGTGCGCGGCGGTGACGCCCAGGTCGCGCAGGTGCGCGAGGCCGGTCGACGACGCGGGGCCCGCCGGCGCGCCCGGCACGCTGCCCGCGTGCACCAGGCCCAGGTACGTGCCGCGCTGCGCGGGCGGGCAGCTGGGGTCGGCGACGCTGAAGTCGCGCACGTGCAGCTCGTAGATGACCTCGTCGGTGGCGTGCGCGACGATCGGCGCGGGCACGGTGCCCCAGCCTTCGGGCTTCACGCGGTCCAGGTCGACCACCACCGAGCGCTGGCTGTCGGGCGTGGCGGCGAAGCAGTGGATGTCGGCCGCCTCGTGCGGGCGACCGCCGTGGTGGAAGCGGTAGCGGTACGGCGTGCCGTGCAGGTCCTCGCGGACGGTCGCGGTCCACGTGCCCTTCGGGCCGCGCGCAAGGGGCACGACGCGCGCCGCGTCGCCACCGCCCGTGCGCGGGAAGAGCACGAGCTCCACCTTCGTGGACACGGGCGACCACGTGGTGAACGTCGTCGCGGCCGGAGTGCAGCGCGCGCCGAGGTCGGCGTCCAGCGCCTGGAACGCGGGGTCGTCCAGCACGCCGCGCGCCAGGACCGGCACCGCGGCCTGCTTGCCCAGCGTCACGTTCAGGGCGCCGATCGCGTCGTCCGCGACCGGCCTCGCCAGCTGCAGCGTGGTGACGGCGGCCGAGGCGCCGGGCACGCGCAGCGGCTCGCGGCGCTTGATCGCGACGTCGCGGCCATCGGGGCCCGTCACCCGCACCGCGCTTTCCGGCGATGCATCCAGCTGCATCGTGAGCGCCAGCGTGATCCGGTCGCGCCCATCGAGGAAGGCGCCCGTCACCTTGCGTGTGAGATCGACCTGCGCGGCGTCCGTCCGCACCGCCGGATCCCCCGCCACCAGCCACACCTGCGTGACCGGCTGCTTGGGGTCGATCGCGACGAAGCGATCCTGATCGACGTCCTTCGCCTCCCAGTTGCCCTTGCGGACGATGAAGCCGACCTTCGGCGTGGGCGCGCGCAGCGGAACCACCGTCCACGCCCCGAACGCGTCGGCGCCGTCGAACGCAAAGGCCGCGCCGTCCTTGCCTTCCGGCCACGCCCAGAGGTTCCATCCGGCGTAGTCGCCGTCGGCCCGGCGGTAGTGGACGACCACGATCTGCTTCGCGCCGAACTTCGCGGGGTCGAAACCATCGGCAGCCCCGCTGGGCGGCGTGGGCGTGAACGACGAAAGCGCAAGAAGAACCCGAAACGCGACGGCAAGGAAAGATCCCATGGCAGGCGGCGATCGTAGCCCGGCCCGGCAGTAACCTTCGCCCGGCATCCGCCGGAGGACCCCCACCGTGACACGCTGGACCATCGCCTGCGCCCTCGCCCTGACCGCCCACGCCATGGCGCCGGCCGCGCCCGCCGCCACCGCACAGGACGCCGAACTCCCCCGCCACGACCTGGCGCAGTCCGGCGCCGTGAGCCGCGTGGTCGTCTACCCGCGCCGTGCCGCCGTCACGCGCACGCTGGAGGCCAGCCTTGCGCAGGGCCTGTGGACGGTGCGCGTCTCGGGCCTGCCCGAGGGCATCGACCGCAACGCGCTGCAGGCGAAGGTCATCGCCGTGGGCGACGCGGCAAGCGAACCGCGCATGATGGGCGTCGAGTACGCCGAGACGCCGGGCATCGCGTTCCAGGGCAGCCCCGAGGGCGTGGAACTGCAGAAGAAGATCGAGGAGCTGCAGAAGCGGATCGAGCGCAACGGCCAGGACTTGGCGCAGGTGCAGCAGCAGGACAAGCTGGTGGACCAGGTCGGCGCGCGCGCCGCGGCGAACGCCACCGCCGAGGCCGGCAGCGCGAAGCAGGACATCGACCAGGTCGCGAAGCAGCTGGCCTGGGTGCACGACGAGAAGGTCCGCCTGAACGCCGCGTACCGCACGCTGGCCGAGGGCACGAAGGACCTGCAGCGCCAGCTGGCGGTGCTGCAGGCCGAGGCCGCGCGCACCGGCGGCGCGGCGCGCGTGGACCGCGCGGCGCTGGTGCAGCTGGCGGCGCCCACGGCCACCAAGGTGAAGCTGGAGGTGACCTACGTGGTGGACAACGCCGCGTGGGGCCCCTCCTACGCCGTGCGCGCCGGCGGCGACCGGGGCGCGCAGTCGGTGAGCGTGGAGTACGACGCCGTCGTCGCGCAGGCCACCGGCGAGGACTGGAACGACGTCCAGCTGAGCCTGAGCACCGCCGAGCCGACGCGCGCGTCCACCCCGCCCGGCGTGGCGCCCGTGTACGTGGACGTGTGGCAGCCGCCGGTGCCGCGCGTGGCGTCGTCGAGCGTGGCGCCGATGCGGCGCGGCGCCAAGATGAAGGGCGAGGGCGGACCCGGCGGGCGACCGACGGGCGGCGGCTTCGCCGACCCGGGCAAGGACCGCAAGCCCGGAGCGCCAGGCGAGCCCGGCGGCGACAACGACGGCGAGGCAATGACCGGCAGCATCGGCTACGCCGGCCTGCCCGCCGACAAGGCCGACGCCGGCATCGCGATCGAGGCGATGGCCGCGCAGGCGAACATCAGCGAAGCGGGCGTGGCCGCGACGTTCGCGATCCCGCGCACCGTCACCATCCCCAGCGACCGCGCGAAGACGCAGCGCACGCGCATCGCCACGATCGAACCGACGGCGCGCTTCGCGTACGCCGCGCAGCCGCTGGTCACCGAAAGCGTCTTCCTGCGCGCCGACCTCGCGAACGCATCCACCTTCCAGCTGCTGCCCGGCGACGCGCAGCTCTTCATGGGCGGCGACTTCATCGGCGCCACGCGCATGCCGAACGTCGCGCCGAAGGGCGAGTTCCAGGTCTTCTTCGGCCCGGACCGCGCGGTGCGCGCCGTGCGCGAGATCGTGGCGAAGAACACCGGCACCAGCGGCCTCTTCGGCGGCAGCGCGACCACCACGTGGAACATGCGCATCCGGATCGACAACGGCACGGGCCGCGCGATCGACGTCGAGGTGCTGGACCGCCGCCCGGTGAGCCGCAGCGACAAGGTCGAGATCAAGCTGGCAGACCTCTCCGCGCCGCTCAGCACCAAGCCAAGCTACGTGGATTCACAGCAGCCGCAGGGCATCCTGCGCTGGGACGTCGCGGTGCCCGCCGCCGCGCGCGGCGACCGCGCGTTCGCCATCACGTGGACCGTCCAGGCCTCGCGGCCGAAGGACGTCCAGACCACCGCCCTCCCCGACTGACGCCACGCACGGAGCCACACCCGATGCAGCCCACCACGATCATCCGCACGATGCGTTCCCTGCACCCCGCCGCGGTCGCGTGCGCGGTCCTTGCCGCCACCCTGCCCACCGCCGCCGCGCGCGCGCAGGCCGCAGCGAACACCCCCGCCGGCACGAACGCCGCCGCCGCCAAGGCCGCCGACGTCCAGGCGCAGACCGCCACCGAGCCCGGCACGATCACCGCCGTCACGCTCTACCCCGGCCGTGCGGCCGTCACGCGCACGATCGGCCGCGCGCTGGCGCAGGGCGTGTGGACCGTGCGCGTGCCCAACCTGCCCGCCACGGTGCAGCCCGGATCGCTGCAGGCGAAAGTCACGGGCGACGGCAACGGCTCCGCGCCGAGGCTGCTGGGCGTCGAGTACGCGCAGGCCGAGGGCACGGCGTTCGCCGGCTCGCCCGAGGGCATCGCGCTGGCGCAGCGGATCGAGAAGCTGCAGCTTGACCTGGCGCACCTGGCGCAGGACCGCACGCTGCTCGAGTCGCAGGACAAGCTGGTCGATGCGATCGGCGTCCGCGCCACCGCTGCGCCCGCCGCCGACGGCGCGACGCAGGCGCTCGACATCGACCGCGTGGCGAAGCAGCTGGAGTGGGTGCGCACCGAGAAGGCCCGCATCCTGGGCCTGGCGCGCGAGATGAACGACCGCAAGGAGACGCTCGAGCGCGAGCTGGCCGCCGCGCAGCAGAAGCTGGCCGCGATGGGCGGCCAAAGCCGCACCGAGCGCGCCGCGCTGGTGAACGTGGCCGTGCCCGCGGGCACCAACGTGCGCGTGGAACTGACCTACCTGGTCGAACAGGCCGGCTGGCAGCCCGCGTACAGCATCCGCGCCGCGGGCGACCGCAGCGGCACGACGATCGAGTACGACGCGCTGATCGTCCAGCGAAGCGGCGAAGACTGGAAGGACGTCAAGCTCAGCCTGAGCACCGCGCAGCCGACGCGCGCCTCGAGCCCGCCGGCGGTCGAGCCGTGGTACGTGGACGTGTACGTGCCGGCGCCGGAGCAGGCGCCAGCGGCGGGCACGGGCGGCATCGCGGTGATGGCCGACGCCGCGGCGGCGCCGTCGGCGGTCGCGCCCGGTGCCCCGCCGATGAGCGGCGACCCCGGCAATGCCGAACTGTAGAAGCAGCTCGAGGCGATGTCCGCCGGCGCCGCCATCCAGGACAACGGCGTCGCGGTCAGCTTCGACCTGCCGCGCGCGGTCACCGTGCCGAACGACGCCGACAAGCGGCAGCGCACGCGCATCGCGAGCCTGGCCCCGACCACGGCGTTCGGCTACGTCGCCGCGCCGATCGTGACCGAGAGCGTCTTCCTGCGCGGCACCCTCACCAACGCCAGCGACTACCAGCTGCTGCCGGGCACCGCGCAGGTCTTCATGGGCGGCGACTTCATCGGCGAGACCCAGGTGCCATCGGTGGCGCCGAAGGGCGAGTTCAAGGTCTTCTTCGGTCCCGACCGCGCCCTGCGCGCGCGCCGCGAGATCGTCAGCAAGGTGACCGGCGCGTCCGGGCTCTTCGGCAACTCGACCGCGACGACCTGGAAGTACCGCATCGCGCTGGACAACGGCACCGGCCGCGACGTGAACGTCGAGCTCCTGGACCGCCGCCCGGTCAGCCGCAACGAGAAGATCGAGGTCCGCGTCGGCGACGCCAGCCCCGCACTCAGCACGGACAAGGCCTACGTCAACACCATGCAGCCGCAGGGCATCCTGCGCTGGGACCTCTCGCTGCCCGCCACCGCGCGCGGCGACCAGGCCGCCCAGGTGCGCTGGACGGTCGACGTGATCCGGGCGAACGACCTGCGGATGACGCCGGTGCCGGAGTGACGCTCCGGCCACGGACGTCGGTCAGCTGACCCCGCTCACGTCCACCACGGCGTCGCCGGCTGCTCCTCGATGATGCAGTCGAGCAGGAACGCGACGGCGCGCTCGAAGCCCTCGTCGATCGACATCATCATGTCCTCGTGCTCGATCGAGAGCACGTGGTCGTAGCCGCCGCGGCGCAGCTGGCTGATGAAGGGGCGCCAGAAGTCCTCGCCGTGGCCCCAGCCGCAGGTGCGGAAGTTCCACGCGCGGTGCTGGACGTCGCCGTACGGGCGCGCGTCCAGGTAGCCGTTGAGCGGGCCCTGCACGCGGTCGAGCTCGGTGTCCTTCGCGTGCACGTGGAAGATCAGGCCGGCCTCGGCCAGCGCGCGCGCGACGACGATCGGGTCCATGCCCTGCCAGAAGAGGTGCGAGGGATCGAGGTTCACGCCCAGCACCGGCTTGCCGCGCAGGCCGGCGGCCTTCTGCGCGCGCTCGGACAGGCGGATCGCGGTGTCGCTGTTGTAGACGCAGAAGCCGGGGTGCGGCTCCCACGCGATGCGCAGCCCGCGCTTGGCGGCGGCCTTCGCCTGCGCGCTCCAGTACGGCACCAGGACGTCGTCCCACTGGTACTTCAGGATGTCGCTGAAGTCGTTCGGCCACGGGCAGGTGACCCAGTTCGGCGTGGCGTCCTTCTTCGATCCGCCGGGGCAGCCGCTGAAGGTGATCACGATGTCCGTGCCGAGCTTCGGCGCCAGCTCCATCGCGGCCACGAAGTCATCGTGGTGCTTCTTCGCGAAGCCCTTGTCCGGGTGCACCGGGTTGCCGTGCACGGCCAGCGCCGAGCAGATCAGGCCGTGCGCCTTGAGCGTGTCGCGGATGCGCGCCTGCTCCTTGGCGCTGGCCAGCACCTTGCGCGGGTCGAAGTACGGCTTGCCGGGCCAGGCGCCGACGGGCAGCTCGATGGCGCCGAGGCCGATCTCGGAGATCGACTCGCAGACCTGGTCGAGGGGGCGGCCGGAGAAGAGCGCGGACATGACGCCAAGCAGCATGGGGAGGTCCTCCTGGGGCCCTGCAGGGCGGTGCGGGCGCGCCGGGCGCCTGCGGGCGGCGGAAGGGTAACCCGGGCGGGAACCCCTTGCCGCGCACGGACGAACCATTCGTGCGACAATGCCCCGGATGCTGGTCACCGCCCTCCTCTGCCTCCTGGCCGCGCAGGCCGCACCGCCGACGCCCCCGCCGGCGGCGGCGCCCGCGCCCGCGCCC
>JBEIFT010000141.1:0-7583 GCA_040382255.1 Phycisphaeraceae bacterium
CCACGGGAAGCGCCGCCACGCGCGCATCGCCCGCGGCGCCCACCGATTCCCACGGCCCGCCCGCGCGCGTGCCGCGCAGCGCGTCGCGCATCTCGGCGCGCCGCCGCCACTGCTTGACCAGGAACACCATGTCCAGGTCCGTGCGCTTCACCATGCCGGTGGCCAGCAGCACCGCCGTGACGCCGACGCCGAACAGCGTGCCGCCCAGGTGCGCCAGGTGCGCCACCCCGCCGCGCGCGCCCAGTGCGCCGAAGAGGTCCAGCGCGAAGTACAGCGCCACCACCAGCAGCGCCGGGACGGGGATGATCGAGAACCACAGCAGCATCGCCACGCGCGCCCGGGGGCAGAGCACGATGAACGCGCCCGTCACCGCCGAGACCGCGCCGCTTGCCCCGATGACCGGCGCGCCGTTCAGCGCCAGGTGCGCCAGGCCCGCGACCGCGCCGCCCGCCAGGTAGAAGGCCAGGAACCCCAGCCGCCCCAGCCGGCCCTCGACCGGCGCCCCGAAGACCCACAGGAAGAGCATGTTGCCCAGGAGGTGCCAGAGCGACCCCGGGTCGTGCAGGAACTGGTAGGTCAGGGGCTGCCACCACGCAAAGTGCGCCCGGGAAAGCGCCAGGGCGCTCTCGAGGCGGGCGGCCGTGGCCTCGTCCGCCCGGCGCAGGACCGTCATCTCGACCAGGAACGCCGCCACCGTCAGCGCGATGATCCCGGTGGTGGCGACCGGGGTCCTTCGGGCATGCTGGTCCGTGCCGAGGGGGATCATGGACCGCTAGACTACGGCGCTTGCCCCGCATCGGGGTGTCCACGAGGAAACCAGCCATGACCGCCGCTCCCGCCGCCGCTCCCACCTTCGACAAGGGCCTTGCCAACACCATCGCCGCCGAGACGCAGATGTCGTTCATCGACGGCGGCAAGGGCGTGCTGGAGTACGTCGGCATCGACATCGACTCGCTGGCCCGCAACTCGACCTTCGAGGAGACGGTGTTCCTGCTCTGGAACCGCCGCCTGCCCACCGCCATCGAGCTGTCCGCGCTGGAGCAGGACATCCGCGCCGAGTACGACCTGCCCGCCGAGGTGTGGCAGATGCTGCGCGAGACCCCGCGCACCGCGCACCCGATGCACATGCTTCGCACGCTGGTCTCCGCGCTGGGCATGTTCGACAAGGACGCCGACACCAACAGCGTCGAGGCGAACCGCGCCAAGTCGATCAAGCTGCTGGCGAAGACGCCGACGATCATCGCCAACTTCGACCGCCACCGCAAGGGCAAGCCCTTCGTGAAGCCGGACCCGACCGTCGGCCTGGCCGCCAACTTCCTGTGGATGCTGAACGGCGCCGTGCCCACCCCGGCCGTCGCCAAGGCGCTGGACGTCTGCCTGATCCTGCACGCCGACCACGGCCTGAACGCCAGCACGTTCGCCGCGCGCGTCACCATCGCGACGCTCAGCGACATGTACAGCGCGATCACCACCGCGATCGGCACCCTCAAGGGCCCGCTGCACGGCGGCGCCAACGAGGAGGTCATGCACATGCTCAACGAGATCGGCACGATGGAGAGCATCGAGCCGTACATCCGCGGCAAGCTGGCCCGCAAGGAGCTCATCATGGGCTTCGGCCACCGCGTCTACAAGGCGTTGGACCCGCGCGCGGGCTACCTGAAGACGTTCGCGAAGCAGATCGCGACCGACACCGGCAACGAGCGGCTCTACGAGATGTCCACGAAGATCGAGGACCTGATGCGCGCCGAGGTCGCCGCGAAGGGGATCTACCCCAACGTCGACTTCTACAGCGCCACCACGTACCACTCGATCGGCATCGACCTGGACCTGTTCACGACGATCTTCGCGATGAGCCGCATCAGCGGCTGGACCGGCCACTGCATGGAGCAGCTGGACGGCAACCGCCTGATCCGCCCGGGCGCGTCCTACGTCGGCCCGCACGGCGTGGCGTACGTCCCGGCATCGAAGCGCTGATCCAGGGGGTGCCCGGCGCACACGCGCCCCGGCATCCTCAGATCGTGACGCGCTCGCCGGCCTCGAGCGGCCGCATGTCCGTGCATGCGGGGTCGAATGCGTCCGCCATGTGGATGAGCCGCACCTTGCGCCGCACCTCGGCGGGCAGCGCGTTCAGCGCGGCGATCGGCGTGTGGATGGCCGACTCGCTGGTCTCGTGCACGATGACGTGCGCGGCGCCCAGCCACGCGACGTGCTCCGGGTCGAAGACCGTGTCCCCGCTCCAGCCGAGCGTGCGTCCGCCGCACGAGATGAGGAACCCGCAGCAGGGGATCGAGTGCTCCGTCATGCGGTGGCGCACGGAGAGGCCCGCCACGTCGCAGGCGCCGCCCTCGGGCAGGAAACGCACGTCGAAGTAGTCGGCCAGGCCCGCGGTGCCGTCCTGGTCCATCGACGGCGCGAGCCGCTCCCACAGGCGTTCCGCGACGGCGCGTGGCGTGTGCAGCCGCGGCAGGCAGCCGACGCCGTTGCGGCGATCGACCCAGCGCCGGAACCCGAACATCTCCAGCCCGTTGGCATGGTCAGCGTGCAGGTGCGTCAGCAGGATGTCGTCGATGGTCGACGCGCCGATCTCCACGCCCGAACGGCGCGATGCCTCGGCCAGCGCCCGGAACAGGCCGTCCGGTGCGTCGATCAGCACGTGGCCGCCCGGCGCCAGCACCACCGCCGAGCTGCCCGCTCGGGTCGCGCTGAACGCGTCGCCGGTTCCGATGACCACCATCTCCATGCCGGGAAGGTACCACTCGCGCGGCGGCGCGAGGCCCGGCCCGGTACCTTGCGCCCATGCCCATGGCCCGGACGGCGCCACGCATGGCCGCGTTCCCGTCCGCGGCGGTCGCGATCGCGATCGCCGCGACTGCGTCGTCCACCGCATCCGCCCAGACGCCGCAGCAGCTGGCCAACTCGCTGCGGCCCGCGAACGATCCGGCGCAGGAGCTCCAGACGCTCCTCAACGTGCAGGATGCCGAGTTCCGCCGCAGCTATTTCAGCCAGACGCCGATCGCCGAGCGCATCCTGTTCGACTACGGCGGCTACTTCCGCTACGGGTTCAGCTCGATCGACGACTCGCAGAGCCGGCCGCAGCAGCAGAACCAGTTCGACCTGCGCGTCTACGGCCGCGTGGAGCTGGATGGGTACCTGCGGTTCTTCGGCCGCCTTCGCTTCGAGTACGACGCGTGGAACACGATCGGCGACTTCTCGCCGGGTGCGGAGGGCTGGCAGGACCCGATCGGCGAGCTGTACTGGGCCGAGGTCGACCTCGGAAACTGGCTGACGGCGCAGGACGGGACCAGCCGACCGTGGGAATTGCGCGCCCGCGTCGGCCGGCAGTTCGTGATGTGGGCGAACGGCCTCTCGCTCTCGCAGTACATGTACGCCGCGACCGTCGACGGCAAGTTCGGCGACCTGGGCCTGCAGGCGCTGTGCGGGCTGACCGCGGGCAGCGACGTCTTCGACTGGGACACGTCGCGTCCGGGCTACGACACCGACACCGCGCGGCTCTTCGTGGGCGGCAAGGCCGAGTGGCACGTCGGTGCCGCGACGCCCTTCGCCTACTACCTGGCCCAGTTCGACCAGAACGCCGGCCAGACCGCGGACCTGCCGCCCGGCGTGCCGCCGGCGTTCCAGGCGCCGACGCGGTTCAACTACGAAAGCCAGTACGTCGGCCTGGGCTGCAATGGCACCCTGGGCCCGGACCTGCTGTACCGGGTGGAGTTCTCGCTCGAGACGGGCATGACGCTGACGGACCCGATCAAGCACGACGCCAGCCTGCCGCCCGACCAGCTGGCGCGGCCGCAGGAGTGGACCAACATCCTTGCGCAGGCCGGCCTGGTGGGCATGACGTGGCTCGCGCGCGACGCCGCGGACAGCCGCATCGACTTCCAGTGCCTGGTCGGCTCGGGCTCGCGGTACCGCCTGGACTCCGGCAACACCTACGGCGGCATCAACCCGGGCCGCACGGACACGTCCTTCAACGCGCTGGGCTACGTGAACACCGGCCTGGTCTTCGCCCCCGAGGCGTCCAACATGTGCACGCCCTCGATCGGCTGGAGCGCCAGCCCGTTCAAGGGCAACGACGTCTTCGGCGACACGCGCGTCAGCGTGAACGCGTTCCTGTACATGCGCCTGGACAACCAGGCGCCGATCTCGGTGCCGATCGACCTGGGCGGTTCGAGCCTGGTCGGCAGCGAGTACGACATCAACGTGGACTGGCGCATCTGGAGCGACCTGAACATGAGCGCGCGCTTCGGCATCTTCGTACCCAACTCGCCGCTGTTCAGCGACGTCGAGAGCGAGCCGCGCCAGTTCTTCTACGTGGGGGCGACGTATGCGTTCTGAGCACGCCCGCCGCATTCCCGCCGTGAGCGCGCTTGCCGCCGCCGCGCTGCTGGCCGCGGGCTGCGCGCGCACGCAGGTGGCGGAGCCCGCCATCGCCAAGTTCCCGCGCTCCGAGGACGAGCTTCAGTTCCTGGACGCACTGGACAAGCAGGTGGTCGTCACCAACGACGACGCGATGCACGCGTTCATCATCTTCACGGACGGCAAGGACCTCTCCACCGACTACGCCGGGCGCGTCGAGGTCGCCAAGGCGAAGGAGTGGGTCGGCCGCGACTGGAACAAGCCCGCGCGCGAGAGCGCCGAGGTCGGCTGGATGGCCGTGGCCGGCTGCCGGGCGATCGGCGTGAAGGGCGGCATGACCATGCGCGTCTTCGGGCCGACGCCGCGCTACTGCACGAAGGAACTGGTGTTCATGGGCATCCTGCCGCTGCGCACCGAGAACCAGAGCCTGTCGGGGCAGGAGTTCGTCGACTTCGTGAACCGCCTGGGTCGCGCGCAGAAGTTCGGCAAGCCGACCGCGCTGCAGGGCGAGGCGGCGCAGGCCGGTGCCGGCGTGATCCCCGCAGGCGCGCCCAACCAGCTGCTGGACCAGAGTGCGGTGGAATTCGGGCTCCCGACCGGTGCGGTGCGGATGGCACCGCCGCCGCCGCCCGAGCCAGCAAGTGCCCCATAATCCAAGTATTCTGCGCGCCGAGTGGGCATCCCGCATTCCTACGGGTGTTCAGCACATTCGCCGATTGACACCCGTATTGTCGAATAGGACCCTTTCCTCGTCCGCCCTCCCTTCCGGCCTTGGCCGTCGGGGACCATTCGCGTTCCAGATGCCCCAGACCCGACCGACCAACCCCGTCCTTCGCCCCGCGCGAGCGTTCGTGCTGGTGTTGGGCGTGGCGTGCTGCGGTCTGTCGGCGACGGTCGCGCTGGCCCAGGCTCCCGCCCCCGCGGCGGACGCCTCCGCCGGCAAGCAGCTGACCGCGGTCTTCATCGACGTCTCCGGCAAGGTGCAGTGGCGTGCCAAGGACGGGGACCCGTGGCAGGACGCAAAGCTGAAGGACGAGGTGCCTGCCGGCGTCGAGATCCGCACCGGCCTGCGCTCGCGTTCCGCGCTGCGCGTCGGCCAGAACGCGACCGTCCTGATCGATGCCGGCACGATGCTGACGCTGCCGGCCGTGATGCAGGAAGGCAGCACGCTGCGCACGACCTGCGCCGTGAAGCACGGCCGCGCCGACTTCAAGGTCGACGAGGTCGGCATGACAAACGACTTCCGGGTGGTCACGCCCAGCACCACGCTGGCCGTCCGTGGCACCGAGTTCGCGGTCGCCTCCGGGCCGCTGAAGCAGGTCGAGGTCGTCGGTGCGCGCCGCAACACGATCAACGCCATCGAGCTGCGCTACGCGCTGAACAACACGGTGGTGCAGATGTCGGGTGCATCCGAGAGTTCCAGCTCGGTGCAGAACCCCGCCCACTCCGCGGTCGTCGCGGCGAGTGCCGCGCCGCCTGCCGCCGCGGCCGCACCCGCGACCAGCCAGGCCGAGACCGTGCAGTCCGCCGCCGCCGGGCCGTCGCCGTCGCAGGCCGGCAGTTCGGCGCAGTCGTCGTCGGCCAACAGGGCGACCGCGAAGGCCGCCGCGGCCAGCGGCACCGGCTCCGGGACGTCGGTCGTCGCCACGATCCAGGCCGCCGTGAAGCTGGCCAACGAGCGCACCGACCAGGCGATCGAGTACCTGATGTCGTTGGAGTCCCAGGGCGCGGCCGTGACCGCCCACGCCGACGCGATCCATGCGCTGCAGCAGCTTGCCGAGGCCCGCAAGGCCGAGGCCGACGCCGCGCTGGCGGAGCACGAACAGCACCTCGGGGCCGCGCTCGGCCACCAGGCCGGCGCCGACGAGGCGAGCCGCACGTTCGACGGCGCGGAGTCGATGCTGTCGTCGCACCTCGCGGCGTTCAACGGCGCGCTCGGCCGCGGCAACGGCGTCCTGGACGAACTGCGCGGGGAACTGGACCACGAGGACCCCGATCGCCAGCGCCTGCTTGCGCTCGCGCAGGACGCGCACGACGCGCTCGCCGAGATGAACGACGCGTTCGCGTCGGCGGACGGTGCGCGCGTGCAGATGGAGGGTGCGGTCGCCGCCGTCGATGCCGCGATCGCCGGGCTGGACGAGGGCGTGCGGGCCAACGCCGCGGGCGCGATCGCCGCCTACGAGGCGGCCCTGGCCGCGCTGCGGCAGGCGGCGACCGACGGATCGTCCGCCTACGAGCGCGCGCTCACGGCCCGTGCGGCCGCGGCGCAGCTGGAGGCGCTCTCGCGGCAGTTCGCCAACCTGGCCGCGACGCAGGCCGCGCTGGCCGTCGGCGCGCAGGCGCTGGCGGCGCTGGCGTCCACCGACCTGGAGCTGGCGCGCGCCGAGGCGGGCCTGGCCGCGATCCATGCCGCGCGCGACGCGGCGACCGATGATTCCCGCGCCGCGGTGCTGGGCCAGGTCGAGGCCATCTACGAGCAGATCGTGGCCGCGCGCCAGGCGCTCTCGGAGCGGCTGCTGGTGGCGACGGGGACCATCTCGGAGGCCGACGCCGGCCGCGCCCTGGCGAATGCCTCGGGGCAGGACATCTTCGACCGCATCGGCAGCATCTTCGGCGGTGATGCGCAGAACAACGAGATGAACGCGTCCTCCGCGCGCGATGCCGCGCTGCAGGCGCATGCCGACGCATCCGCGGCGGTGGAGAGCCACGCGCAGGCGATCACCGGTGCCGAGACGATCGTCGACGACGTCGCGGCGCGGAACGAGCAGGCCGAGGCGATCGCCGCGGACGTCGCGGCGGGACGGGCCGAGATCGAGCAGGCGGGCGCCGGGGTGCGGGCGACGCTGGACGCGATGGTGGGCGGCGTGCAGGCGGGCGGCACGCGTTCCTCGCTGCTGGGCGGGGGATCGATGGACGTGCTGCAGTCGCTGGATGCGCTCGAGGGCACGCTGCTGGCCGTGACCGCACGCGTCGCCGACCTTGGCGCCGCGCTCGACGGCGCGCCGACCTCCGCCGACCTCGAGCCGCTGCAGGCGCAGGCTGCCGAGGCGATCCGTGCGCTGGTCTCCGCGTCCGCTGCCGCCGCCGCCGCCGATGGCGACGCCGGCGAGGCCGCGACGCGTGCCGCCGCCGCGAGCGATGCCGCGATGCAGGTGCACGCGATGGTCGCCGACCTGGCGCAGCGGTTCGGGCTGTCGGACGCCATGGTCGCC
>JBEIFT010000142.1:0-7574 GCA_040382255.1 Phycisphaeraceae bacterium
CGCACCAGCCAGACCGCCAGGCCGACCGCGACCGCCAGCACCAGGCACGTCAGGCCCAGCGCGATCGCCGGGATCGCGATCGCCGCGAACACCAGCACCGCGACCACGCGCAGCAGGATGCGCCCGAGCGAGGGCCCGCGCGGCGCGCCGCCACCGGGTGCGCCGCCGCCGGTCCCGCCGGCGCCTGCACCGCCGCCCGACCCGAATTCGTAGGTCCGGACCTCGACGATCTGTTGCGTTTCCTGCATTGCGGGGGATGGTACGCGCACCGCCGCACCCTACGATGCGCGCCGCAGGAAGGAAGCCTGCCCAGAAGACGTGAGCGACACGAAGTCACCAGCCAAGCCCGCCGCCGGCACGGATGCCCACGCCCCCCAGGCGTCGGGGCCGCGCTTCGTGCACCTGCACCTGCACAGCGAGTACTCGCTGCTGGACGGCGGCAACCGCGTCGAGCGCCTGGTCAAGCGCGTCCGCGAGCTGGGCATGGACGCGGTCGCGGTCACCGACCACGGCAACCTCTTCGGCGCGTTCGAGTTCTATCACGCGGCGCGCAAGGAGAAGGTCAAGCCGATCCTGGGCATCGAGGCCTACGTGGCCCCCGGCGACCGCCGCGACCGCACGCACACCGGCCAGCAGGACGGCGGCTTCCACCTGGTGCTGCTGGCGCTGGACCTGGACGGCTGGCGCAACCTCCTGCGCCTCTCCAGCGACAGCTACCTGAACGGCTTCTACTACAAGCCGCGCATGGACAAGTCGACGCTGGCGGAGTGGAGCGCCGGCCTGGTGGCGATCAACGGCCACCTGGGGTCCAGCATCGCGTTCCACCTGGAGCAGTTCGTCCGCACCAACCAGTCGAAGCACTGGGACGCCGCGGTGGCCGAGGCCGAGTGGCACCGCGACACCTTCGCCCCCGGCCCCGACGGCGAGCCGCGCTTCTACATCGAGCTGCAGCGCCACGTCGAGGACCAGGAGCGCATCAACCCGCTGCTGAAGAAGCTGGCGAAGAAGCTCGGCCTGCCGCTGGTGTGCGACAACGACGCGCACTTCCTGCGCGCGCAGGACCACGACGTCCACGACACGCTCTGCTGCATCTCGATGGGCAAGACGAAGGACGTGCCCGACCGCATCCGCTACCCCGAGGAGCTCTACGTCAAGAGCCCCGCGGAGATGCACGCGCTCTTCGACCAGGACGACGCCGAGCGCGAGGCGCTGGCGAACACGCTGCGCATCGCGGACCGCTGCAACGTCGCGTTCCCCGAGAAGGAGAACCACGCGCCGATCGTGCGCGTGCGGCACCCCGGCCCCGCGAAGCGCTACGACCCGAAGCGCGACGGCGACCTGACCGAGTGGTTCAAGGCCTACTGCCGCACGGTGGAGCTGCTGCCCTTCGACCAGACGAAGGACGTGGACGTCGACGTCGCGAAGCTGCGCATCGAGTGCGACCGTGCCCTGCGCGACCTGGCCGAGGCCGGCCTGGTCTGGCGCTACGGGGCCGACGGCGTCACGCCCGAGATCCGCGCGCGCCTGGAGCGCGAGCTGAAGGTGCTGGCCGACAAGTCGATCAGCGCGTACTTCCTGATCGTGTGGGACTTCGTGAACTGGGCGCGGCAGAACGGCATCCCGTCGCTCGCCCGCGGCTCGGGCGTCGGCACGATGGTCGGGTACCTGCTGGGCCTCTCGAACGCGTGCCCCGTGAAGTTCGGCCTGCTGTTCGAGCGCTTCACCGACCCGGACCGCACCGACTACCCCGACATCGACATCGACATCTGCCAGGACGGCCGCGGTGCGGTCATCCAGTACGTGCGCGGGAAGTACGGGCACGTCGCGCAGATCGCGACGTTCGGGCGCCTGAAGGCGAAGGCAGCCATCAAGGACGTCGCGCGCGTCTTCGGGCTGCTGCCCGCCGACGGCCAGCGCCTGGCCAACCTGGTGCCCGCCGAGCTGGACATCACGCTGGACGATGCGCTGCAGAAGAACCCCGACTTCAAGGCCGCCTACGACAACGAGGACGGCGTCCGGCGCATCGTCGACACCGCCCGCGAGCTGGAGGACCACGCGCGCAGCCAGGGCATCCACGCGGCGGGCGTCGTCGTGGCCACGCGTCCGCTGGACTCGATCGTGCCGCTCTGTCGCCCGACGGGCGGCGGCGAGGAGGTCGTCACGCAGTGGGACGGCCCGACCTGCGAGAAGGCCGGCCTTCTGAAGATGGACTTCCTGGGGCTGCGCACCCTCTCCACGGTGGAGCTGGCCAAGAAGCTGATCCGCGGCACCATGGCGCCCGAGGCGGTGCTGCGCGCCGTGGGCCGCGAGCCCGGCGACGGCGGGCCCGACCCGCTGGACCTGGACCGCATCCCGTATGACGACCAGCGCGTCTACGCGCTGTACCGCCGCGCCGACACCAGCGGCGTGTTCCAGTTCGAGTCGGGCGGCATGCGCAAGCTGCTGGCCGACATGAAGCCCGACCGCCTGGAGGACCTGATCGCGGCCAACGCGCTCTTCCGCCCGGGCCCGATGGACCTGATCCCCGCCTACTGCGCGCGCAAGCACGGCCGCGAGCCGGTGCCCCAGGTGCACGAGGCGGTCGAGCACCACACTGCCGAGACCTACGGCGTGATGGTCTACCAGGAGCAGGTGATGCAGGTGCTCCACGGCCTGGGCGGCATCCCGCTGCGCAAGGCGTACGACATCATCAAGGCGATCAGCAAGAAGAAGGAGGACGTGATCGCGGGCGCGCGCGGCGCGTTCGTGGCCGGCGCTGGCGAGCGCGGCGTCTCCGAGCAGAAGGCCAACGAGCTGTTCGACATGATCGTGAAGTTCGCGGGGTACGGCTTCAACAAGAGCCACTCGACGGGCTACTCGATCCTCTCGTACCAGACCGCGTACCTCAAGACCTACTTCCCGAACCACTTCATGGCCGCGGTGCTCAGCTACGAGAGCCAGGCGCAGAAGGTCGAGGACTGGGCCATCTACCTGGAGGAGTGCCGCCGCACGGTGTTCCCCGACAGCTCGCCCTCGCGGCCGCACGTCGGCGTCGAGGTGCGCCCGCCGGACGTGAACCTGTCCGACGCCGACTTCAGCGTCGTCTACATGGACGGCGAGCCGCGCGACGCGGTGCACGGTCACGTGCGCTTCGGCCTGAAGGCGATCAAGGGCAGCGGCGAGGCGGCGATCGGCGCGATCATCGCCGAGCGCGCGAAGGGCGGCCGCTTCAAGGACATCTTCGACTTCTGCGAGCGCGTCGACCTGCGGGCCGTGAACCGCGCCACCATCGAGGCGCTCGTGAAGGGCGGGGCGTTCGACTCGCTGCACGGCGTGGAGGAGCGCGCGGCGCTGGTCGCCACGATCGACGACGCCGTGAAGACGGGCCACAGCCGCAACGAGGACCGCCGCGTCGGGCAGATGACGTTCTTCGGCGACTTCGAGAGCGTGGCCCCGAAGCCCGCGGCCGGCGCGGCCGGCTCCCCGCACGTGCTGCGCAAGACCGAGGCGTGGCCGCGGCTGCAGGCGCTGGCGTTCGAGAAGGAGGCGCTCGGCTTCCACGTCAGCGGCCATCCGCTGGACCAGTACAAGGGCGAGCTGTCCACGTTCTGCACGGGCAACTCGGCCACGGCGGCGCAGATGGCGCAGGACACCACCGCGGTGGTCGGCGGCATGGTCACGCGCGTGCGGCACGTGGTGACGAAGAACGGCAAGAGCGCCGGGCAGCGCATGGCGATGTTCACGCTCAGCGACGCCGGCGGCAACCTGGACGGCGTGCTCTTCGCCGAGACGTTCTCGAAGTACGGCGAGATCCTGCAGCAGGACCGCATCGTGCTGATGGTGGGGCGCGTGGACCACGCGCGCGGGCAGCCGAACCTGGTGGTCGACCGCGTGATCCCGATCGAGGACGCGGCGCAGCACCTGGCGACGCGGCTCGAGATCGCCGTCGAGGCCGACCGCGCCGAGCCCGGCGCGCTGGCCGGCGCGCTGCAGATGGCGAGCGGGCTGCTGCGCCAGGCGGGCGGCAGCGTCGCCAGCCTGCAGGGGCGGCCGGTCGACGTCTTCATCCGCGTGACGGTGGACGGGCGCGACGTGCAGCTGCGGTCGCACGCGGTGCGCGTGGTGCCCGAGCGGTCGCTGATCGCGAAGCTGGCCAACACGCTCGAGGGCGTGGGCCGCGTGCGCATCGTGGGCGGGCACGTCCCGCAGCGCGAGCGCCCGGCCTGGCAGAAGCGGGCCTTCCGCGGGGCACGCGACGAAGCCGAGGTCTGAGGGCCGTTATTCCCGGACGCGGAAGGCCGCGCTCAAGAGGGGCCTGCGTGCAGCCGATGAATGGCGGGCATGCCGTCGTTCCCGTCCCGAATCGAACGCTCCCTGTGGTCCGTGGCGTTCCTGACCGCCGTGGCGGCGGTGGGCGTGTGGGCGTGGAAGCGCGAACCCGTGTTCCGTGACGCCGCCGAGGGCGCGATGCGCCGCGTCGGCGCGATCGCGGGGGACACGTGCGAGGCCGTGACGAGCCCGCCCGAGTCGGGCCCCGTGCGGCTGCCGACGTGCCGCACCACCGAGCGCGCGGCGCGCACCGAGAACGACCCATGGCTTGCGCCCGGCGCACACGGCCCCGACCTGGCCGCGCTGGGGCAGCTCTCCGCGGACGTCGAGCACCGACGCTGGCAGTGGGAGGACGTCAACACCGTCCCCGTGCGCGAGTGGCAGGGCGACGTGCGCGTCGTCGAGCCCGGCGCCGTCGGCCGCCGCTACGCGGTGCGCGGCGACATCGACGTGACGCGTGCGCAGGCGATGGAGCGTGCGTTCGGCTACGAACTGGACCGCGCGGTGATCCGCTACCACGACGATTCCGAGCTCGCGCGCAAGCGCACGTCGCTGGATTCTGTGCTGGCATTGCACGGCGTGCGCCGCCAGCGGACGCCGCAGGGCGACGTGCTGGCGCCGGACTACGAATGGATGGTCGAGGCCAGCCTGGACGAGGTCCGCCCGATCGCGCGCGCGATCCTGGCCGAGGCCCGCAAGCGCGGCGCCCGCGGCATGCGCGAGGAGTTCGGCGCGCTGGCCTCGTTCGTGCAGCAGCTGAAGTACGGCGACACGCCCGACCCGGGCGACAGCAAGCACCGGTTCGGCCTGTCGATGCCGCTCTGGGCGCTGGCCACCGAGACCGGCGACTGCGACACGCGCGCCGTGCTGCTGATCGCGCTGGCGCGCAGCGTCGGCCTGTGCGACGTCTACCTGGTGCGCGACGCCGACCACCAGCACATGCTGGCCGCGGCGGCGCTGCCCGTGCGTGCCGGCGACAAGGTGCTGCGGCCCGAGGGACGCACGCTGGTGCTGGTCGAGACGACCGATGCCTGGCCCGTGGGCCGCGTCCCCGAGCGCACGCAGGGCGAGCGGCTGGAGACGCTGTTCATCGAGGCGAACCAGGGACCGGTGCGCGCGGCGGGCGCGGGCGGAGGGTCCGGCCCGGGACGCGCCTCGGCGCGCAACACCGCGCAGGTCACCGCCCCGCGAACAGAACAGCGGCCGCGCCGCTGATCAGCGCGGCCAGCTTCCACGTCTTCGCGGCGCGGGGGTCCGGCACCAGGAACGCGGGGATCACCCACGCGGCGACCAGCAGCATCGCCAGGACGTCGCGGGCGACCATCCAGGACGGGATGAGCGAAAGGATGTCCGTGACGTCCCTGTTCGTCAGGTCGACCGGCCGCGAGCGAGCCACGATCCAGACCAGCACGCCGATCATCGCGAGCGCCCAGCCGAGGACGGTGCCACCCATGTGCATCGCGTGACGTGCGGTGACGACGTCGCCGGGCCGGTGCTCGGGGAGCGGTTCGTGGACGTGGGGCCAGGAACGGAGGGCGACGAGCGCGGCCAGCGCGGCGATCCACGTGGCGAGTTGCTCCAGCGCGACGAGGTCCGGTCGCCCGGGCGAGGGTCCGCCGCCGGATGCCATGCCCCCGAGGAGCACGATCCCGAGCAGCAGCAGGAGCATGGCCGGCCCGAGGCTTGCGCCGAGCGCGCGCGGCCGGCGCACCGGTGCGGCACAGGCCAGCCACGCCGCCGCGGCGGCACCGGCGAGCGTCGCGTACCACGGAAGCGACGCCAGCACCCAGACCGGCATGAGCGACTGGCGGCCGGCGAGTGACATGGCGGATTCCGGTGCGGCGACGCTGAACGCCATCGCCGCGAGTTCCGCCGCCGGCAGCACGATCGCCACGGCGCCCAGCACCCACGCGAGCCCCGCGCGCGGCGAGCGGCGCAGCGCCCCGACGCGCCAGGCCACGAGGCCGGCCGCGAGCACGAGCGCCAGCTCGGCCATCATGGCCCACACGCGCGCCCGGTCGAATGCGGCGAGCTCGCCGTTGATCGCTGCGCGGGACTCCTCGTTCGTCGTCACCGCCAGGATCCCGCGCACCGTCCAGCGGTGCACCTCCTGCAGCAGCTCGATGCTGGCGACGGCCCCCAGCGCCGCGCCCGCCCACCGCACCGCGCGCGCCGAGCGATGCGCCAGCGCCGCACGTCCGCCCGCGTCCATGCCGCACTCGGGGCAGGCGCCCGCGGCGGCGTCAACCGACACGAGCGCGAATCCGCAGGATGGGCAGGGGGAGTGCATATGGTGTTCGGGATAACCCGTACCTATTTCAGCAGAAATAGGTACGGGTTATCCCGAACACAATTTACTCCGCGCCCGGCGGCTCGGGGCGGTCGTGCATCCAGCGCGTCCAGAGCGTGGCGAACTGGCCGTCCGCCGCGGGGTCGGTGCGCAGGCGCAGCCGCACCACGCCGGCGCGGCCGACGATGGATGCCTGCACCATGCCGACGCCGGCGCGCTCGACGACCAGCACGGAATCGCGCACGCTCCAGGCCAGGTCGCCCCACTTCACCCAGCCGGGGCCGACCGCGACGGGCGCGGTCAGGCGGCCGCTCATGGTCATGCGAAGGATGCCGATCGCGGCCGTGGCAAGGATGATCCCGGGCACGATCATCGAGCCCCATCCGCCCGGTGCGCGCCACAGCATCCATGCGCCGAAGATGGACATGCCGATCATCGCGCGCAGCACGCGCACCGACCCGCTGCTGCCCACGCGTTCGGGCTCCAGGCGGTCGGGGATGCGCTCGATGGCCGCGGCCGCCTGCGCGGCAGAGGGGTCGAGGCACGCGACCGCGTCGCTCCCGCTGCGGAAGTTGGCGCACCACTCCACGCGCGCCTTCGCTCTCCACGCCTCGCGCGGCTGGTCGCGGCTCAGGGCCACGGCACGGACGAACGCGTATCCGGCGATCCCCTCCGGCAGCCGCGCCGCGAAGCGCCGCGCGCCCGCGCGCAGGATCGTGCGGAGGATCCACGCGCCCAGGCAGCCGATCACGAGTCCTGCGCCGCCGATCACCACCGCGACGACCGACGCGAGTTCCCCCCGGTACGTGGCGTCGACGAGCGCCCCGATGCCGACGACGAGCCCGCCGATCAGGCCCATCGCGATCACGACGACCGCGAAGGCCAGCGCCCACTGCACCGGATCCAGGAACGCCCGCCAGCGCCACGGCCGCCAGACGAGCGCGCGCGGACGCCAGCCCGCGGGCATCGGCTGCCA
>JBEIFT010000143.1:0-7572 GCA_040382255.1 Phycisphaeraceae bacterium
GCCGTGATCCCCTACTTCGGCTACGCGCGCCAGGACCGCAAGGACGAGGGCCGCGTGCCCATCACCGCCAAGCTGGTGGCGAACCTGATCACCGGCGCCGGCTGCGACCGCGTGCTGTGCGTCGACCTGCACGCCGCGCAGATCCAGGGCTTCTTCGACATCCCGGTGGACCACCTGACGGCCGCGCCGGTGCTGGTCGAGCACTACCAGTCGCTTCGCGACCAGCTGGGCGAGTGCGTCGTCGTCAGCCCGGACGTCGGCAACGTGAAGGTGGCGAACATGTTCGCCAACCTGCTGGGCTTCGACATGGCCATCATCGACAAGCGCCGCCAGAGCGGCTCGAAGGTCAGCGTGAAGAACCTGATCGGCGAGGTCAAGGGCCGCCGCGTGCTGATGTTCGACGACATGATCTCGACCGCCGGCACCGTCAGCGAGGCCGCGCGCGTCGTCATGGAGGAGGGCGCCGTCGGCTGCGAATGCGCCTGCACCCATGCGGTCATGGTCGGCCAGGCCTTCAACCGGCTCGCGGTGCCCGAGATCAGCCGCATCACGATCACCGACACCATCCCCGGCGGCGACCGGCTGAAGCCGCTGGAGGACAAGCTCACCGTCCGTTCGGTGGCGCGCCTCCTGGGCGAGGCCGTCCACCGCATCCACCACGACCAAAGCGTCAGCGCGATGTTCCGCGAGGGCATCGGCGTGAAGCGTTGACGTTCCCGTTGTCTCACGCCCCTACCACGTTTCGAACCCACTCCAATTGAAAGGAGACATGACAATGTCCAAGGAGACCCCGGTTCTGGTCGCGAAGAAGCGCGACAAGCTCGGAACGCGCTATTCGAAGCGCCTCCGCGCGGCGGGCCAGCTGCCCGCCAACCTCTACACCCCCGGCAACGCGCCGGTGGCCATCAGCCTGCCCGAGCACGAGACGATCTACGCGCTCAAGCACGGCGCGCACGTGCTCGAGCTGAAGTTCGAGGACGGCGGCAAGGACACCGTCCTCGTCAAGGACCTGCAGTTCGGGTACCTCGGCGACAACGTGATCCACATCGACCTGGCGCACGTCGACCTGGACCAGATCGTCACCGTCAAGATCCACCTGAGCTTCATCGGCACCCCCGAGGCGTTGAAGAAGCCGGGCTACATCCTGGTGCACGACATGCCGGAGATCGAGGTCTCCTGCAAGGTGCGCGACATCCCCCAGGAGATCAAGATCGACCTCTCCACGCTGACGGGCGAGACGCTGACCATCGGCCAGCTGAAGCTCCCGGCCGGCAGCACCGCCGTCGCCGACAAGAACGCCGTCGTCTGCCGCGTCGAGTCGGTTGCCGAGGAAGCCGCCGCAGAGGCCACGCCGGCCGCCGCGAAGGCCGAGCCCGAGGTCCTCACCGCCAAGAAGGAAGAGGGCGCGGAGGCCGACAAGAAGAAGTGACCGAACCCTGCGGAACCGTGCGCGTCGCCCGCACCGTGCGGGCGGCGGCCTGAAGGAACAGCGAACCCACCCAGCGAGCCATGAAGCTCATCGTCGGACTCGGCAACCCCGGACCCGAATACGCAGGAACCCGCCACAACGTGGGCTTCCTCGTGGTCGACCGTCTGGCCGCGCGCTTCGCGCCCGGCACGACGCCGCGGAGCCGCTTCGGCGGGCTGGCATGGGACGCGGACATCGGCGGCGAGAAGTGCATGCTCCTCAAGCCGATGACCTTCATGAACCTCTCGGGACGGACCGTCCTGGAGGCCGTGCAGTTCTTCAAGCTCGACGCGTCGAAGGACCTCCTCGTGATCGTCGACGACCTGGCGTTCCCCTGCGGCACCGTGCGGCTCAAGCCGGACGGCAGCAGCGGCGGGCACAACGGGCTGGCCGACATCGGGCTCCGGCTCGGGACCAACTACTGGGCGCGCGTTCGGATCGGCATCGATCCGAACGCGCGCATCAGGCAGTCGGACTACGTGCTGGGCCAGTTCACGCCCGACCAGAAGCCGCTGGTCGAGCAGTCGCTCGCCGAGGCCGCGCAGGCGGCCGAGACCTGGGCGACCAAGGGACTCGATGAGGCCATGAACCGGTTCAACCGCAAGGCCGCCGTCGGCGGATCCTGAAACCCAACACACGAAAGCACCAACAATGAGCACCACTGAAACCCGCATCGGAAAGTACGAGGGCATGTTCCTCTTCCCGCAGTCGGCCTCGGCCGACCTCAACGGCGCCATGGACAGCATCAAGGAGATGCTGTCCAAGGGCGACGCCACGCTGCACAGCCTGATCAAGTGGGACGAGCGCCGCCTCGCCTACGACATCGAGGGCAACAAGCGCGGCGTGTACTTCCTGGCCCGCTTCACCGCGGACACCAAGAAGGTCAAGGAGATCGAGCGCGACTGCCGTCTCTCGGAGAAGCTGCTCCGCGCGCTGATCACCCGCAACGACGAGCTGACCGAGGAGCAGATGAAGAACGCCGAGGCCGCGCAGCGCACGGCGGACGAGGCGAGGCTCCGCGGCGACGAGTCGGCTCCCTCCGAGGAGTGACCCCAGCCCCCAACGGACCCCCTGCCGGCCGACCGGCGGCGGGCGATCCCGAGTTGTTCCGGCTGCGCACGGCCCACCCGCCGTGCGCAGCCGCGTTTTTGCGTGGAAAAACTTCCCGTTGCAGCAGGTGCTTCACCGGGGGCGGCCATACTGCACGCATCGAGACCGGAAGGCGCCGTCGTGGCGCGGCGCGGCCTTGCCCAGGAAGGGCGCCGCGGCTACGATCCGAACAGACACCGAACGCAAGGAGCACCCAATGGCGAATCTCAACAAGGTCATGCTGATCGGCAACCTCACCCGCGACCCCGAGCTCAAGTACACGCCGGGCAACCAGGCCGTGTGCGAGGTCGGCCTCGCGGTGAACCGCAAGTACCGCACGAAGGACGGCGAGGACCGCGAGGAAACGACGTTCGTCGACTGCGAGGCCTGGGGCAAGCAGGCCGAGGTCATCAAGCAGTACATGACCAAGGGCAAGCCCCTCTTCATCGAGGGCCGCCT
This sequence comes from Phycisphaeraceae bacterium, assembly GCA_040382255.1. Classification (GTDB taxonomy): domain Bacteria; phylum Planctomycetota; class Phycisphaerae; order Phycisphaerales; family SM1A02; genus UBA966. Next base: position 3,017 of record JBEIFT010000143.1, read on the forward strand.
GAAGCTGGACACCTGGGAGGACAAGGACGGCGGCAAGCGCTCGAAGATGCGCGTCGTCATCGAGAACTTCCAGTTCCTGGGCTCGGGCGGCGGTGGCGGCGGCGAGCGCGTCGTGAGCGACGAGGGCGGCTACGCCCCGCCGCGCGGCGGCCGCGGCAACGCGAAGGCGGCGACCGGCGGTCGCGGCGGCTCCGGCCACGCCGAGGTCGCGGACGAGGACATCCCGTTCTGAACCGCGCCCGCACGCGCCGGGCGGCCGGGATTCCCGGACACCGCTGAACACGTCATCTCCTGATGCCGCGGGGCCGACGCAAGTGTCGGCCCCGCGGTGCTTTCCGGCGCGCCCCGCCGGTCGAGGGACTTGCGGGAACGGCGGGTTTCTGCGATCATGCGCGGCCCGCCTCCGCGGTGCCCATGTGGGTGCCGTGCTCCAACTGCTGGGCCCCGAGGCAGCCCTAACTTGACGCGGCATCCGCCGCGAAAGGACAGCGTCATGGCGCTTCGCAAGGTCGAGCTCCTCCTCAACCGCACCATCGAAAACCTGGGTCTCGTCGGGGACGTCGTGAAGGTGAAGCCCGGCTTCGCCCGCAACTACCTGCTGCCGCACGGCTTCGCCGAGGCTCCCACCGCCGAGAAGATCGAGGCCCTCAAGGACGCCCGCGCCGCCGCGCAGGCCGAGCTGGCCAAGGTCCGCGCCGGCCGCGAGGCCCTCATGGCCCGCATGGAAGGCGTCGCCATCAAGCTCATCCGCAGCGTGAACGACCAGGGCGTGCTGTACGGCGCCGTCACCCAGCGTGACATCGCCGACCAGCTGGTCGCCGACGGCTTCGGCGTGGACTTCCGCGCCGTCCGCCTGCAGCAGACCATCCGCCGCATCGGCCACTACACCTGCACCATCCAGCTGGACCGCGACCTCCGCACGGACATCGCGATCGACGTCCTGCCGGACCGCACGCTCGAGATCCTGACCGCGGCGGCCGACGCCCCGGCCGAGGAGCCGGCTGCCGAGGAGGCCCCCGCCACCGACGCCCCGGCCGCCGAAGGCGAGGCCAAGTCCGAGGGCAAGAAGGGCAAGAAGGCGAAGGCCTGACCCCGCGGCCGCGCCGGCCCGCCCGGCCGCGACCGTTCCTGCCCGTGAGGAATTTGTGAACCCGACGCGCCACCCCCCGTGGGTGGCGCGTTATCTTTCCCACGCGTCCGGTGATCCGCAAGGCGGCGAATCACCGGGCAGCCCCCCAGCCGCGCGACGGCGCGACGGACGGGCACCAAGGCAGTCCCGCCAGCGAATGCCCAGGACGGGCAAGAAGGCGACGTTCCGATGACCACCGCTTCCATCACGCGCCGCGAGCCGATGCCGAGCACGCGCCGTTCCATCACGCACAAGTTCTCGATCGGCGGGCACGAGGGCTACCTCACCGTCGGCCTCTTCGCGGACGGCCGCCCCGGCGAGCTGTTCATCAAGATGAGCAAGGAGGGGTCGACCCTCTCCGGCCTGATCCAGGGCTTCTGCCGCGCATTCAGCCTGGCGCTGCAGCACGGGCTGCCGGTTGCCGAGGCCGCCGAGCGCTTCCGCGGCATGCGCTTCGAGCCGATGGGCCCCACCAGCAACCCCGAAGTCCCCGAGGCGTCGAGCATCCTGGACTACGTGGCGCGCTACCTGCTGCACCACTACGGCGAGCAGCGCTGAGCCGCACGCAGGCGGCCCAGCCGCCGCGCCGCCGCACGCTCACCCACGGGCAAGTTCCTGCGACCACGCCGCGACCAGCGGCGTGGCGCCGGTCCTGCCGTTGGCGCGGTCCCAGCGCGTGAACGCCCAGGCGCCCGCGACCTGCGCGGGCTGGATGCCGTCCGCGCGCCAACCGGCCGCGATGTCGGGATCCGTGCAGATCCAGGCGGCGGAATCGCTCAGGCGCCACGGCCCGGTGCGGCCGGCCGGCATCGCGGGATCCAGGACCAGCGCATCGCGGACGTCCGGCGACTCGGCCGCGTTCGGGTCGAGGAGCACGTAGTGCGATGCGACGGTGTCGTCGTAGGTGCCGATCTTGAGCATGACCAGCGTGTCGGCACGCGCCGCGGGCGGGAGGCCGCGGTACGCGCGCACGAGCGGCGCGGTGTCGCAGAAGGCGCGCGGCCACGGCTGCACGGCAGGGAGGTACTCCTCCTTCACCGCGAGCTGCACGGCGCCTTCCGAGACCTCGGAGAGCAGGTCGGCGCCCAGCGTCGTCATCGAGAGGCCGGAGCGCGTGTAGTACAGCGCGGCCTGCGCGGCGCGGTTCAGCGTGCGCGGCGTCCATGCCGCGGTGGCCTGCGGGTGCAGCATGCGCAGCACCATCGCGAAGCACGTCAGCTGGCAGCCCTCGTTGGCGATCGTGTTGCCGTCGGGGAAGCTGCGCACGAGGTCTTCGGCGACCGTCTTGCGCATGCCGTTGATCTGCGTCGCGGTGCGGATGACCAGGCGGCGGTCCCACATCACGTCGCGGCCCCAGCGCGGGTCGTCCTGGCGGTACGGCATGCCCAGCGCGGCCAGGTCGAACGGCGCGGCGGCGCCGCCGCCGGAACCCCCTGCCGCGGGCGCAGGCGCACCCGCCGCCGACCGAACCGGCCCACCGAATGCAGCGGCTGTCCCGAGCGCGACGCCGAGACCGGATGCGATCCGGAGGAAATCTCGGCGGGCGGACTGCGGGATGGCGGCTGGCGCAGGGGCCGGAGCGGGCCGGTCGGACTGGTGTGGGTTCACGACCCGTGTACGCGCGGGTGGCCGGGCGTGTGTGGCGAAACTCCCCGGCTGGACGTGCTTCTGGGACGCTGCCGAGCACGGGGCGTACCCTTTCCCCATGGACCCCTCCACCCTGTCCGCCGAGCTTTGCGTGCGCCTGCAGCACACGGATGCCGCGGGAGTGATCTTCTACCCCCGCCTGCTGGAACTCGAGGAAGAGCTGTTCGAGCGCTGGCTGGAGGCGGGCGGGCTGCACCTGCGCGACATGCTGGTGACCCGGACGCTGGCGCCGACGCCCGTGGTGCGCTGCGAGGCGGACTACCGGCTTCCGGTGCGGGTGGGCGACCGGCTGACGGCCCGGCTGGCGGTGGTGGAGGCGGGCCAGAGTGCGTTCACCCTGGGCTGGCGATTCGAGCGCGCGGGCGCGCTGGCGATGGAAGCGCGCGTGGTGCGCGCCGCGATCGACCCTGCCGCCGGGCGCAGCGTGGACCTGCCGCCGGCGCTGCGCGCGTGGATCGACGCATCGCGGGCGACAGTAAAGAGGTGACGGTGGACCTGTCACCTACTTTCGAAGGGCTCGCCGGCCGCCAGGCGCGCGGCGAGGGCGGCGCGTGACGGCTTCATCTTCGCGGCTTCGTCGGCGGGCATGGCGTAGATCGCGTCCGGGACGAGGTGGCGCTCGAGCAGCGCGGCCAGAGCGTCGCGCAACGGCTGCGCGGGCGGGTGCACCAGGTCGACGAACGCCGCCGGGCGCATGCCCCAGCGCGGGTCGGGAACGCCGACGACGCACGCGGCGCGCACGCCGGGGATCTCGCCGAGCGCGCGCTCGATCGTCTCGGGGTGGATGTTCTTGCCCCCGGAGATGAACATCGTGTCGTGGCGGCCGACGACGTGCACGCGGCCCTGGGCGTCGATGAAGCCGTGGTCGCGCGTCCGCAGCGGGCGCGGAAGCGGGACGGCGGCGCCTTCGTGAAGTTCCGCGTCGGCGAGCGTCGGACCGTCGACCAGCAGTTCGTCGGCCTCGGCCCAGATGCGCGTGGGGGCGATCGCCGGGCCGGCGAGCGTGGCGGGGTCGCCGGCGGCGAGCCGGCCCGTGGCCACCTGCGAGCACGTCTCGGTCAGGCCGTACGTGGCGAAGAGCGGCAGGCCGCGCGCGAGCGCCGCGTCGCGCAGCGCCTGCGGGCTGGGGCCGCCGCCGAGCAGCACCGCCTTGAGCGAGGCCGGCGGGTCGGCAGGGTCCTCGAGGAGCCGCGCAAGCTGCGCCGCCACCACCGAGACGTGCGTGATGCCCGCGAGATCCGCCCACGTACGCGGCGCCGGCGCAATGCACGCCGCACCGCCCAAGGCGACCGCACGCACCAGGATCATGATGCCGCCGACGTGTGCCGCCGAGAGCGACGCGAGCCACGCGTCGCCCGGCCCGAACGGCAGCGCGTGCGCACCCTGCTGCGCGCTGGCGATCGCCGCGGACCACGGGATGCGGACGACGCGCGGCAGGCCGGTGGAGCCGCTGGTGGCGACCGCGATCGCTGCGTCGGGGTGCAACGCGGTGTCGGGCGCGCCGGGCGCGTCAGGCGAATCGGGCGCGTGATGCGCGGCATCCGCAGCGCCCACACCAGCCTGCAGCGCCAGGAACTCGTGCGCCCGCAGCGAAAGCGCCGCACCCGCCTGCGACTCGACGCGTGCGCGCGCGGCGGCCGGCATCGCCGTGGAGACGGGCAGCAACGTGGCACCGCGCAGTGCGGCGCCCAGGAGCAGCGCGACGAATTCGGGCGACGGCGCGGCATCCGCGGCCACGACGCAGCCGGGCCCGATGCCGCGCGCGGCCAGCCCTGCCGCC
>JBEIFT010000144.1:0-7568 GCA_040382255.1 Phycisphaeraceae bacterium
GCCCTGATCGGCAACGCCGGCGCCGTTCGGGCCCGGGGGCAGGTACGTCTGGCCGGTCGGCACGTTGCCGGCGCCAGTCGGGAAGGCGGTGGGGATCGTCCAGCCGACGACGAGGTCAGCGGACGCGGTCGCGGTGACCGCTGCGGCAGCCACAGCCGTGGCAACAGCGAAACGAGTGAAAGTCATTGCAGGCGCTCCGATTTGGAAAGGGACAAACGGATCGAAAGGGTCGACATGCGTGCGGTAAGGGGCCGCGCGCGTCCTGAAAGTAGCCCGTGTCCCGGCGCGGGCAAGGAAACCGCGTCGGGAAGGCCGTTCAAATCTTGCGGTCCGATGCGTTCCCCGCGGCGCCACAGGATGAAACCAGGGCGCGAACGTCCAATAACGCTCTAGTCCCGCCGCTCCGCCACGATCTCCAGCACCATCGGCGTCAGCAGCACCGAATCGGGGTCGCGCTCGGCCGCGGCCAGGTCGGCCAACGCCCGGGCGCACCACGCCTCGTCGACCCGGCCCAGTTCGCGCAGCCGCGGGACGTAGGTCCGGATGAACCCTGCCGGCCAATCCCAGAGCGGCTGCCCCGGCCGCGCGGCGCGGACGATCGGGCGCACCTCGCGCACGCGGAACCCGCCGGCGTGCAGCGCCCGCAGCACGGGGCCCGCGGCATCGGGGTCGCCGCCCGAGTCGCGGAAGCTGGCGATCGCCGCCTCGACGAAGTCGGTGATCCCCTGCCGCGGCGGCTGCGCGCCGTAGGTGCGATAGTGCGCGTACTCGTGGAACACCGCCACGCCGCCCGGGCGCAGCGTGCTGCGGATGCGCTCGACCAGCGTCGGCACGCTGGGCACGAACATGGCCACCCAGCGGCACCACGCGGCGTCGTGCAGGCCGTCGGCGCTGCCGGCGCGCGGGATGGGCGTGAGCATCAGGTCGTGCTCGTGCACCGCAATGCGCGCGGCGGCACCCGCACGCGCCGCCCGCGCATGCAGGTGTTCCAGGTACCGATGCGAACGCTCGACGGCCGTCACGCCGCCGGCGGCGCCCACGATCGCGGCCAGGTCGTACGTCGCGAACCCCGGGCCCGCGCCAACGTCCACGACCCACTGCCCCGCCCCGATCCCGGCGCGGTGCCAGGCATCGTGCACCAGGTCGCGCCACTGCCCGTGCTGGAAGCCCAGCCGTTCGATCTCGGCATCGTGCGAGCCCAGGACGTAGTCGCCGCGCGTGGTCATGGCCCAAGGGTAGCCGGGCTGCCGCTACGCTCGGCCCCATGGAACACGACCCGCTGGAACGCTGGGACGCGCCCGACGACCTGCGCCGCCGCGTGGCGCTGCTGCGCACGGTGGCGGCCGCGGCGGGCGCCGCGGTCATGCGGCACTACCAGTCCACGGAACTGGGCATCCGGCACAAGCCGGACGACAGCCCCGTCACCGTCGCCGACCGCGAGAGCGAAGCGCTGGTCCGTGCCGCCGTCGCCGCCGCCTTCCCCGGCGACGCGATCCTGGGCGAGGAGGAGGGCCACGCGCAGGGCCACTCGCGCTGGACGTGGGTGATCGACCCGATCGACGGCACCGTGAGCTTCGCGGCGGGCGTGCCGCTCTTCGGCGTGCTGCTGGCGCTTGAGGAGGCCACGCCCGCCGGCCCGCGCGTGGTGGCCGGCACCTGCGAGCTGCCCGCGCTGCACGAGCGCGTCTGGGCGGTGCGCGGCATGGGCGCATGGTGGGAACGCCCCGGCCACGCGTGCACGCCCGCGCGGGTCAGCCGCACCGCGCGGCTGGCCGATGCGCTGTGCGTCACCAGCGGCCCCGAGTACTTCGCACGCGCCGGCGCCGAGGACGCCGCACTCCGCACGCTGCGCGCCGTCGGACGCCTGCGCGGCTGGAGCGACTGCTACTCGCTGGCGCTCGTCGCGACCGGCCGCGCCGACCTGGCGATCGACCCGGTGATGCACCCCTGGGACTGCGGCCCGTTCCCGGTGATCCTGGAGGAAGCCGGCGGGACGTTCACCGACTGGCAGGGCCAGCCGGGCATCCACGGCGGCAGCAGCGTGGCCGCGAACCCCGCGCTGCACGCGCAGGCGCTCGCGATGCTGCGCGGCGTGGCACAATGACGGCATGCGCCGCACCGCCCTCGCCGCCCTTGCCTGCTCCTCCGCCGCCTTCCTGGCCATGAACGCACCCGCCCCCTCGCAGGACGCGCGGCGCTTCGACGCGACGCTCACCAAGCAGGTGCGCTACGGCTACCTGGTTTCGCTGCCCGCGGGCTACGACGCCGACGCCGCGACGAAGCACCCCGTCATCGTGTTCCTGCACGGCAGCGGCGAGACCGGCGAGGACGTCGCCACGCTGAAGACGCAGGGCCTCACCAAGCTCGCCGAGCGCCGCGACGAGATGCCTGCACTGGCGCCCTTCATCATCCTGAGCCCGCAGACCCCGACGCGCCCCTGGGACCCCGAGGCGCTCGACGCATGGCTCGACGCCGCGCTGAAGGACCTGCGCGTGGATCCGGCGCGCGTCTACCTGACGGGCCTCTCGATGGGCGGCTTCGGCACGTGGGAATGGGCCGGCCGGCGCCCGGACCGCTTTGCCGCGATCGCCCCGATCTGCGGCGGCGGCAACATGTGGTCGACGCGCCAGCTGGGCAAGATGCCGATCTGGGCCTTCCACGGCGGCGCCGACACCGTGGTGCCGCCGGAGTGGGGCCAGGCCATGGCCGACGGCGCACGCCGGGCCGGCGCGGACGTCACGTGGACCGTCTACCCGGGCGTGGGTCACGACAGCTGGACGCAGACGTACGCGAACCCCGAGCTGTACGCGTGGTTCCTCAAGCACCGGCGGTGAGGGCGGACGGGCGCGCGGGCGCCCGGCGGGATCACTTGCCGAAGTACTGCGCGTGCAGCTGGTCGGTGGCGCCCGACTCCTGGAGCTTCAGCAGCGCCACGTTCGCGTCGTGGCGGAGCGGGCTCCCCAGCGGCACGGCGTAGGCGTACTTGCGCGGCTCGAAGACCGCGCCGACCTCGGTGATCGGCAGCTCCGGGTGCTTCGTGTCGTAGTACTCCAGCACCGGAGCGCCCGCGACGACCACGTCGAGCTCGCGGGCGACCAGGTCCTTCACCGCGTCGTCCAGGTCGGCATACGAGCGGGTCGTGTAGTGGTGCTCGGCGCAGTAGCGCTCGCCCACGCTGCCCTTCAGGACGCCGATGGTCTTGCCGGCAAGGTCGTGCACGCCGTGGACCTGGCCATGGAGCGCATCGGTGGTCATCACGCTGGACAGGCTGGACGTGATGTACGCGACGGTCGCCACGCCGAAGACCATCCAGATGGCCGCGAAGATGCGGCTGAGCCAGCCGCTCGCGTTCTTGTAGCTGGTCTTGCCGGTCATCGCGACGCTCATCACGTGGTAGAAGGCCTCGGCGAAGCCCTCGTGCCAGTGCGGGGTGAACTGCTTGTCGACGCGACGCAGCAGCATGACCACCGGGATGCTCAGGCCGATCGCGGCCAGCAGGCCCCAGCCCAGCACGCGCAGGTGGCCGCCCTTCTCCAGCCCGCCCAGCAGCTTGCCGATCGAGTGCTCGCGCTTCTCGTGCACCATGATCCGCAGGCCGCCGTCCGCGAAGGGATGCGTGAAGTCCATCACGCGCTGGCGATCGCTGGTCACGAACACGTCGGAGATGCCGACGTCGACCTTGCCGGCGCGCACCGAGGCAAGCAGGTCCTCGAAGCTGGCCGCGGCCACGTACTCGGTCGTCCGCCCCAGCTCGGCGCTGGTCTTGTCCCACAGGTCGACGGCGAAGCCGCCGAATGTGCCGTTCGGTTCCTGCATGACGAACGGCGGGTTCAGGAAGACCGCGGCGCGGATCGGGGCCGGCGCGGCGGCGGGCGAGGCGGCCGCCGGCTTTGGTGCGGCCGTGACCGCGGCTGCCGCGGAAGGCGCCTGCGCGCGCGCCGCAAGCCCCGGCAGCAGCGCGAGGGCGAGGACCAGCACGGTCGAAAGGCGGCGCGGCATGGCGGTCACGTTCGGGTCCTCAGCGCTCGCGGGTCATGGTGAAGACGAGCTCCTGCGGCGCGGCGGGCTTCTCGCCCTCCTTCGCCGGCGGGCCCTTGGCGATCACGCGCAGCTCGAGCGTGTCGGCGTCCTTCAGCGTGTAGGTCACGCGGTCGATCTCGCCGGCGTGCGCCTTCTCCTCGTCGCCCGCGGGCTCGAAGGTGGCCGAGTTGTCGCCGGCCTTGACCAGGCGCAGGACCATGGCCTCGGTGCGCTTGGGGTCGGGCTCGAAGTTGCCGTGCACGTGGATCTGGCGCAGCAGGACCTCGCCCTTCTCGACGACGATCTGCGTGAACTCGTAGAACGGCACGGCGCCGTTGCCCAGCACGCGGCGGAAGCTGCCCAGCATGGAGTTGCCGCGCACGGGCATCCAGTGCTCCTCGATGACGGCGCCGCGCGGCTGCTGCTGCGTCCAGTTGCCGGTCATGAAGGCGAGCGGCACCAGCTCCGGGGCGGGCGCGGCGGGCTTCGCGGGCGCGGCCGGCTGCTTCGCACCGGGCTTCGCGGGCTGGGGCGGGACGGCCGTCGCCGGAACCGGCTGCGGGGCGGTGCCGGTCAGCGTCGGGGTGCCCTGCTCCGCCGGCGACGCGGGGCGCGCCTCGGGAACATCGTGGGAGGGCTCGCCCTGGGCAGGCTGGGACTGCGCGACCGCGGCGCAGGCGAGCGCGGCGGCAAAGAGGGATGCGATCAGCGGGATACGGACGGAACGGATGGCCATTCGCGGAGCGTATCGCGCCCGTGGGCCCACGGGACCGCTCAGGGACAGGGCCCGAACGCGCCCAGCAGCGCCCCGAGGTCCGCGCCGTCGACCACGCCGTCCTGGTTCAGGTCACCAACCCCCTGCCCGCCCCAGTTGCCCAGCAGCATGCCGAGGTCCGCGCCGTTCACCAGCCGGTTGCCGTCCAAGTCCGCCGGGCACGGCTGCTGCTCGGGGTGCAGGTCCAGCACGAACGTGCACTCGAAGCCGCCCAGCTCGCTGCGCGCGTTGCCGGTGATGGCCAGGCCATCCGGCGACATGTCGAGCGGCATCGCCAGGTGGAAGCCCTCGGGGATCGTGACGCCGTGCTCGGCGGCGTATTGCTCGAGCGGCACGTAGCCGCGGCCCTCGATCCACATGTAGCCCTCGCCCACGGCGAGCGGAGTCGCGCCCGGCCGGAAGAAGCAGCAGACCTTGTCGCCGGCGCGCGTGCACGCGACCGCGAACCCGTCGTTGTAATTGGTGATCGGCGCGGCGCCCAGGCTCACGGCGCCCCCGGCCTGCGTCCACATGAACGGCTCGCGCTTGGTATCGAACCACCCGTAGCCGAAGACGCGGCTGCCGTCCTCCTTCATGCACTGGCCCTCGCCGGGCAGCGGCCCCGCGGGCGTGCTGAATCGCACCTGCGACCACGAGGTCCCGTTCGGCTTCCACATGCAGGCGATCCAACGGCCGTCCGCCTGCGCCTGCCAGCCCGTCATGATCGTGCCGTTGCTGTTGCAGCCGTCGACGCGCGCGTTCCAGCCGAACCAGCTGTACAGCGGGAACGTCGCGGCATCGCCGACCTTCCAGCGCGTCGCACGCTCATTGCACAGCGTCTGCAGGTAGCCGAGGCCGACGATCGTGGTGCCGTCGCGCGAGAGCTCCCACGCGGACGTCCGCGAGATGTCGCAGTGCGCGCCCATGTTGGGCGAGAGCGTCCAGGTGAAGTCCTGGATGGTGAAGAGCGCGGCATTCGTCTTGCCGTCCGCGTCCAGGTAGGCGCCGCAGATGCGCGTGCCGTCCTCGGAGACGCGCGCGCGCCCGCCGACGCCGTTGCCCGGCGGGATGCCGCCCGTGTAGACGACGCCGCTCTGCGCGGTCCAGTAGTAGATGCCCGAGGGCGAGTAGCCCACGGCCACCTTGCCGTCGCCGCTCACGCCGGTGTTGAAGACGAAGCCGGCCAGGCCGCCGGGGATCTCGATGTAGCTGAAGCCGCCAGCGAGGGCCGGAGCCGCGCAGCCGATGGAGGCAGCGAGCAGTCCGAGCGTCAGGGCACGTTCACGGATGTTCACGGGCATCCCTTCCCGCCGGCGCACCGGCTCCTTCGAGGAATCAGGGGCACGATCCGTACGCGCCCAGCAGCAGGCCCAGGTCCGCGCCGTTCACCACGCCGTCGTTGTTGATGTCGCCGACGCCGGTGCCGTTCCAGTTGCCGAGCAGCAGGCCCAGGTCCGCGCCGTCGACGATGTGGTCGCCGTTGAGGTCGGCCGGGCAGGTGTTGGTGGTGGCGTGCATGTCAAGCGCGAACGTGTAGGCCAGGCCGTCCAGGTCATTGCGGGCAACGCCGCAGATCGCGAGGCCGTCGGGCGACATGTCCATCGGCATCGCCAGGTGGACGCCTTCGGGGATCGTGACGCCCTTCGACGTCGCGTAGGCCTCGAGGCCGGTGTAGCCCTGGCCATCGGTCCACACGTAGCCCTCGCCGACCGGGAGCGGCGTCGGGCCGGGGCGGAAGAACACCGCGGCCTGCGTGCCGGTGCGGTTCGCGCCGACCACGAAGCCCTGCACGTAGCCGGTCGGCGACGCGCCCAGGCTCACGGCCTTGTTCGCCGAGGTCCAGATGTATGGCTCGGTGGCGCCGCTGAAGTTGCCCGTGCCGAAGACGCGCGTGCCGTCGTCGGAGACGCAGTACGCCTCGCCCATCGCGACGCCGGCCGCCGTCGCCAGGCGCGTCTGCGCCCACGACGTGCCGTTGAACTTCCAGAAGCAGCCCTGCCACACGCCGGAGGCCTGGGCCTGCCAGCCGACCATCACCGAGCCGTTGTTGTTCGTGCCGTTGACGCGCGCGTTCCAGCCGAACCACTGGTACAGCGAGGTCTGCGCGGCATCGCCTTCCTTCCAGCGGATCGGGCGCACGCCGCAGAGCGTCTGGTAGCCCAGTCCGCCGATCACCAGGCCGTCGTCCGACATGGTCCAGCCGCTGGTGCGCGTCACGTCGCAGTTCGAGCCGAGCGTCGGCGGGTCGATCCAGGTGGCGTCGAGCGGGAAGTAGATCGAGCCCGTGACCTTGCCGTCGAGCCCCGTGTGGGGGCAGCTGACGCGGGTGCCGTCCTCGGACACCGACGCGGTGCCGCCGACGCCGTTGCCGGGGGAGGCCGACTCGCTGATGTAGACGACGCCGGTCTCCGCGGTCCAGTAGAAGCAGCCGCCGGGCGCGTATCCGGCGACGACCTTGCCGTCGCCGCTGATGCCGGTGTTGAACACGAAGCCGGCAGCGCCGGGAGGGATGGGGATGAGCGTCAGGCTGCCGGCGAGCGCGGGCGCGGCCGCGGCGAGGCAGAGGACGCTGGCGGTGATCGGGAGGCGCATGTGTGGAGCGGTCCTTGCTGGTGTGCGGACGGGTGCGGGGATCAGCGATGCGTTCGAAACGCGACGAGCGGGGCCCGGGGGGTCCCCACCGGCCCCCCCCGTGGGGGGAACCCCACATAAGGGCCCGCGCCCCCCGCCGCGCGCCAGACGCCCACGGCGGCGCCGGGAACGCTTCCCGCCGCGGTTAGGGCGGCCCCGCCCC
>JBEIFT010000145.1:0-7554 GCA_040382255.1 Phycisphaeraceae bacterium
CCAGGATCTACTCGATAGCTTCCGCGACGGCCGCAACCGCCGCCTCGAAAAGCGTCTCCTCACCCTCCACCGCATGAAGAAGCTGATCGCCGTCGCATCGCTCGCCACGCTCGCGCTGGGCCTGGCGGCCGCCTCGCCCTTCGCCGACCTGGTGGCCGCGCAGAAGGAGCGCATCGCGGCGATGAAGGCCGCGCCGAAGAAGAGGCCGCACGTGGCGTTCGTCTCGAACGGCGTGGCGGACTTCTGGACCATCGCGAAGGCCGGCGCGATCGCCGCGGGCAAGGAGCTGGGCTGCGACGTGACGGTCGAGTTCCCCGGCGGCGGCCTGGGCGACCAGAAGCGCATGCTCGAGGACCTGGTCACGCGCGGCATCGACGGCATCAGCGTCAGCCCGATCGACCCGACGAACCAGGCCGAGGTGCTGAACCTGGTCGCGGAGAAGTCGCTGCTGATCACGAACGACAGCGACGCGCCCAAGGCGCCGCGCCTGTGCTACATCGGCATGGACAACTACGACGCGGGCCTGATGTGCGGCAAGCTGGCGCGCGAGGGCTGCAAGGGCGGCGAGGTGGCCATCTTCATCGGCCGCCTGGAGCAGGACAACGCCAAGCGCCGCCGCCAGGGCTTCATCGACGGCCTGCTGGGCCGCACGCCCGATGCGACGCGCTACGACGAGCCGTCGAAGGTCATCGAGGAGGCCGGCTACGTGATCGTGGGCACGTGGACCGACAGCTTCGACCGCGCCAAGGCCAAGGCGAACATCGAGGACGTCATGATCAAGCACCCGAAGCTGGCGCTGATGACGGGACTGTTCGAATACAACTCGACGCTCGCCGTCGAGGTGCTGAAGCAGACCGGCAAGCTGGGCAAGGTGCAGCTGGCGGGCTTCGACGAGGGCGCGGACGTGATCGCGGGCATCAAGGAGGGCACGGTGCTCGGCACCGTCGTCCAGGATCCCTACGGCTACGGCTACGAGAGCGTCAAGGTGCTGAACGCGATGAACAAGGGCGACATGTCGATGGTGCCGGCGAACGGCATCCTCTCGATCCCCGCGCGCGTGATCCGCAAGGCCGACGCCGAGGCGTTCTGGAAGGAACTGAAGGCGCGCATCAAGGCGGGCAAGGAAGCGGGCGGGAAGTCCTGATGCGGCGGGGCGCTTCGGCATGACCGGGCCCGCGCCGCTCCTGCGCGTGCGCGGCGTGGGGCGCCGCTACGCCGGCGTGCCCGCGCTGGCGGGCGTCGACATCGACGTCTTCGGCGGCCAGGTGCTGGCGATCGTCGGCGAGAACGGCGCGGGCAAGAGCACGCTGCTGCGGATCCTCTCGGGCGTGATCCAGCCCAGCGAGGGCACGCTGGAGGTCGCCGGCGCGGACGGCGTGCCGCGGGCGGTGACGCTGGACGGCGTGCGCGACGCCGCCGCCGCGGGCATCGCGTTCGTGCACCAGGAGCTGAACCTGGCGGAGAACCTGGACTGCGCGGGCAACATCTTCCTGGGCCGCGAACCCGCGCGGCACGGCGTGCTGGACCTGCGTGCGATGCACGCCGAGGCGCGCACGTGGATGGCGCGCGTGGGGCTCGACGTCGACCCCGCCACCCCGTGCGGCGCGCTGCCGATCGCGCAGCGGCAGCTGGTGGAGATCGCGAAGGCGCTCTCCTGCCGCGCGCGCGTGCTGGTGCTGGACGAGCCCACCAGCAGCCTGAGCGCGCGCGAGACCGAGCGGCTGCTGGGCATCCTTGACGAGCTGCGCGCCGCGGGCACGGCGGTCGTCTTCGTGAGCCACCACCTGGACGAGGTGCTGTGGATCGCCGACCGCGTGGTGGTGCTGCGCGACGGGCGCAGGACCGGCGAGCTGCGCCGCGGCGAGTGCGACCGCGCCGCGATCGAGCGCCTGATGGTGGGCCGCGACATCGCCCCAGCGGCGCACTGCGCTCCGGCGGGCGACGCGCGCGTGCGGCTGGCGCTGCGCGGCGTGACCACCGCGCACCCGCGCAGCCGCCCGGTGGACCTGGACGTGCGGGCGGGCGAGATCGTCGGCCTGGCCGGCTTGGTGGGTGCCGGGCGGACCGAGCTGCTGGAAGCGATCGCCGGCCTGGATGCGCACGGCGGCACCGTGGCGCTCGACGGCGCGCCGCTCCAGGGCCCGGCCGCGGCGCGCGTGGCGCGCGGGCTGGCGATCGTCCCCGAGGACCGCGCGCGGAACGGCATCTTCGCCGCGGACCCGGTCTCGACCAACGTGGAGCTGGCGTGGATCGGCCGCCACGCGCACGCCGGCGTCGTGGACCGCGCCGGCGCGGCCGCCACCGTGCGCCGCACCATCGACCGCATGCAGCTGCGCCCCGCCGATCCCGCGCGGCGCGTGGGCACGCTCTCCGGCGGCAACCAGCAGAAGACGGTGATCGGCCGGTGGATCGCGGTGGACCCCGCCGTCCTGCTCCTGGACGAGCCGACGCGCGGCGTGGACGTGGGAGCGCGCGCCGAGATCCATGCCCAGGTGCGCAGCCTGGCCGACGCCGGTGCCGCGGTGGTCTTCGCCAGCAGCGAGCTGGAGGAGATCCTGCTGCTGGCCGACCGCGTGGTTGTGATGCACGACGGCCGCGTGGCCGGCGAGCTGCCCGCGCACGCGGCCGACGAACTTGCGATCATGCGCCTGGCGACGGGCGGCGTGCCCGCGCGCCAGGAAGGAGCCGCACCGTGAAGAAGAGCCTCGGAATCCTCGGGATCTTCCTGGCCGTGTGCCTGGTGGCGGCGCTGTTCGGCGAGAACTTCCTGACCGGCTACAACCTGCAGAACCTGACGCAGCGCAGCGCGCTCTTCGCGATCCTGGCGCTGGGCGCCGGGCTGGTGATCGTGACCGGCGGCATCGACCTCTCGATCGGGTCCGTGGTGTGCCTGAGCGGCATCGCGGTGCCGTGGCTGCTGGTCGAGCACGGATGGTCGCCGTGGCTGGTGATCCCGACGGTGCTGGCGGGCAGCGCGCTGATCGGCCTGGCGCACGGGCTGCTGATCACGCGGCTGCGGATCCAGCCGTTCCTGGTCACGCTGTGCGGCCTGCTGCTCTACCGCGGCATCGCGCGCTGGATGACGGGCGACCAGTCGCAGGGCTTCCAGGGCGAGTTCGACGACGTGCGCGCGATGGCGCTGGCCAAGTTCCCGGTGGCGCTCGAGACGTACCGGCTGCCGGCGACGGTCATCCCGCTGGTGCTGCTCTCCGTCGCGATCGCGTTCACGCTGCACCGCACGGTGTGGGGACGCTGGCTGCTGGCGACGGGCCGCAACGAGTCCGCGGCGCGGTACTCGGGCATCCCGACCGCACGCCTGACGACGCTGGCCTACGTGGCGTGCAGCCTGCTGGCGGGCTTCGGCGGCATGCTGTTCATCTTCGACATCGGCAGCGCGCAGCCGAGCGACTTCGGCAACTTCTACGAGCTGTACGCGATCGCCGCGGCGGTCCTGGGCGGCTGCAGCCTGCGCGGCGGCGAGGCCAGCGTGTTCGGCATCGTGCTGGGCGCGGCCACGCTGCAGGTGCTGCGCACCGCCATCATCCTGCTTGGCCTGAGCTCGCAGCTGGAGTTCGCCGTCATCGGCGCCGTGCTGCTGCTGGGCGTATCCGCCGACGAACTGATCCGGCGCTTCCACGCGCGGCGCCAGGAGCGCGCCGCCCGCGGCTGAGCGCATGCACGAACCACGAGGAGCCCCCACATGATGATCGTCCCCATCGCATGCACCGTCGCACCCCTGGTCATCGGCGCCGCCGTGCTGGCGTATTCCATGCCTGCGCCCGAGCCGCCGGCCGCTGCGGACCGCGCGACCGTCAGCGTCGAACCGTGGGGCACCGTGGACGGCAAGGAGGCGCACCTCTGGACGCTGACCAACGGCCACGGCATGACGATGAAGGTCACCGACTGGGGCACCATCATCACCGAGCTGTGGGTGCCCGACCACGCCGGCAAGCCTGTGGACGTCGTGCTCGGCCGGCCCTCGCTGCAGGCGTACGTCGACCGCACGCAGTACTTCGGCTGCACCGCCGGCCGCTGCGCGAACCGCATCGCCAAGGGGACGTTCACGATCGACGGGAAGGAATTCCACGTGCCGTGCAACAACGGCCCGAACTCGCTGCACGGGGGCAACAAGGGCTTCGACAAGCGACTGTGGAGCGGCGAGGCCCGCGTGGTGGACAACGTCGCCAGCGTGACCTTCACCTACGTCAGCGCCGACGGCGAGGAGGGCTACCCCGGCACGTGCACGGCCAAGGTGACCTACACGCTGACGCCCGGCAACGAGCTGAAGGTGCTGATGGAGGCCACGACCGACAGGCCGACCGTCGTGAACCTGGCGCACCACACCTACTGGAACCTGGGCGGCCAGGGTTCCGGCGCCATTCTGGACCACGTCCTGAAACTGGATGCCGACCGCTACACGCCGGTCGACGCGACGCTGATCACCACCGGCGAGATCGCGCCCGTCGCCGGCACGCCGCTCGACTTCCGGAAGGCGAAGCCGATCGGCCAGGACTTCGCGAAGCTGCCCGCCACCAAGGACGACCCGGGGGGTTACGACCACAACTTCGTGGTCAACGGCATTCCCGGCAGCACGCGCGAGTGCGCCGTGGTGACCAGCCCCCGCACGGGCATCACGATGACCGTGCGCAGCAACCAGCCCGGCATCCAGTTCTATTCGGGCAACTTCCTGGACGGCGTGCCCGGGAAGAACGGCGCCGTCTACGCGAAGAACGATGGCCTGTGCCTGGAGACGCAGGCGTTCCCCGACAGCGTCAACAAGCAGGGCAAGCCCGGATGGCCCGACGTCATCCTGCGTCCCGGCAAGCCGTACCGGCATGAGATGGTGCACGCGTTCACCGCAGGCGACACGGCCGCGAAGTGACGGCGCACGCGCGGATTCCGTACACTTCCGCGCTGCATGCCCAAACTGCCTCCCCGATTCAGGGCACGTTCCCTGCTGGTCTCCGTTCTGGCGCTGCCCATCCTGCTGAATGCGGGATGCGCGGCGCTGCAGTTCAAGCAGGCCACGGCGGCCGACCGCGGCGGCAAGGAGATCTCCATGAAGGAGATCGACCAGCTGACCAACGCGTTCGCGGACCGCTACGCGACCACCATCGGCAGCGCGTGCACGCGCATCACGGCGCAGAACCCCTCGCCCATCGCGCGCAAGGCGGCGGCGGACTTCAAGCTGATCGGCGCCACGGCGATGTACGACATCGTCACCGAGGCCGACCCGTACTCGCAGCTGCTGGACGCCACGGTCGTGGTGACGTTGCAGAGCATGGTGTGGATCGACGAGGGCCGCGCGGACCTGGTCTTCGGCGAACAGGCCGACCAGCTGGTCGCGGCGCTCCGCTCGCTGCGCGTGGACATCTGGAACATCGCCGCCAAGGCGATGACGCAGAAGCAGCTTGACGAACTGGCCAGCCTGATCTGGGACTGGCGCCGGCAGAACCCGAACATCGACACGGTGGCCTTCGTGCGCTTCGGCGACTTCGCCGAGGGCCGCGCCAAGCAGGCGCTGGTGGACGCGAAGACGAACGGCGGCCTGCTGGCCTCGCTGGACGACACGAACGCCAAGGTCGACCAGGCGCTGGTGCTCTCCGAACGCATCTTCTACGTGGCCAAGCGCGCGCCGATCCTGGCCAGCTGGCAGCTGGAGTCGGTGTTCGCCGGCGCCGCGGCGTTGCCCGAGGTGCAGGGCACGATCAAGACGAAGGACGACCTGGCGAAGAGCGCCGACCGCGCGATCGCCGTGGTCGAGCAGATTCCCGCCAAGATCGACGACCTGGCGCGCCGCGGCGACGTGGCGCTGGAGCTGCCGCGTGCGCTCGTCTGGCAGTTGGCGTTCGCCGCGATGGCGGTGATCGGCTTCTGGATCGCCGCGCTGGCCGTGTACCGCTCGCACGTGCATCGCCTGCAGGCGCGCAGCCGCGGGGAGGGCAACCGATGATCGCTTCCTTCCGACCGATCGCCTGCGCGGCGTGCGCGCTGTTGGTCCTGTCCGCGTGCGACGCGAAGCCCGCAGCCGGCACGACGAAGGCCACCCGGGACGCCGGCGCGTCGAGTTCGTACGGCGCCGACCCGCGCAACGCCCCCGCGGCGACATCGAGTGCGGTGCCGCCCGCGGCCAAGGGTGCGCCCACCGCGCCCACCGCACCCGCGGCGCCTGCCGCGCCTGCGGCAGCAGGCGCACCCGCCGGCGCGGCCGCGAACGACCTGCCGAAGGACCTTGCCGAAGCCCTGCGCCAACAGGCCGGCAAGGGCCTCACCACGCCCCTCTCGGCCACCGACTACTCGATCGACCCGGACTTCAAGGTCCCCGACAACCTGCCGCGCTACGCCGGCGCGGCGGGCCTGAAGGGGACGCTCCGCTTCACGGGCTCGTCCACGCTGACCATCGTGATGCAGACGTGGATCCTGGCGTACGCGAAGCTGCAGACCGAGGTGAAGATCGAGATCGAGGGCGGCTCGAGCGCCATGGCGATGCCTGCGCTGCTGGCCGGCACCACCGAGGTGGCGATGCTGTCACGCCACCTGACCGACGCCGAGCGCGCCGAATTCAAGGCGAAGTTCGGCTACGAGCCAACCGAGTTCCGGGTCGGCGCCGACGCGATCGCGATCTACGTCAATCGCAAGAACCCGCTGAAGTCGCTGACCATCGACCAGGCCGAGCGCATCTTCGGCCGTGAGCCGCTGGACGCGCTGCCCATCGAGAGCTGGGACGAGCTTGGCCTGGAAGGCGATTGGAAGGGCCGCTGGATCAACGTGGTCGGCCCGCGCCCGGGCATCGGCAGCTACGACGTCTTCCGGTCGCTGGTGCTGCGCGGGCGCCCCTACCGCACCAGCATGGACGTGCAGGTGGTCGATCCTTCGATCGTGAACGGGGTCGGTTCCGACACCGACTCGATCGGCTTCGCGAGCCGGTTCCTTGCCACGCGCCGGACGCGCATGGTGCCGATCGCGCCGCGCGCCGATGCGCCTGCCGTGCTGCCCGGCCGCGTCGCGTGCCTGACGGGCACCTACCCGCTGGCGCGGCCGCTGTGCTTCGTGATCAACGTGCCGCCCGGCAAGACGCCGTCCCCGCTGATCCAGGACTTCGTGCGCTACTGCATGAGCTACGAGGGCCAGCAGGACTCGGCGGAGCGCGGCGACTATCCCGTCTCCCGCGAGATGTCCATCGAGGCGTACGCCGCCGTCGGCATCGCGATGCCGACGAGGACCACCGAGAACAAGATCGGGGCGCCGGCCGCACCGGCACCCGCCACCAAGAAGCCATGAACATGAACCGCACGCACTCCCTCATCGTGATTGGCACGGCGGCGCTGCTGCCCGCGCTCGTCGTCTCCACCGCCCTGGCGCAGGCCGCCGCGCCGGCGCCCGCCGTCCCCGCCGCGGCCCCGCAGCCTGGCCAGGTCGTCACGGTCAAGCTGGCCAACGGCGACGTGATCAAGGCCACCCTGGTCGCCGAGAAGCCCGAGAGCGTCACCATCAAGCACCCGGTCCTGGGTGACCTGACGCTGCCGCGCGCGTCGGTGGCATCGGTTGCGGCGG
>JBEIFT010000146.1:0-7515 GCA_040382255.1 Phycisphaeraceae bacterium
ACGCACCAGCTGTGCGTGCTGCCCAGCTGGCCGCCGGCGCCGTCGTTGCCGCGGAACACGACCGGGCAGCCGAACTGGCCGCCCGACATGTACAGCATCTTCGGCGCGTTGTTCAGGATCGGGTCGGCCGCCACCAGGCTGAACGACCAGCTCATGAACTCGACGATGGGCTTGAGGCCCATCATCGCGGCGCCGATCGCCATGCCGGCGAAGCCGCTCTCGGAGATGGGCGTGTCGATGATCCGGCGCGGGCCGAACTCGTCGAGCATCCCCTTGCTGACCTTGTAGGCGCCGTTGTACTGCGCCACTTCCTCGCCCATGAGCATGACGCGCTTGTCACGGCGCATCTCCTCGGTCATGGCCTCGCGAAGGGCGTCACGGAACTCGATCTCTCGCAGCGCGCTCACAGCAGCTCCTCCTGGGTGTCGATCGTGCGGCAGGACGGCAGGTTCGGGGCGCCGCCGGTGATCTCCGGCTGGCTGCTCCCCGTGTACTCGCCCCAGGGCTCGACGAAGACGTCGTGCGCCAGCTCCGAGAGCGGCGGCACCGGGCTGGCGTCGCTCCACGCCACCGCGTCGCGGACCTGGTCGCGCACGGCCTTCTGCATCGCCTTGAACTCGTCGGCGGTCAGCGCACCGGCATCGACCAGGTGGCGCTCGAGCTTGCCGATCGGGTCATCGGCCTCGAACACGTCCTCCTCGTCCTTGGTGCGGTACTTGCGCGGGTCGCTCATGGAGTGGCCCTTGAAGCGGTACGTGCGCATGTCGACGAACGCCGGGCGGCTGGTCTCGCGGCACTTGTCGGCGATGCGCTTCATGGACGCGTAGACCTCCAGCACGTCCATGCCGTCGACGACGTAGCCGTCGATGCCGTAGCCAAGCGCCTTGGTCACCAGCGAATGGGCCATCGTGGTGCCGCGCGCGATCGCGGTGCCCATCGAGTAGCCGTTGTTCTCGCAGACGAAGATCACGGGCAGGTCCAGCAGCCCGGCCAGGTTCTGCGCCTCGTGGAAGGCGCCCTGGTTCAGCGCGCCGTCGCCCAGGAAGGCAAGCGCGACGCGGCTGTTCTTGCCGCCGTCGATGACCTCGTCCATGTACTTGCAGGCGAACGCCAGGCCCGCGCCCAGCGGGGTCTGCGCGCCGACGATGCCGTGGCCGCCGTACAGGTTGTTGGTGCGGTCGAACATGTGCATCGACCCGCCCTTGCCCTTGGCGCAGCCGCCGATGCGGCCGAACATCTCGGACATGCAGTACTTCGGGTCCATGCCGCGGGCCAGCGCATGGCCGTGGTCGCGGTAGGCGGTGACGATCGGGTCGCGGTGCTGGACGGCGGCGGTGCAGCCGACCGCGACGGCCTCCTGCCCGATGTAGACGTGGCAGAAGCCGCCGATCTTTTTCTCCTGGTACGCCTGCATGCAGCGCACCTCGAACTCGCGGATCAGGAACATGTCCCGAAGCCACTGCTTCTTGAGGGCGACGGGGATCTCGGCGGTGCCCGGGACCGGCGCCAGGTGGTCCAGATCGCCGTAGACCTTCTGGTGCACCTGGGAGTCGGGGGCTGCGGGCGCGGGGTTCGACAGGGACGTCATCGGTGGCGTGCCTCGTAGGAGCCAGCGCGGACGCCGGACATGGCGGGCGCGGGCAGACCCATAAGTATAGGTGCGCCCGGTACCTGCGGCAACCGGGCGCACCTTGCTTGGATCCCCGCTGGTTCAGCGGGATTTGCGAGTGGTCAGGCCGTCAGGACGCCTTGCTGGCCGGCTTCGCGGGAGCCGCCCCCTGCGCACCCTTCGCAGGCGCCGCACCACCGTCCTTGGCAGCCCGGACGGCCGACTCCTGCGCCTTCAGCGCACGCGCCTGGAGCAGGACGACCGCCATCTCGAGCTGCGGGTCGACGCCCTTGCGGATCAGCTCGTCGGGGTCGCGCTTCTCCTTGGGCTTCTTGTCGCCCTCCTTCGCGTCCGCATCGCCGGGCTGCGCGGCGGGCGTCTCGATCATGCCGTCGGCGGCATCCTCGGGGACGTCGTCCGCGGAGGCGCGGATCTTGTTGATCTCCTCCATCTGCGCGGGGGTCAGCTTGACGGTGTAGTCGGGGATCACGCCCCAGTCCTCGGCGCCGGGGCGCTTGTGGACCAGTCGGCCCTTGGCCTCGCCCGGCTTGGGCGGCAGCAGGTAGTGCTGCACCGTGAACTTGACGTTCGCCTCGGCGTCGGGGCCCTTGCCGCCGATCTCGTGGACCTCCTGCACGCTGCCCTTGCCGAAGCTGCGCTCGCCCAGGACGACCGCTGCGTCGTGCGCCTCAAGCGCGCCCGAGACGATCTCGCTGGCGCTCGCGCTGCCCTCGTTGATCAGGACGACGGTCGGCAGGTCGGCCAGCGCCGCGCGCTGCCGCGAGGCGGTGAACGCGTAGAGCTCCTGGCCGTTGCGGTCCTCGACCGCGACGATGCGGCCGGACTTCACGAACGTGTTCACGAACGCGACGGCGCTCTGCAGCAGGCCGCCCGGGTTGCCGCGCAGGTCCAGCACCAGGCCGTTCAGCGCGTGCTGCGACTTCATGTCCGCGATCGCGCGCGCGAAGTCGGCGAAGGTGTCCTCGTTGAAGCCGGTCAGCCGGACGTATCCGATGCCGTCGGACGGATCGACGTACCAGTCCCACTGCGGCTCGGAACGGTCGTTGTAGCCGGTCTTGCGCCAGCCCTGGACCGAGTACATCTTGATCTTCTCGCGCACCAGCGGCATGTCGATCGGCTTCTCCTCGCCCTCGCGGGTCAGGGTCAGCGTCACCTTGGTGCCGGCCGGGCCGGTGATCGTGTCCACCGCGCGGTCGAGCGCCCAGTCGGCGGTGCTCACGCCGTTGACGGCGGCGATCTTGTCGCCGGGCTTGGCGCCCGCGCGCTTGGCGGGGCTGCCGTCCAGCGGGTTCACGATCATGATCTCGCGGGCCTCGTTGTGCCGGATCAGCACGCCGACGCCGACGAAGTTGCCCTTGATCATCTGGTTGAAGCGGCGCAGCCGGTCGGGCCAGAAGATCTCGGTGTACGGGTCCTCGAAGACGTGGTTCAGCGACGACATGGCGCCGTTGCCGAACTCGCGCACGACTGCCTCGATCGGCAGCTTGACGGACGCCTCGTTCGCGGCGCGGAGCGCGGACATCGTGCGGCCGAACGTGCGGGCGTCGACCTCCTCGGCCTTCGCCCCTGCCACGGCCTTGGCCTGCTCGTCGACGACCGCAACGAACGCGGCGACCGCGGCCGGGTCCGACAGCGCCGGGAAGTTCTCGGCGAGGGCAGGCGTGGTCGCCAGGCGGCGGACCATGCCCAGGCCGCCCTCGATCAGGGGCTTCCAGCCCACCGCGTCGATGTGCTGCGCGGCGATCTGCGAGAGCGCCTCGCCCAGGATGCGCTCGTTCACGCCCTCGAGCGCGTTCTTCCAGTCGTCCTTGCCCTTCTCGCTGAACGCGGCGAACGGCGTCTTCCGGTCCTTGGGGTCCAGGCGCTCGTACTGCGCCTTGCGCAGCGCGTACCAGGCACGCGGCGCGTACTCCAGGACCAGCACGACGCGCGGCGCGACGTCGAGCTCCAGGCGGTCGTCGTACTTCTGGTAGTCGGACTTGAGCGACGTGCCCTCGTAGAGCGTGCGCAGGCGCGTCAGCAGTTCCTCGGCGTACAGCAGGTCGCCGGACTTCTGGGCGCCGTCGATCGTCTTGTCGGCCAGCGTCACCGCCGACTGAACGGCGGCACCCTGCAGGTCGGCCTTCCAGTCGGAGGACAGGTACTTCAGGTACGCGGCCGCGACGAGCGCCTTGGTCGGATTGCCCGCGGCGACGGCCTCGCCGAGCTCCTTCAGCTTGTCGGCGCGCGCGGTCGCGGCAGCCTCCTTCGACTCGCCCACGTGGCGTGCGCGCTGCGCCACGGACTCTCGGAGCGCCGCGACGCGGTCGGCCGCCATGCCCTCGGGCACGTTGGCCAGCAGCATGTCGACCTTCGCGCGGTCGCCCGTCCGTGCGGCGTTCCAGAGCGCGTCGCTCCAGTCGTCGACCGTCGTCGGGAGGCCCGTCGCGGGCACCTTGTCCGCGGCGGGCGTCTGGGGCGTGGCGGTGGCCTGCGCGCCAGCCGGCATGCCGACGGACATCGCGGCGGCAAGGCCGAGGACGAAGAGGAAGCGGGCGCGGGCGCGGGCGGACTGTGTCATTCGGCGTTTCTCCAGGGGACGGGTGCAGGTCCCCTACGACTTATACTTGGATCCTGTTCGACCGGGGCGTCCGGGATCGAGCGCGAACCCACAGGAGAATCGGCCATTCCCCCGCCCCGCCAGCAACCGAAGCAGCCCCGGAACGACCCGCCGCGCCGGCCGGACGTCGTGGCGACCGACCTCCGCTGCGGCGAGTGCGGCCACAACGTCCGCGGGGTGCGGAAGGATGCAGCGTGCCCGGAGTGCGGCCACCCGGTCGCCGAGTCGCTCCGCGGGGCCGCGATCGAGGCCGGGCGCCGCGAACAGGGCGCCGACGCGATCCGCAACTTCGGACGAGGATTCCTGTTCACCGCCCCGGCCGGAATCGCGTCCGTGGGCTGTCTGGACGGACCGGTGGCGCTGTTCGCGATGATCGGTGCCGTCCAGCGGCTGGTGTCGCTGCGCACCGCGGGCCAGTGCCTGCCGAAGCAGGCATTCCTGGACCTGCCCGAGCGCCGCCGCGCGTGGAACGTCACCATCGCGGAGCTGTCCACCGGCGCGCTCTACCTGGTGCTGGTCTCGTTCGGCGTGGTCGACTTCCTGCCGCCGATGGCCGAGGCGAGCGTCACGGTTGCGCTGAAGTCGCTGTGGCTCGGCACCGTGGGTCTGGGCCTGGTCGGCGGCACGCTGCTCGCGCAGCGGCTGGACGAGCGCTTCGCCACGGGGCTCGAGCGGTCGCCGTGGCCGATGATCGCGACGTTCATCGCCGTGGGCGTCCAGCTGCTGGCGGATGCAGCGGTGCCGGTGATCGGTGGATGGGCGCTGATCCCCCGCCTGGCGGCCATCGGCTGCTGGATCTGGGCGGCAGGCATGACCGCATCGGACGTCTCGGGCACCGGCGAGGAGCTGGTCGTGGAGCCCGCCGACCGGACCTTGCGCGCACCCTCGGATGCGCCGGCACCCGGCGAGGCGACGCCGGACCCCTCGGTCGTTCGCGCCTCGCGGCTGCGCAGGCCCGACGACGACGCGCCGATCCCGATCGACTGAACGGAACCGCGCGGAACGCGTCAGGCGCGGAACGCGTCAGGCGCGGAACGCGTCCTCGGCCAGGTCGATCGCGCGGCCCAGCGCGGCGGCCTTGCTGATCGTTTCCTCGAACTCGGCCGCGGGCTCCGAGTCGAGCACCACGCCCGCACCCGCCTGCAGGTAGACGGTCCACGGCGCCGACACGCCGGACGTCGGGATCACCATCGTGCGCAGCGCGAGCGCGATGTCCATGTCGCCGTCCCATCCCACCGCGCCGATGCCGCCCGAGTACGGGCCGCGGCGGACGGGCTCCAGCTCGTCGATGATCTGGATCGCGCGCACCTTGGGCGCCCCGCTCACGGTGCCGACGGGGAGCGTCGCGCGCAGCGCGTCCCAGGAGTCCAGGCCCTCGCGCAGCTCGCCGGTGACGGTCGAGCTGATGTGCATCACGTGGCTGTAGCGCTCGACCTCCATGCAGCGGTCGACCTTGACCGTGCCCTGCGCGCAGACGCGTCCGAGGTCGTTGCGGCCGAGGTCGACGAGCATGACGTGCTCCGCGCGCTCCTTCTCGTCGGCCAGCAGCTCGGTCTCGAGCGCGGCGTCCTCGGCGGCGGTGCGGCCGCGGCGGCGGGTGCCGGCCAGCGGGCGGTTTGTCACGGTGCGCCCGCGCACGCGGCAGAGGATCTCGGGGCTGGACGCCACCAGGATGCATCCCTCGGCCTGCAGGTAGATCTGGTACGGGCTGGGGTTCACGACGCGCAGCGCGCGGTAGACGTCGAACGGGTCCGCAGCGGTCGAGCGCTCCAGCCGCTGGCTGAGCACGACCTGGAACGCGTCGCCGGCGCGGATGTACTCCTGCGCGCGGCGCACGGCGGACTCGAAGCCCTCGCGCGTGAACGAGCTGCGCTCGGGCGCCTTCGGGCGCTGGGCCAGGTCGATCGCCACGGTGCCGGGACGCAGCGCAGGGCCGCCGCACGTGAGGCGTTCGCAATGGCGGTCGAGCTGCGCACGGCCCGCGGCCAGCGCGGCGGGCTCGGAGCCGTGCTCGTCCAACGGCACGGCGACCACCGCGTGCACCAGCTTCGCGACGTGGTCGAAGACGGCGGTCTCGCGGTAGAGCCCGAAGTGCGCGTCGGGCAGGCCGCGATCGTCGCGCGGCGCGGCGGAGAACGGCAGCTTGCCAGGCTCCAGGTAGCGCACCGCGTCGAACGCGCAGTAGCCGACCCAGCCGCCGTGGAAGCAGGCCGGCATCGGGTCGACCGCGCGCGGCGCGAAGCGGGCGCCGATCGCGCGGATCGTCTGCAGCGGGTCGGCGGCGTGCGAGGTGCCGGACGTGCCCGCGCGGCGGTCGTGCACGGTCACGTCGTGCGCGCGTGCCACCACTTCCAGCGCGGGCTGCGCGCCCAGCATCGACCAGCGGCCGACGGTGGAGCCGTTCTCGACGCTCTCGAACAGGAAGCTGGGCGCGGCGCGGTCGTCGGGGGCCACCAGGCGGCGGTAGGCCAGCACCGGCGTCAGCTGGTCGCTGAGCAGGCGGCGCGAAAGCAGGAGGAGCGGGGTCGGCTGCGGCATCGGGTCAGCCTGCGCGCCGGGCGCGAGGGCGCGGGGAACGGGCGCCGCCGCCGGCGGCGATGATGCGCGGTGCGGTGTCGACCTCGCCGGCGAAGCGGCGCGCCGCGCAGGCGGCGATCGCGATCGCGTCGGCGACGTCGGGCGGTTCGGGCAGTTCGCGCAGGCCGAACTGGTGCATCACCGCGCGCTGCATCTGCTCCTTGGACGCCTGGCCGCGGCCGGCGACGGCCTTCTTCACCTCGGCGGGCGCCAGCTCGTCGATCGCCAGGTCGCGCAGCTGCGCGGCCAGCAGCACGACGCCGCGGCCGTGCCCCATGACGATCGCGGTGCGGACGTGCGCGACGTGCGCGAAGACCTGCTCGACCGCGACGCGCGCGGGGCGCAGCTCGTCGAGCAGCGCGCCGAGCTCCTCGTGCAGCTGGCGCAGGCGCGCGGCCACGGGCTCGTCGGCGCGCAGTCGGATGACGCCGGCCTCGACCAGCGTCGGCTCGATGGCTCCGGGCGCCAGGTCGACGCACGCGTAGCCCGTGATCCGCAGGCCGGGATCGATGCCGACGATCCTCATCGCGACGCCCCTGCGGCACGCGGCCGGATGACGAGCTGCACGCGCGTGCCGGGCGCGGGCATTGCGGCGGTGTTGGCCTGCCACTCCGGGGCGTCCACGTCCACCTTGTCGGAGAGGACCTCGTCATACGCAATCACCTCATCACCGAAGGTGACGATGCCCACGATGCTGCCGGTGCGGTCG
>JBEIFT010000147.1:0-7337 GCA_040382255.1 Phycisphaeraceae bacterium
AGCTTGCCGAGTGTCATCGTCTTGATGCCGTGCACCTCGAAGGGCAGCAGCATGTTGCCGCGCGCGGCGGTGGGGATGTCGTCCAGTCCCATCAGCGTCGGGATGCTGGGGCCGTAGATGTCGCCGTCCAGCAGGCCGACCTTCGCGCCGAAGCGCGCCAGGCCGACGGCCAGGTTCGCGCTGACGGTGCTCTTGCCGACGCCGCCCTTGCCCGCGCCGACCGCAATGATGTTCTTCACCAGCGGCAGGGGGTTGCCGCCCTCGCGCGCCTTGTCGTTCGCCTTGCGCACGTCGGCGGTGAACTCGATCTCCAGGCGGCCGAGCGGCTCGCCGGCCTCGACGGCCTTCTCGCGCACGGCCTGGTCGATGTCGCCGCGGATCTTGTCCTTCATGGGGCAGGCGGGGGTGGTCAGCTCGATGACCAGCTTGACGTCGTTCCCGTCCTGCAGCACGTCCTTGACCATGCCCAGCGTGACCAGGTCCTTGCCCAGGTCTGGGTCCTTGACCGTGCGGAGGGCGTCGTGGAGGTGCTTGGACGTGAGGGCCATAGTCCGGCAATCGTAGCCCGGCCGCCCGTCCCGGCCGCGAACCGGTGGCGCCAGGCCTTCCCCGACCCGCGGGATGGCAATACGCTGGGGCTGCCCGCCGTTCGGCAGGGCACCCCGCAGGAGGATTCGCCGATGCCCCGCCGCATGCCCGTCATCGTCTCGCTCGTCGCCTTCGCCGCCCTGGCCACCGCCGTGGTCGCCGAACCCCCGGCCGACGCACCCCCTGCGCCGCCGCTGGGCGGTCCGCCCGTGGGCGCGGGCGCGAAGGAAGGGGGCGGCGCATTCGGGGACATGGGCATGCGCGGCAAGGACGGCCCCGGCGGTCGCCCGGCCGAGCGCCGCAACCTCGAGCTTTGGAAGCAGGCAATGGAGGCGACGCTCGCTGCCGGCACCCCGGAACTGCAGGCCAAGGTGAAGCAGATGCGCACCGACTTCGAGACGAAGATGAAGGCCTGGCGCGAGGAGCACGGAGAGGAGCTGCGCCAGCTCGAGCAGCAGGTGAAGGACTCGATCGCGAAGGACGCGGGCGAGACGAAGAAGCCCGGCCGTGCAAACGCCGTCCTGTACCGCAAGATGCAGGACCTGCGCGCCACGCAGCCGCAGGTCGAGGACATCCAGCAGCGGATCTGGGCTGCGCTCTCGCCCGACCAGCAGGCCGCGTTCAAGGCGAAATACGACGCACTCCAGAAGGAGGCTGCGGCCAAAAAGGATCAGCGCAAGGACGCCAAGGACGCGAAGAAGGGTCCTGCGCCCGGCGAGCGCGACCCCATGCTTCCCGGCGGCGATGCCCCCGCGAAGCGCCCCAGCAACGACAAGCCGTTCAACTTCGACGACCCCGCGCCGCCGGCCGGCACCAATCCGAACGGCGACGGCAAGCCCTCCGGCAAGTGATGCCGGTGGGGGCG
This sequence comes from Phycisphaeraceae bacterium, assembly GCA_040382255.1. GTDB lineage: Bacteria > Planctomycetota > Phycisphaerae > Phycisphaerales > SM1A02 > UBA966. Next base: position 1,454 of record JBEIFT010000147.1, read on the forward strand.
CTGGGAACGTGGTGCCGCGGGCGCGGCCGCCTGCTCAGCTGCCGCCCGAGATGATGACGTCGTCGAAGCGCTGGGCGACGTTCGGGCCGTCGGGGTTGTTGGTCCCGCTGGTCACGATGTCGCCCTTGGGGAGCGTGGACGTTCCGTAGCCCTGCGCTGCGCTGTAGAAGATGCCGTCGGCACCGGCGCTGATCAGGAAGTAGCGGCCGCGCGGCGTGCCGGCCCAGACGCGGTCCGAGTCACCGGCCGTGCCGCCCTGCACGCCCATCGCGGGGTGGCGGATCAGCTGGCCCAGCGTCAGGTCGCGCGCGGCCTTGCCGGACTGGCCGCCCGCGGCGCCGGTGTTCAGGATCGAGTACTTCGTGGTGTTGGCCGACGTCTGGTCGACGTTCATGTCACCCAGGCTGGTCGAGAGCGTGTACGGCAGGATGCCCGCGCGCGTGAACTGGCCGGGGTCGCTTCCCTTGGGCACCAGCGTGCCGATGCCACGGGCCTGGCGCACGAAGATGATCGGCTGGCCCCAGGCATCGACCAGGTCGGGCAGCAGGCCCGCGCCGGCGGTGTCCATCGCCGCGCCGCCCGGCTGCATCTGGCCGCCGGCCTTGGAGAATTCACGGCCCTTCGGGGCGTAGAACGCGTCGTACCTGCGGCCGTTGCGCGTCGGGCCCTCGCCCATGCGGTCGCCGTTGACCTTGATCTTGAAGTCAGGCTGGCCGCTTGCGGTGAAGGTGAGTTCGGTGCCCGCGTAGGTGGCGTAGTCGCTGTCCGACGGCAGGCGGTACCCGCCCATCAGCGCCAGCAGGGCATTCTCGGTGCTGCTGATCGCGGGCACGTCGGAATCGCCGTTGCCCATGTAGTTCTCGGGGACCACGCCGGGGTACTCGCCGAACTCCTGGAAGTATGCGTCGCAGGCCTTGGCGAACTCCTGCATCGTGCCGGTGGTCGTCGTGGCGCGGGCGCGCTCGATCACCTTGCCCAGCGCGGGCAGCAGCAGGCCCACCAGGAGGGCGATGATGCCGATGACGACCAGCAGCTCGACGAGGGTGAAGGCGCGGCGGGCCTGGCGGGGGGTGCAGGCGGCGGCCGCGGCGGCTGGGGTGGGGGTGGTCGTCATGTCGGTGGGTTCCTCGATCGAAGTATACGGAAGCGGTTTTGCGGCTGATCCCGGCGCGGGTCAGGTGCCGGCGATTCCGCCGGTCTGCCGCAGCCCCTCGTAGACGGCGCATGCGGCCGCGGTGGCCAGGTTCAGGCTGCGGGCGCGCGCGACGGGCAGCATCGGCAGCGTCAGGCGGTGGTCCGGGCCGTACGTGGCATCGACCCACGCGTGCAGGTCGTCCGGCACGCCGCCGTTCTCCTGGCCGAAGAGCAGGTAGTCGCCGGGCCGGAAGTCGGCCTCCCAGTGCGGGCGCCCGGACTTCGTGGTGTAGAGCCACAGTCGCGCCGGACGCTCGCTGGCCACGAACGCGTCCCACGAGGCGTGCTCGACGCAGTCGACCAGTTCCCAGTAGTCCAGGCCGGCACGGCGGCGGGCCTTCTCGTCCATCGAGAACCCGATCGGGTGCACGACGTGCAGCCGGCACCCGGTGGTCATGCAGGTGCGGCCGATGTTCCCGGTGTTGTTCGGGATCTGCGGGCGGAACAGCACCACGTTGAAGCGTGGGGCGGGGTGCGGGTGCGCGGGGGCGGCGGGGCGCTCGGTGGCCATGGTCCTGCTGCGCGGTATACTTGCGAAACTATGTGGCCCGTCCTCTTCGCCAACATCGCGTGGGTCGTCTTCCTCTCCGTCTGGGCGCTCGTCTACTTCGCGGGCGCGAAGGGCGAGGAGCACAAGGCGCAGCGCGGCGAGTGACGGCCACCTGCCCGGTTCGGCTGCGTCCGCGAGGCGCGGCCCCGTGCCCCAGTAGCTCAGTTGGATAGAGCACCGGTTTCCTAAACTGGAGGTCGCGCGTTCGAGCCGCGCCTGGGGCGTTTCGTGCGCGGCGCGCATTCGCATGTGCGTCGTGCGCCCGGCGCCGCGCATGCGTGCAATCAGATCTCGCTGATCGTCCGCGGCCGCTCGCCCATCCAGCGCAGGCCGTGCGCGAGCCGCTCGCCGAGCTTCTCGCTGACGTCGCGCAGGTTGCGCAGGAACGCCTCCTGCACGGGCTCGGGGTGGTCGACCAGGTCGGTCACGCCCTTCACCGCGATGAAGGGCACGCCGGCCAGCGCGCAGACCTGCGCCAGCGCGCAGGCCTCCATGTCCTTGGCGTGGACGCCTTCATGCTCGAAGAAGCGCGCCTCGTCGGGAGTGAAGTCCAGGCTGTTGCCCGTGGTCACGATGCCGTGCTTGGCGCCCAGCACCTCGCGCAGCGCAGGTGCGGGGTGCACGGGCCAACGACCCTGTGCCTGCAGCTGGAAGTTCGGGATCGGGATGCGGCGGTCGTGGTAGAGCGCGTGGCCGGCGGCGACGTACAGGTCGCCCACCGCGCCGCCACGCGCCTGGAAGCCGCCGCAGGTGCCGGCGTTGATCACCAGCTGTGGGGCGAGTCGAAGAACGGCGGCGGTGGCGGCCAGGGTGGCGGCGTCGGTGCCCACCCGGTCGGTGCCGCAGCGGGCGTCCGTGCCGTTGGTCAGGAGGTCCAGCCGCAGCAGCCCGGCCTGGCCCCGGAAGCGCCGCATCGGCAGGCCGGGGACGGGCGGGTCGCCCTCGGACAGCCCCAGGCGCTGGATCAGGGGGGCGGCCTCGGCCTGGAGCGCGAACAGCAGGCAGGCGTGGGTGATCGGCGTGCCGGGGCGGGCGGGGGTGGCGGCGGCGGGGGTGGTCATGGGGCGCGGGATTGGGGTCGCAAAAGAGACGATTCCCGCGGGGATCGCGGGAATCGCAGTGCCGATGGGCGGAGTCGAACCGCCGACCTAGGGTTTATGAATCCCTCGCTCTAACCATCTGAGCTACATCGGCAGTCGCGGGGAAGGGGGAGATTGTAGCAGCGAAGGCGGAAAAATGGCCACCCGCGGCGGAACACGGCGCCATTCAGGGGCGGATCGGGGATGATATTCCGGCCTTCCGCCGGCCCTGCCGCCCGGGGGCCTGCCTGACCCCAAAGACCCCGATGCTGAACGCCCTCCGCTCCATCGCCGCTGCGTCGATCGCCCTCCTGGCCGTGCTGGCGCCCGACGCCCCGGCCGCCGCCGGCGGCGTGGCCTGCACGGGAAGCCTCTCGACCGTTCCCGCTGCGGCGGTCGATGGCGCCCAAGTGGGCGCATCGATCGGCTTCGCCGGCACCGACGTGCTGGTGGGTGCGCCGGGGCAGGGCGCGGTCTACGTCTACCGGCGCGGGGCGCTCGGCGGCTACACGGCGGCCGGCGGCCTGACCCGCCCGGCGGCGCTCCTGGTCTCCAGCGCATTCGGCACCGACGTCGCGACGGACGGCACCGTGGCCGCGGTCGGCGCGCCGTTCCACAACTCGCTGCAGGGCGCGGTGGTGCTGTACTCGCGCGCATCGAACGGCGCCTGGTCGGCGCTGCAGACGATCACGTCGCCGATCGACCTGCCGAACGGATGCTTCGGCTTCAGCGTCGCGATGCACGGCGGCTTCCTGGCCGTGGGCGCGCCGGCCGCGATCAATGCGTCGGGCTTCGCGCGCGGCGTCGTGTACCTCTACGTCCGCGACCCCGCCGGGACCTACTCGTACCTGACGCGCCTGGACCCCAACGAGCCCGCGGCCGCGCAGGACAAGTTCTTCGGATGGTCGGTCGGGCTGGCGAACTCGACGCTCTCGGTGTCGGCGCCCGGCGAGCGGCTGGCGGCGGACGGCGGCAAGACCGGCTCCGCGTACGTCTATCGCCGCACGGGCCTGGGCGCGTGGGAAGCGCTGATCCGCCTGAAGTCCGGGGGTGCGGCGGGCGGCACGTACGGCACCGACCTGGCGGTGGGCACGCAGGAAGCGGATGGCAGCGGCGTCTCGATCTTCGTCCGCGAGCAGCGGCCGCTCGCCACCGACGCCGTGTGGCAGTACCGCATGGGGCTGGCGCTGCCTGCGCTGGCCAACGCGACCACGGCGCGCGCGACGCCGGCCTTCGGCGGAGCCCCTGCGACGGACGTGATCCTGTCCAACACGCTGGCGATCCACGAAGGCGTCGGCCTGGTGGGCGGGCCGGACTACTCGACCAACCAGTCGCGCGTGGACGAGTACGTGCACGCCGGCGGCACGTGGTCGTACCTCACCACGGTCACCGGGCCCGCGGGGAACGGCACCGGCTTCGGCCAGGGCGTGGGCATCGCGCACAACCAGTTCGCGGCGGGCGCGCCGGACTACGAACCGGTGGTGAACGTGATGACGGGCTACGTCGCGATCGGCACGCACGCCGACCCCGACTGCAACATCGACGGCACGACCGACGCGTGCGCGATCGCGATCGCTGGCCAGGCCGTGATCGACGTGGACCTGGACGGCATCCCGGACGGTTGCGAGCTCGTCGGCACCCCGGTGTCGGCCGCCGCGACCGGCGGGTCGCTCGCCTCCGGCATCGGCATCACGTGGCCGGCGGTGCTGAACGCCGCGACGTACCAGGTGGTGCGCGTGGACGCCGGCGACGTCGAGGTCCCGGTCGCCACGACCTATGCGCCGCAGTGCCTGGACACCACGGCCGCCGCGGGCGCGATCCTGACCTACCGCGTGCGCGCGGTCAGCCCGGACGGAACGGTCTCGGCCGGCTTCGCGGCGTGCTCGGGCTGGCGCAAGCTCTCGGCTCCCGCGGACATCGCGGCCACGGACGGCACCAGCGTGTCGTCGGTCACGGTCTCGTGGGACGCGGTCGAGGGCGCGACGGCCTACAAGGTGCTGCGTTCGGCGGGCGGCGTCAGCACGACGCTGGCGACGGTCGCGGACCTGTCCTACGTCGATTCCACGGCCACCGCCGGCGTGCTGTACGCCTACACGGTGCAGGCCACCTGCGAACTGGGCGACTCCGTGGTCGGCACGCCGAACACCGGCTACCGCGCGGTCAACAACGCCCCGCTGACGGTCAGCGCGACGGACGGCACCAGCGTGACGTCGGTCACCGTGACCTGGACCGCGCCCGAGGGCAGCACGAACGGGTTCACGATCCTGCGCGGGCTCGGCACCGCGGCGCCGCGGCAGATCGGCACCGCGACGGCCGCGGTCCGGACGTTCACCGACGCGTCGGTGCCCGCTGCGGGCAAGCTCTACCGCTACTACGTCCGCCCGGCCGGCACCACGTCGGGTGCGCGCTACGACACCGGCTGGAAGGCCGCGCGCGGCCCCGCGACGCTCACGGCTGCCGAGGGCACCTCCACGACGGGCATCGCGCTCAGCTGGCCGGCGCCGCCGGCGGCGACGAAGGCGACCGGCTTCGTGCTGTACCGCTCCGTCGGCGGCGGTGCGCTGGCCGCGATCAAGACGCTGGCAAAGACCGTCCGCACGTACACCGACACCACGGCGCTTCCCGGCATCACCTACACCTACTCGCTGCGCTGCACCAGCCCCTTCGGGCTCACCTTCCCGGTGACCGACACCGGCTGGCGCGGGCTGAGCGCGCCGCTGGGCTTCGCCGCCAGCGACAACCTGACCGACATGGTCTCGATGGCGTGGGCCAACACGTCCGGCGCGACGGGCTACCAGATCACGCGCACCGGCGGGTCCGGTCCCACCACCTTCAACACGGTGGCGAACCTGTACCTGGACACCACCGCGGAAGTGGGCGTGACCTACACCTATTCCGTGAAGGCGACCTGCGCGCTGGGCTCCTCGGCCGCAAGCGCCACCAACACCGGCATCCGCGTGGCGGGCTTCCGCATGGCGGGCGCGCCGGGTGCCGGGGGAGCGGCGGGCAACCCGGGCGCTGGCGCGACCGGCGGGCGCAACGCCGACGGCGCCGCGGGCAC
>JBEIFT010000148.1:0-7272 GCA_040382255.1 Phycisphaeraceae bacterium
CGCCTCCAACGTCGTCTACAAGGTGATGACGGTGTGCGACGAGGAGGGCGTGAAGCACCCGATGATCGTCAGCGAGAGCGGCCGCGCCATGGTGGCGCAGCAGAGCGTGCTGGTGTTCGACGTCCTGGGCGCCAACCGCCTGGACCGCTTCACCGTGCCCGCCAAGCTGCCGGCGCCCGCCCCCGGCGAGGACCTGCCGCGCCCGCTGGTCGACATCTACGACGTCTTCAACGGCATCAGCGAGCGCCGCCTGGTCGAGAACTACAACGACCTGCTCGAGGACCGTGACGAGGCGCTGCGCCTCTTCAACGTCGGCCTGATGAGCCTGGAGCACCGCGCGCTGGTCGACAGCATCTTCTGGGCCGCGTGCGCGAAGATCCGCGACGTGGCGCGCGGCATGGCCCGCCCGCCCGAGGAACTGGGCGACCTCGAGACCGCGCTGAGCGACACGTACTTCTGCAACCTCTCGATCTTCCAGAGCCTGCCGGACATCTGGGCGATCAACCAGCTCTTCCCGATCGCGCCGATCCACCGCCTGAACGAGCGCCCGACGCGCAAGGCCACGATCGCCGACCTGACCTGCGATTCCGACGGCAAGATCGACCGCTTCGTCGACGACCACGACGTCAAGCGCTGGGTCGAGCTGCACGATTTCGAGGACGGCGAGGAATACCTGCTGGGCGCGTTCCTGGTGGGCGCCTACCAGGAGACCCTCGGCGACCTGCACAACCTCTTCGGCGACACCCACGTCGCGCACGTCAAGATCGACGAGCAGGGCGAGTGGTGGATCGACGAGATCATCGAGGGCGACGCCGTGCGCGACGTCCTGAGCTACGTCCACTACGACCTGGCCCGCCTGTTCGGCGAGGTCCGCCGCGAGTGCGAGAAGGCCGTCGTGAACAAGCAGATGACCGTGGCCGAGAGCCAGGGGCTGCTGAAGGCGTACGAGGCCGGCCTGTCGGGGTACACGTACCTCGAGACCGAGCAGCGGTAACGGCGGAACGCGCTGACAAATGACGGTGGCGTCGTCCTGCGCGTTGCGTGGGACGTTGCGTGGTCGTCGCGCCCCTTCGGTCCGCGCGCATGGCGACCAGGTGCCTTTCGCACGGCGACCAGGTGCCTTCCCGTCCGACAGCCGAAATGGGGTTCGGGATATCCCGAACCGAATTTCGCCCCGCCGTGCAACGCGGGGCAGAATGAGGGGGTATGCAGGACAGGATGCCCCCCCGGATCGCCCTGCGCGCGGTCGTCGGTGGTGCCGTCGCCATGGTGGCGGCGGCGCTGGGTGTCGCGTCGGCCCTGGCGGGGGACCCCCCGAAGCCGGCGGCCGGGGCTGCCCTCGTGCCCGCGCCGGCCATCCGGTACGGGCGGGACATCCGCCCGCTGCTCTCGGACCGCTGCTTCCTGTGCCACGGTCCCGACCGGGCCAAGCAGAAGGCCGGGCTCCGGCTCGACTCGTTCGAGGACGCCACCGCCGCCCGCAAGGACGGCGCCGCGATCGTGCCGGGCAAGCCCGACGAGTCGCTGCTGCTGCAGCGCATCACCTCCTCCGCGCCTGACGAGGTCATGCCGCCCCCGGACAGCGGCAAGCACGCCGTGACCGCCGCCGAGGCCGCGCTGCTGCGCCAGTGGATCGCCGAGGGCGCGCGTTACGAGAAGCACTGGGCGTTCGTCGCGCCGCAGCGTGCCGTCGCGCCGGCGGTCAAGGACGCCGCGTGGCCGCGCACCGAGATCGACCGGTTCGTGCTTGCCACCCTGGAGCGGCAGGGGGCGCACCCCAGCGCCGAGTCCGACCGCGCCACGCTCTGCCGCCGCGTCTACCTGGACCTGACCGGCCTGCCGCCGACGCCCGAGGAGGCGACCGCGTTCATGGCCGACGAGCGGGCCGACGCCTACGAGCGCCTGGTCGACCGCCTGCTGACCCAGGAGCCGTACCGCACCCGCTACGCCGAGCGCATGGCCGTGCCGTGGCTGGACGTCGCGCGCTACGCCGACACCAGCGGCATCCACATGGACGCCGGACGCCAGATGTGGCTGTGGCGCGAATGGGTCATCAAGGCGTTCCGCGACAACAAGCCCTACGACCGCTTCATCGTCGAGCAGCTGGCCGGCGACCTGATCCCGGACGCGACCGTCGACCAGAAGGTCGCCAGCGGCTTCAACCGCGCGCACGTCACCAGCGACGAGGGCGGCGCGATCGAGGCGGAGTACCTGCTGGAGTACGCCAACGACCGCACCGCCACGTTCGGCGCGGCATTCCTTGGCCTGACGCTGCAGTGCGCGCGCTGCCACGACCACAAGTTCGACCCCGTCACGCAGGAGGACTTCTACGGCCTGCTGGCGTACTTCAACTCGGTGGAGCAGCCCGGCATCTACAGCCAGGTGCCCGACGCGAACCGCGCGCACGAGCCTGCGATCGACGTCCCCACGCCCGAGCACGCCGCGCGCCTGGCGCCGCTCGAGAAGGCCGTCGCCGACCTGAAGGCGCAGCGCGCCCAGATGAGCGACGCCGAGCGCGCGGAGCTGGCCGCGTTCACGAAGCAGCTGCGCGAGGCGAGCATCGCCTGGGTGCCCACGAAGCCCGTCGCCGCCACCAGCGCCGAGGGCACCATCCTCACGGTCCAGCCCGACGGCAGCATCCTGGCCTCGGGCGCGAACCCCGCGAACGACGTCCAGACCATCACGCTGCGCACCGACGCCACGGGGCTGCGCATGCTGGCGCTGGAGGCGCTGACCGACCCGAGCACGAAGGACCGCGTCGGCCGCGCGCCGAACGGCAACGCGATCCTGGACGCGATCGGGCTCGAGGCCGTGTCCGTCGCCGACCCGTCGAAAAAGGTCGCCGTTCCGCTGGTCTGGGCCTGGGCCGATGTCGAGCAGGGCGACGGCGATTACCCGGTCGCCAACGCACTGCGCGCCGACGGCCGCGTCTGGGCGGTGGGCGCACACTTCCAGCCCGGCCCGCGCGCGGCGATGTTCGCGGCCGACCGGCCGTTCGGCTTCCCCGGCGGCACCGAGCTGCGCGTGAAGCTCACCTACCGGTCGCCCTACGCGCAGCACAGCTTCGGCCGCGTGCGGCTGACGGCCGGCACCGCGCCGGACGCCTTCATCGCGTCGCTGCCGCCCGCCACGGGACGCTGGCACATCGCGGGCCCGTTCCCGTTCGACGACGGCAACAAGGCCTACGACGCCACGCTCGGCCCCGAGGAGAGCCGCGCCATCGACCCGTCGAAGGTCTGGGGCAGCAAGCAGGACGGCGAGTTCCGCTGGCGCTTCGCCCCTGGCGTACTGGAGAACGCCCCCGTCAACCTGGCACAGGGCGTCGACGCCGAGTTCGTCGGGCGCGAGATCTGGTCCGCCGCGCCCGGCGAGCTGGAACTTGCGCTGGGCAGCGACGACGGCCTGCAGGTCTTCGTGAACGGCACGCGCGTCTTCGAGCACCGCATCGACCGCGGCGTGATGCGCGACCAGGAGCACGTGAAGATCCCGCTGCAGGCCGGCGCGAACGCGCTGGTCTGCAAGGTGGTGAACACCGGCGGCAGCGGCGGATTCTTCCACCGCGAGGAGCTGCGCCCGACCGACACGCCGCGCGACACGCTGGCGCTGGTGCTGCCGGCCGGCGCCGCTCGCGCCGAGGTCGCCGAGACCGCCACCAACGCGTGGCGCGCCCAGCGCTCGCCGCGCTTCCGCGAGCTGAGTGCCCAGCTTGCCAACGTCGAGTCCGAGCGCGCGAAGGCCGCCGACGGCCTGCCGCGCACGATGGTGATGAAGGAACGGGCCATGCCCGTCGAGACCTTCGTCATGAAGCGGGGCGTCTATGACCAGCCCGACAAGAGCCGCCCCGTGCAGCGCACCATCCCGAAGGTCCTGGGCAACCTGCCAACCGGCGCGGCCCCGAACCGCCTTGGCTTGGCCGAATGGGTGGTCAGCGACTCCAACCCGCTCACCGCCCGCGTCCTGGTCAACCGCCTGTGGGAGCAGTTCTTCGGCCGTGGCCTGGTGCGCTCCACCGAGGACTTCGGCCTGCAGGGCGAATGGCCCACGCACCCCGAGCTGCTCGACTGGCTGGCCGTCGACTTCCGCGAGCACGGATGGGACCTGCAGCGCCTGGTGCGTCAGATCGTGACCAGCGCCACGTACCGCCAGTCGTCCGCGGTCCGGCCCGAACTGGCGGCCGTCGACCCCGACGACCGCCTGCTGGGCTGGTTCCCGCGCCAGCGCCTGGCGGCCGAGCAGATCCGCGACCAGGCGCTGTACGTCGCCGGCCTCCTGAAGGAGCGGCTGGGCGGCCCGAGCGTCAAGCCTTACCAGCCGGCCGGCCTCTGGGAAGAGACGAGCATGCTGCAGAGCAACACGCGCAGCTACGAGCAGGGGAAGGGCGACGACCTCTGGCGCCGCAGCCTCTACACGTACTGGAAGCGCGCCTCGCCTCCGCCCTCGATGCTGGCGCTCGACGCCCCGACGCGCGAGTTCTGCACCGTCCGCCGCTTCGCCACGAACACGCCGCTGCAGGCGCTGGTGCTCTGGAACGACCCGCAGTTCGTCGAGGCCGCGCGCAATGCCGCGGCACGCACCCTGCGCGAGCCCGGCGACGACCGCGCCCGCCTGGCGCGCCTGTGGCTGCGCACGACCGGCAGCGTCGCCACGCCCGCCGCGCTGGACGCCATGCAGTCCACCCTGGCCGCCGAGCGCACCCGCTGGGCCGGCCCCGGCGCCGAGGACGCCGGAAAGCTGCTCTCGGTGGGCGAAAGCCCCGTCCCCGCGGACCTTGACCGCTCGGAACTCGCTTCCTGGACCATGATCGCCAACGCGGTCCTTGCATCCGACCCCGTCATCGTGAAGGATTGAGCACCGTGCCAGGCCCGAACCCCAACCGCCCGTCGGCCGACCACCTGGAGGAGTACCTCCTGAACCTGACGCGCCGGCGCTTCTTCGGCGCGGCCGCGCGCACGATCGGCGCCGGCATGGGCACGGCCGCGATGTTCCACCTGCTGGGCAGCCGCGCGGTGCTGGCGGCCGACGGCTCGCCCGCCGCCGCGGCCGGTGCCGCTCCCGCCCCCGGCGCGCCCGTCCTGCCCGGCCCGCACTTCGCCCCCAAGGCCAAGCGCGTCATCTACATGCACATGGAGGGCGCACCCAGCCAGCTGGACCTCTACGACTACAAGCCCCAGCTGCAGGCGCGCTTCAACGAGGACCTGCCCGACTCGATCCGCAACGGCCAGCGCATCACCACCATGACGAGCGGCCAGAGCCGCTTCCCGGTGGCGCCCACCAAGTTCCGCTTCGACCGCTACGACAACAACGAGGGCGGGATCCACCTCTCCGAGCTGGTCCCGCACACCGGGTCCGTGGCGAAGGACCTGTGCTTCGTGCACTCGATGCACACGCAGGCGATCAACCACGAGCCCGGCATCACGTTCTTCCAGACGGGCACCGAGCAGCCCGGCCGCGCCAGCTTCGGCAGCTGGATGAGCTACGGCCTGGGCAGCATGAACGCGAACCTGCCCACCTTCGTGGTGATGATCACGCAGGGACCGGGCAACATGCAGGCCCTCAGCGCGCGGTTCTGGGGCAGCGGCTTCCTGCCCAGCGAGCACCAGGGCTGCCGCCTGCGCGCCGGGCGCGACGCCGTGCTCAACCTGCGCGACCCCGACGGCGTCAGCCGCGAGGACCGCCGGCGCATGCTGGACCTGGTCGACCGGCTGAACGAGGAGGAGTTCGCGCACTCGCTGGACCCCGAGACGCGCACCCGCATCGCGCAGCACGAGATGGCGTACCGCATGCAGATGTCGGTGCCCGACCTCACGGACTTCCGCGACGAGAGCCCCGCGACGCTCGAGATGTACGGCCCCGACGTCCACAAGCCCGGCAGCTTCGCCGCGAACTGCCTGCTGGCGCGCCGCCTGGCCGAGCGCGACGTCCGCTTCGTGCAGCTCTACATGCGCGGCTGGGACCAGCACAACAACCTGCCGTCGGAGCTGCGCGCGCAGTGCGGCGCGGTGGACCGCGCGCAGGCCGCGCTGGTCAAGGACCTGAAGCAGCGGGGCATGCTGGACGACACGCTGGTGCTCTGGAGCGGCGAGTTCGGCCGCACCGTGTACAGCCAGGGCCAGCTGACCCGCGACAACTACGGCCGCGACCACCACCCTCGCTGCTTCACGCTGTGGATGGCGGGCGGTGGCGTGAAGCCCGGCATCAGCTACGGCAAGACCGACGACTACTCGTACAACATCGTCGAGAACCCCGTCGAGGTGCACGACCTGCACGCGACGCTGCTGCACCTCCTGGGCATCGACCACAAGCGCCTGACGTACCGCTCGCAGGGCCGCGACTACCGCCTGACCGACGTCAAGGGCGACGTGGTCGGCGGGCTGCTGGCCTGAGCCTGCGCGGGGCCGGTCGCCCGATCGCCGCGGCCGCCGCGCCGATCACGCGCCTCAGCGGCGCACGTTGTTGACGCGCATCGCGCCGTTGGCGTTGCGCCCGTAGTAGCCGCCGTAGCAGCCGCCGCCGTAGCCGTAGCCGCCCCAGCCGCCCGGCCACATGCCCATCCAGTTGACGTGCGGGTTCATGCCGCCGGTCATCCCGTAGCCGAACATGCTGAAGTTCAGGCTGCCGCCGCCGCCGGTGTAGCCGCTGCGCGCGGGGCCGCTGGTGTTGTTCAGCAGCCCGCCGGTGTAGCCGCTCACGCCGCCGCCGCCGTGCTCGTAGTTCGAGTACGTGTCGCCGCCGCCGGCGCCCGCGTAGCCGCCGCCTTCGTAGTTCGAGTAGCCGCCGCCCTCGTAGTTCGAGTAGCCGTCGTCCACCGGCTGCGTGACGCCGCGCGCGCCCGTGTAGCCGCTCGATTGGCCGTAGCCGCGCTGGCCGTTCGTCCAGCCCTGGTAGCCCTGGGCGTAGCCGCCTTGGCCGCCGCCGGCCTGCTGCTGGGGCATCGGCGCGCTGCCGTAGCCGTCGCGCCGGTCGAAGCCCGCGCCGTTCCACGCACCGCCGCGCGAGTACGCCGAGGCCGGCTGACCGGCGTTCCCCGGCTGCAGGCCCTCGCTGCGGTCGGCGTAGTTGGTCTCGCCGCGCGCGAAGGCGCCGCGGGGCGAGCCGTCGAAATTGTGGTTGGGGTCGGGGCGGAAGTCGTCCATGGTCGTCGCCCGCGCGTTCGCGGTCGCGGCGGTCGAGGCGTCACGCTCCTGGAACCCGACCGCGGCGTTGCCGGCGGCCGCCTGCGCGGCATCGGTCGGCGCTGCGCCGCCCGCGGCCTGCGCGTCGCTGGCACGCGCC
>JBEIFT010000149.1:0-7131 GCA_040382255.1 Phycisphaeraceae bacterium
GACTGGGTCGTGGAGCCCAACGTGCTCGGCATGGCCACGTTCGCGGCGGGCGGCGTGATGACGACGAAGCCGTACGTCGCCGGTGCCGCCTACATCGACCGCATGGGCGATTGCTGCGACGGCTGCGCGTTCACGCCCGGGCGCACGTGCCCGTTGACGCGCCTCTACTGGGCGTTCCTCGCGCGCCACGAGCCCGTGCTGCGGACGAATCCGCGCATGGCGCAGGTGCTCGCATCGCTGCGCCGCCGCGCGCCCGAGGAACGTTCCCGTGATTCCGACACGTTCGTGCACGTGCGCGACGTCCTGGTCCGGGGCGAGCGGCTGGAGCCCTCGCCGACCTTCATGCGCCCCAGCAGGTAGACCACGCCCATGGCAGTCCTCGTCCGAAGCAGCGTCATGCCCGTGCCCGTCGGCTTCCTGGCCGACTGGCACTTCCGCCCCGGCGCGATCGACCGGCTGCTCCCGCCATGGGAGGAGGCCGAGGTGCTCGAGCGCCCGGTGGCGATCGTCGACGGCGCCGTCGCGCGCTTCCGCGTGCGGAAGTTCGGCACGTGGATCGAGTGGGTCGCGCGGCACCACGACGTGCGGCCGGGGCAGTCGTTCGAGGACACGCAGGAGCGTGGTCCGTTCGCTTCGTGGCACCACCGCCACTCGTTCCTGCCCGATGGCGATGCGTCCAGCCTGCTCGAGGACCGCGTGCAGTACGAGCTGCCGGGCGGCGTGCTCGGGCGTGCGCTGGGCGGCCGCACCGTCGAACGCGACCTGCAGCGCATGTTCCGCTGGCGCCATGCGCGCATGCACCACGACATGCTCCACCACCGGCCGTTCCTGGGCGAACGCCTGCACGTGGCGGTGAGCGGCGCCAACGGCCTGGTGGGCGGCGCGCTGGTGCCGTTCCTGACGACCGCCGGCCACGACGTGCGGCGGATCGTGCGCGGGAAGGCGGATGCCGCGCGCGGCGACGTCGCGTGGGATGCCCGCGGCGGGACGTTCGACGCGAAGGCGCTCGAGGGGCTGGACGCGGTCGTGCACCTGGCCGGCGCCGGCATCGCGGACGGACGCTGGACCGACGCGCGCAAGCAGGAGATCGTCGCGAGCCGTGTCGACGGCACCGCGGCGCTCGCCCGCACGCTGGCGGGGCTGCAGCGCAAGCCGAAGATCCTGGTGTGCGCCAGCGCGATCGGTTACTACGGCAATCGTCCCGGCCCGGGCGCGGTGGATGAGTCGTCGTCCCGCGGCGACGGATTCCTGGCCGAGACCTGCGAGGCCTGGGAGCGTGCGGCGGACGCGGCGCGCGATGCGGGCATCCGGGTGGTCCACGTGCGGATCGGCGTCGTCCTGAGCGCGCGCGGCGGTGCGCTCGCGAAGCTGCTGACCCCGTTCCGCATGGGGATGGGCGGCCCGGTGGGCAGCGGCGAGCAGGGGATGAGCTGGATCGACCTGGACGACCTGCTGGGCGTGCTGCGCTGGGCGATCGCGGGGCGACTGGAGGGCGCGGTGAACGCTGTCGCGCCGTCGGCGTGCTCCAACCGCGACTTCGGGCGCGAGCTGGGCGCGGTCCTGGGGCGCCCCGCATGCACGCCGCTGCCGGCGATGGCCGTGAAGGCGATGTTCGGCGAGATGGGCGAACGCCTGCTGCTGGAGGGCGCGTTCGTCGCGCCGGAGCGGCTGCGCGCGGCCGGGTTCCAGTGGGCGGTGCCGACGCTCGATGCGGCGTTCCGCTTCGAGACCGGGAGGTTCGAGTGACGACGATCGTCTGGTTCCGTCAGGACCTGCGTACCGCGGACCATCCGGCGTTGCTGGCCGCCGCGGAGGCAGGTCCCGTGCTGCCGGTCTTCCTCTGGCACCCGGACTCCGACGGTCACTGGGAACCCGGCGGCGCCACGCGATGGTGGCTGGACCGGTCGCTCCGCGCGCTGGCCGCGCAGTTGGGGGCACTTGGATCGCCGCTCCTGGTGCGAGCCGGGGATCCCGTGAAGGCGCTGCCCGAACTTGCGCGCGAATGCGGTGCGACGCGCGTGCACTGGTCGCGGCGCTACGAGCCGGCCGCGGTGCGCCAGGAAGAGCAGCTGATCGACGCGCTCGAGGCCGCCGGTGTCGCGCACGCCAGCTTCAACTCGGCGCTCCTGTACGAGCCGCACGAACCGCGCACCGGCAGCGGCATGCCGTACAAGGTGTTCACGCCGTTCTGGAAGGCGTGCCGTGCGATCCGCGTGCCGGAGCAGCCGCATCCCGCACCGAAGGCGCTGCGCGCCCCGGCACGCGTGCCCGGGGGCGTCACGATCGAGTCGCTTGGCCTGCGTCCGGCGATTCCATGGGATGCGGGCCTGGCTGTCGAGTGGAACCCGGGCGAGGCAGGTGCCGCGGCGCGGCTGAAGACGTTCCTGGCCGGTGCGGTCGGGCGCTACGCGGAAGGCCGCGATTTCCCCGTGCGGCCGGACACGTCGCGGCTTTCGCCGCACCTGCACTTCGGCGAGATCGGCCCGCGGCAGGCGTGGCACGCCGTGGCCGACGTGATGCAGCATGGCGACGACGCCTTCCGCCGCAGCGCGGACAAGTTCCTTGCCGAGCTCGGCTGGCGCGAGTTCGCGCACCACGTGCTGGCGAACTTCCCGCGCACGGCCGACGAACCGCTGCGAGCCGAGTTCAAGCGGTTCCCGTGGCGGACCGACCCCGCGGCGCTGCGCGCATGGCAGCGCGGCCGCACGGGCTACCCACTGGTCGACGCCGGCATGCGCGAGCTCTGGCACACCGGCTGGATGCACAACCGCGTGCGCATGGTGGTCGCCAGCTTCCTGGTCAAGCACCTGCTCATCTCGTGGAACGAGGGCGCCTCTTGGTTCTGGGATACCCTCGTCGACGCCGACCTGGCGAACAACTCGCTGGGCTGGCAGTGGGCGGGGGGGTGCGGTGCCGATGCCGCGCCGTACTTCCGCATCTTCAACCCGGTCACGCAGGGACAGAAGTTCGACGAGGCTGGCGCCTACATCCGCCGCTGGGTGCCGGAACTGGCGAAGCTGCCGGATGACGCGCTGCACGCGCCTTGGGAGGCGCCGCCGCTGGTGCTGGTTCAGGCGGGCGTGGATCTCGGCGTGACGTACCCGCGCCCGATCGTCGACCATGCGGCCGCGCGCGCGGGCGCGCTGGCGGCGCTGGCGGCGTTCAGCGGGAAGGCGCTGCCGGACGAGGGCTGACCAGGAGCTTGTCCAGGCGCGTGCCGTCGAGATCGACGACCTCGAAGCGCCAGCCGTTCCAGTCGACGTGGTCGCCGGTGCCCGGCAGCCTGCCGATCAGCACCATCAGCAGCCCAGCGGCGGTGGCGACGTCGGGCAGCTCATCGGCCGCGGTGGCGTCCAGACCCAGCGTCTGCAGGAGCTCGGGCGTCGGCAATCGGCCGTCGACCAGCCATGAGCCGTCGTCACGTCGTGTGGCGCGCGGCAGCTCCTCCTCGCCCACGCGGCTCAGGTCGCCGACGATCGCCTGCACCAGGTCGTTGGCGGTTACCAGGCCCTCCAGGCCGCCGTGCTCGTCCACCACGAACGCGATCCGCGTGCGGGCGCGCTGGAACAGGTCCAGCAGCTTGAGTGCCGGCATGGTCTCCGGCACGTAGACGGGTTCGCGCATCACCGCCGAGACCTTGAAGTCCGCGCCGGCCAGCAGGCCGTAGGCGATCAGGTCCTTGACGTGCACCACGCCCGCCAGGCGGTCGATCGAGCCGCGGCAGACCGGGAAATGGCTGAACGGCGCGGTGCCGACCAGGACGCGGACGTCCTCGGCGGGCATCGATTCGTCGATCCACGTGATCTGCCGGCGCGGCACCATCAGGCTGCGGGCGGTCATGTCGCCCACGCGCAGGGCGCGCTCGAAGATCCCTTGCTCGATCGGGTCGAAGACGCCGGCGCTCGTGCCCTGGGCGACCATCGCCTTGACGTCCTCCTCGCTGACGTCCTCGCTGCGCGGGCGGATGCCCAGCAGCTTGCACAGCCCGTCGGTCGATGCCGCCAGGATGCGCACCGGGATGCCGGCCAGGCGCGAGAGGAACCACAGCCAGGGCGCGGTCAGGGTGGCCACGCGCTCCGGGTGGGCGATGCCCAGTTGCTTCGGGACCAGTTCGCCGATCACCAGGAGCAGGTAGGAGAGCGTGGTGATCACCACGACGAACGAGACGGTCTCGGCGTGCTCCGCGATGGCTGGCCACTCGTGCAGCCACGACTCCAGCTCGTGCGCCAGCATGCGTTCGCCGTAGGCGCCCTCGACGATGGCGGTCATCGTCATGATCAGGTGCACCGTCGAGAGCATCCGCGACGAGTCCCGGGAGAGCATCAGCGCGTGCCGGGCGCCGCGGACCCCGCGGTCGGCCATCGCCTGCAGGCGCGTCGGCCTGGACGTCATGATCGCAAGCTCGCTGGCCGCCACGAACGCGTGGAGGACGATCAGCGTGACGAGGATGGCGATCGGGACGATCACGGTCGGTGTGACGGGGGCGTTGCCTGCCCGTGGCGCGCGGGGACGCTACCACGCAGGGCGCGCCAGCGGAGCCACGCGCCGATCGCGGGCACGGCTCCCGCGCCGGCCACCGCCCACACCGCGCCGACCAGCCCGGTCTCCGCCCCGCTTGCAGCCAGGCCCGCCAGCGGCCCGATCAC
Source organism: Phycisphaeraceae bacterium (assembly GCA_040382255.1). GTDB lineage: Bacteria > Planctomycetota > Phycisphaerae > Phycisphaerales > SM1A02 > UBA966. The sequence goes on from JBEIFT010000149.1 coordinate 4,647, forward strand.
GTAGCCCACGCCGATCAGGGCCTCGAAGGTGCCGCCGGCGTCGACGTCCGCGCTGCCGACGGCCATCGCGTAGTACAGGCTGGCGTAGTAGAGGATTCCGTGGCCTACGCCGAAACAGGCCAGGCCTGCGACGACCAGCGGGACGGATGGCGCCAGCACGATCGCCGCGAACCCGCCCGCGAGCAGCGCGACGCCGAGCGCCAGCGCGCCCCAGCGTCCGTGCCAGAAGCTGGCCAGCGCCAGCACGACGACGGTGCCCATGCGCGCGAACATCCACGTGCTGGCGAGCGGCGTCTGCCATCCGGTGTCCAGCTGCAGGTCGCGCAGGATGTACGGGAGCAGGGGGCCCAGCACCGAGATGAAGACGTAGCTGACGGGGATGATGAAGCGCGTGGCGCGCAGGAGGTGCGGGTACGACGGGGCGACGTGCGTGTGCGCGTCGGCGTGCGCGTGCGGTGCCGGGGCCGCGGGGAACCAGCGCAGCAGCGCGATCGAGGCCAGCGAGACCGGCAGCAGCACCAGGAGCACCAGGCCGGGCCGGTCGGTTGCCATGAGCGGCGCCATCACCAGCAGCGCAGCACCCGTTGCGGACATCCAGGTCACGTTGAAGCTGCCCAGTGCCCGGCGCATCGCGCTGCCGTGGCGTCCGCTCGAGACGTAGCTCTCCATGACCGGCCAGAGCGCTGCGCCGATCGCGCTGATGATGCACGCCGCCGCGATCACGCCCGCGAGCCCCGCGAGCGCCAGCAGCGATCCGGCAGCCTGCAGCGCGAACACCAGCGCCAGCCATCCGCGCGGCGTCAGCCCCATGCGCGTGCCGAGCCAGCGCACCATGCGGCCCGAGGCGAGCGCCACCGCGACGTAGATCACGCTCTCGGCGATCGCCAGCGCCAGGTTCTGGCGCTCGGTGAAGCCGTACTGGTCGGCGGTGACGAACGGGATGCCCGACCACAGGATGCCGCTGCCAAGCGAGTTCACCCACGTCACGGCGAGGATCGCCCACAGCGGCGCGGCCTTCGGTGCAGCGTTGTCGGCGCGTGGGTGTTCGGCAGCGGGCGCGGTCACGGGGCGGGGAGCATAGGTGCGCGGGCGCGTGGTGCGTTCCGGCGCTATCCTCCCCGGCTGAGCTGTCCTCGTAGCTCAATTGGATAGAGCGCCGCCCTCCGAAGGCGGAGGTTGTGGGTTCGAGACCCGCCGAGGACGTTTCAGCCTTGCAGACGGAGACGCACGTGGAGCACCCGCCGACCCCGATGACGCTGCGCGATTTCCAGCAGCTCATCCGCGACCGCTACTACGCGACCGACAGCGCCCGCGGCCCCGCCAAGACGTACCTGTGGTTCGTCGAGGAAGTGGGCGAGCTGGCGCACGCGCTGGGCAACCTGGAGAAGGGCAAGCCCGACCGCGCCAACCTCGAGGAGGAGTTCGCCGACGTGATCGCGTGGCTTGCCACGCTGGCGAACATCTCGGGCGTGGACCTGGAGCAGGCGATCCGCACGAAGTACCTGACGGACGGCGGCCCCGAGGGGACCAAGTGACCGCGCCCGCCGCGCGTCCCTGCGACATCTGCCGCATCCAGGACCGCTCGGGCCCGGGGTTCGACGAGTCGTTCGCCGCCATGGAGTGCTGGCGCGACGACACGTGGGTGGTCCGCCACCACCTGGCGCCGGCGCCGCTCGTCGGTTGGACGTTCCTGGGCACGGTGCGTCACGTCCAGGGCCCTGCCGACCTCACCGACCGTGAAGCCGCGGAACTCGGCCCGATGCTCCGGCGCGTCTCCCGCGCCGTGCGCACCCTCACCGGCTGCGACCGCGTGTACGCGATCGCCTTCGGCCAGGGTGCGCCGCACCTCCACGTGCACCTGATCCCGCGCTTCGATTCCGAGCCGGGCACCGCCGCCTGGAGCGTCGCCGACTGGTACCGCGCCGTCGAGCGCGGCGAACGACCGCCCGCCGACCCCGCCGCGGTCGCCGACTTCGTCGCACGCATGCGGAAATTGGGTTCGGGATAACCCGGGGCGGATTTGGGCGGCGGGGACGGCAAGGCACCTGGTCGGCATGCGGAAGGCACCTGGTCGCCATGCGCAAGGCCCCTGGTCGCCATGCGCGCGGACCGAAGGGGGCCTCAGTCGCTCAGACACTTCCCCGCCGGCGCAATGGCGCCGACGGGGACAACTCGCTTGATGAGGCCCCCTCCGGTCCGTGCTCGGCTCTGGATGCCTGCGGACATGTCGTCGTGCTGCAATGGCAGCACGACGATTGCAATTGGAACGTCCACCGGCGAGCGCCCGCAGCGAGCATTGGCCCCCTCCGCAGCGACGTACGAGGCCGCGAGGCACGCGTACCCCGGTCCGATTCGGCCGGGGGCGCTCCATGTGCCGAGCCAGCCGACCCCGATGACGCGCGGAACCTGGTGGAGCGAGGACGTGCGCGGTGGCGGGGGCCAAGGCTCGCGGAGGCCGCGGTGACCACGCCCTGCCTCGGCGGCC
>JBEIFT010000150.1:0-7104 GCA_040382255.1 Phycisphaeraceae bacterium
GCGAAGATGCGGATGTGGTGCGGGCAGTTCATCGGCTTCAGCAGGTAGCCGTCGATCTCGCCCTTCTCCAGCCGGTTGGCCAGCTCGCCGCAGGTGCAGCCCTCCTTCGCCAGCGACGCCAGCTGGTCGTGCTCGATGACCGGCGGGTACTGGCTCTCGCGGTAGTAGGGGAAGTGGCCGCTCGTGCGGTACAGGTCCAGCTTGCCGATGTGCGGCGTGAAGACCTGCGTGTAGCCCTGCTTGCGCAGTTCATCGCTGATGAAGTTCTGCAGCTCCTGGCGGACGATGCTGCCGTTCGGCGTCCACAGGATCAGGCCCTGGCCGACCATCTCGTCGATGTGGAACAGGCGCAGCTGCTTGCCCAGCACGCGGTGGTCGCGCTTCTTGGCCTCGTCCAGCTGCGCCAGGTGCGCGGCCAGTTCCTCCTTGGTGGCGAACGCGGTGCCGTAGACGCGCGTCAGGCGGTCCAGCTTCTCGTCGCCCTTCCAGTAGCTGCTGGCCAGGCTCATGATCTTGAAGGCGCCGATCTTGCCCGTGGCGGGCACGTGCGGGCCCCGGCAGAGGTCCTCCCAGTCCTTGCCCGGCGCGCCGGTGGCGTACCAGCTGAGCGTGGTGCTGCCTGCCTCGCAGGCGCGCTCGGCGTTGTCCAGCTTGAACTTGCTGCCCTCGGTCTTCAGCTTCTGCATGCCCTCGGCCGCAGCCATCTCGTAGCGCGTGAAGGGGCGGTTCTCGGCGACGATCCTCGCCATCTCGGCCTCGATCGCGGCGAAGTCTTCGGTGCTGATCGCCTTGCCGCCCTCGAAGCTGATGTCGTAGTAGAAGCCGGTGTCGAGCGGCGGACCGTAGACCAGCTTCACGTGCGGGAAGAGGCGCTGGATCGCCTCGGCCATCACGTGCGCCGTGCTGTGGCGGACCAGGAACAGGCCGTCCGGGTCGGCGCCGCCCTCGCGCTTCTTCGGCGTGACGATGGCCAACGCGCAGTCCTTCTCGAGACGCGTGGACAGGTCGCACAGGTGGCCGTCGACGCGCGCGCCGATGGCGGCCTTGGCGAGTCCCGCGCCGATCGACGCGGCGACCTCGGCCGCGGTGACGGGGGAGGCGAATTCCTTGACGGTGCCATCTGGCAGGGTGATCCGGGGCATGGGGCCCGGAGGGTACCCGCTCAGTCCCCGAAGAGGTCGGGGTGGCCGGGGGCCGGCGGGGGGCGCTCGGCCAGGTCGTCGATCTCGCGCTGGATCTCGCGGACCGTGCTGAACTCGTAGTACTCGCTGGCGAAGCGGATGTACGCGATCTGGTCGACCGACTTCAGCTTGTCGGCCACGCGCTTGCCGATCACGCGGCTGGGCACCTCGCGGTCGAACTCGCGGTGCATCTCCTCCTCGACCTCGCGGGCGATCCGCTCCTTCTCGGAGGCCGGCACGGGGCGCTTGCCGCAGGCGGCCAGGACGCCCTTCATCACGTTCTCCGGGTCGAACGGCACGCGGGTGCCGTCCTTCTTCACCACCATCAGGCGCTCGGTGCGCTCGACCCGCTCGAACGTGGTGAAGCGCTTGCCGCACGCCAGGCACTCGCGCCGGCGGCGGATGGTCTCGCCCGACTCGCTGGGGCGGCTGTCGGTGACCTTGTCCCGGTCGCGTTCGCAGTAGGGGCAGCGCACGGGTCGGATCCTACTTGGAGACCTCGACGGCCTTGCAGGGCTCGAACAGCACGCTCAGGCAGGCGTTGCCGTCGATCTCGAAGTAGTCGACCTCCAGGCTGACCGTGCGGTCCTTGTCCACCGTGACCTCCCAGGCGTCCTTGGTGGGGACGTGCCGGTTCCAGCGGTCGATCACGGTGGCGCCGTCCACGCGCACGCGGATGCCGTCGTCGCTGAGGGTGCGGATGCGCCAGCAGCCCGGCGTGAGCGTCAGCTTGCCGGTGGCCTGCAGGGCGAAGCGGTCGTTCGGGAGGCCGGCCTTGGTGATCGCCTCGCCCAGCGGGTTGACCTTCCACCAGTTGCGCAGCGTGCTGGGGCCGCCGCCGCCGAACCGGAAGTCCAGCGACTCGATCTCCGACTGCGTCGCGCCCTTCGCCGCCAGCGCTGCGAAGTCGGCCGCGGAATCGGGCACGGTGCCCTCGTACGCGAACGCCTTGATGGTCCATCCGACGTTCGAGACGGAGCCGGCGCCCTTGAACGTGAGCAGCGGCCCGAGGATCGTGACCGGCTTCGCCGCCACGGTCAGCTGGTAGGCGTGCACGCCCTCGGCGTCCTCGGTGCGCACGACGACGCAGTTGACCTTCGGGTCCTGTTCGGTGGCCAGGAACCCGGTGCCCTTGGCGACCACGCTGTCGAGCGGTCCGGTGCCGAAGGTCCGCCACCAGTTCCGCGAGGGCGTGCGGTAGACCAGTTCCATGCGCGGCGCGGACCAGTCGAACGGACCGAAGCTCGCCATCTGGATGGCCTCGCGCCCGCCGAGGTTGGTGCGCGCGCCGACGGGGTTGATGCGGCCGGGCAGGCGCGCAAGCACGGCGTCCCACTCCTTCGAGTTCGCGGCCGTCGCGGGCTTCGTGCCGGGCTTCGGTGCGGGCGCCGCGGCGTCGCCGGCATCCGTGACCGTCGAGGCGGCGTCGCTGGCCAGGCGCTTGCCGCAGGCGGTGAACGCGTTGTCCTTCAGCGTGATGCCCTTCGAGGCCGACAGCTCGATGCCGGTCGCGACGCCGTCGAAGCGGTTGCCGACGATGCCGCACTCGCCGCTCGCGGAGCCGTTGCCCCGCACGCCCGGCAGCGCGAGCAGGGCGGCGTCGTCGTCCCACCACAGCCGGACGCCGACGGGCGACTTCTCGAAGGTGTTGCCCTGGATCAGCCAGTTGCCGCCGTGCTCGATGTTGATGCCGCCGCGCTCGCTGCCGGAGGGTGCCTCGCCGCAGCGCGAGAACAGGTTGCCGACCACGCGGCTGCGCTGCGAGTAACCGCCCCAGAGGCCGCAGATGCCGGCGCCGACGACGGTGTTCTCGACGTAGCGGTCCTCGCGCGAGAACGTCATCTCCATGCCGTGCGCCGCCGCGAACGAGAAGTCGTTGCGGAGCAGCAGGTTCGAGCCGACGTGCGTGCGGTACCACTCCTCGCGCGCGGCGTCGTCGGCGAACGGGGCCGGCGGCGGGACCTCGCCGATCGCCTCCTTGCCGGCGAATCCGAAGAAGCCGTCGCCGCAGTGCGTGGCGCTGTTCAGCGCGAAGGCGTTGCCGGCGCACTGCTCGAAGCACAGGATGCCGGCCGAGTCCTGGCCGCGGTTGTAGAGGCCGTGGCTGTAGCCGCGGACGCAGAAGTCGAACGCGTTGCGCGCCACCAGGTTCCGGCTGCTTCGCCACATGGCCAGGCCCCAGCCCGAGAGGAACGAGCAGTCGCTCTCGAGCACGGCGGAGCGCTCGACGCGGTCGAGGACGATCCCGTTCTGCCCGCCGCGGGCGCGCACGCCCTGGACCAGCACGTCCTTCGCACGCTCGACGCACAGCGCGGCGCCGTAGTTGGTGCGCCACTCGGACTTGTCGTTCGCGTGCGGCCAGAGCCAGTCGCGCTCGTCCTCCGCGCGCGGGGCGCTCAGGAGCCGTGCGCCCCAGTTGCCGGCCAGGTCCAGCTGCGTGAACGTGGCGCCGTCGCAGCCGCTGGCGTGCACCGCCACCTTGAAGCCGCGCACCGCGCCGTTCGTCAGGAACACGCCCGGTGCCGTGATGCGGATGCCGGTGCCGGCCATCGCGTCCGGCGCGGTGCCCTCGGCGCAGCCCGCGAGCGTGCCGCCGCCCAGGTCGACGGTGATGTTCGGCGCGGTGACGTGCACCACGCCGTTGCCGTCCGCGTCGGCGACCGGGCCCGCGAAGCGCAGGCGGCACGAGCGGTCGACGACGACGTTGTCGCGGTCGACCAGGGTCTCCGGCAGATCTCGCGCCGGCGCCGCGGGCGGCGCGGTGCGGAGGCCCTGCAGCACGGTGTCAAGCTCGTGTTCCTGCGCGCCCGCGGGGGCAGCGGCCCCTGGCGCGGTGCTGCAGGAGGCGAGGGCCGCCGCAAGCGTGGCGGCGGCGATCGTGGCGATGGCGGCGGTCGTCGTGTGGGGTCGCATTGGGGGGCACCTTCCGGCGCCGCGCCCCGCGGCCGCGGCGCTCGCTGCGGGCGTGGCTCGCTCAGATCTCCTCGACCTCGGCGACCTTCTTCTCGGCGAGTTCCTCGATCTTGGCGGTGAACCTCTTCGTCAGCTCGTCGATCGACTCCTTGGCGCCCTCGGCCTGGTCCTCGGTGACGCCGGCCTTCTTGTCGGCCAGCAGCGCGTCGATCGCCTTGTTGGCGTCGCGGCGCTCGTTGCGCACGACGACCTTCGACTCCTCGGACATCTTCTTGACCTGGGTCACCAGCTGCTTGCGGCGGTCGGCGCTGGGAGCGGGCACGGAGACGCGGATCGCGCTGCCCTCTGCCACGGCGCGCACGCCGATGCCGGCGGACTCGATCGCGCGGATGATCTCGGCCTTGCTGCCCGGGTCGAACGGCTTGACCAGCAGCGTGGTGGCGTCGGCGACGTTGATCGCCGCCAGCTCGCGCAGGTCGGTGCTGGAGCCGTAGTAGTCGACCTTCACGTACTCGACCAGCGCCGAGGTGGCGCGGCCGGTGCGCACGCCGCGCAGTTCGCGCTGCAGGTAATCGACGCCTGTGTTCATGCGGTCTTCGGTCTCGAGGAGGACGGTGTCGATGTCCATGGCTGCTGCTCCTTGCTGGTCGTGGGGTTCAGTTGGTGACGACGGTGCCGACCGACGAATCGCCGTTCAGCACGCGCTGGATGTTGCCGGACTTCCGGAAGTCGAAGACGACGACCGGCACCTCGTGCTCCATGCACATGGTGAGCGCGGTCAGGTCCATGACGGCCAGCTGCTTCTCGATGGCCTGCGCGAAGGTCAGGCGCTCGTAGCGGGTGGCGGCGGGGTCCTTCTTCGGGTCGGCGGTGTAGATGCCGTCGACCTTCGTGGCCTTCAGGATCGCCTGGGCGCCCAGCTCGATGCCGCGCAGGCTGGCGCAGGTGTCGGTGGTGAAGAACGGGTTGCCGGTGCCGGCGACCAGTATCACGACGCGGCCCTTCTCCAGGTGCCGCAGCGCGCGGGCGCGGATGAACGGCTCGGCGACGGCGGGCAGGTTGATCGCGCTCATGACGCGCGCCTCGACGCCCTTGTGCGCCAGCGCCTCCTTGAGCGCCACGCCGTTGATCACGGTGCCCAGCATGCCCATGTAGTCGGCGGTGGACTGGTCGATGGTGCCGGCCTCGGCCAGGCGGGCGCCGCGGATGATGTTGCCGCCGCCCACGACCACGGCCAGCTGCACCGGGCTTGCATGCCGGTAGGCGTCGGCGATCTCCTCGGCCAGCAGGTCCAGGGCGCCGGGATCGATGCCCAGCTCGCCGGGCTTCGACAGGCTCTCGCCGCTCACCTTCAGGATCACTCGCTCGAATCGCTTGGCCACTGGACCTCCATGTCCGGCGCCGACGGGCTCCGGGAGCCCCATGGTAGAGAGGAAGCGGTGCGGTCGGGGTGCGCGCGGTGCAGCGGGAAACGCGCCGCCCGGCCGGGTCCGTGGCCGCGGGCACGGTTCGATTGCGGGACCGCGCCTCTACCATCCGGGAGTGCCCGCCGACCCCACGGCAGCCCCGGCAACCACGCCCCCGACGGCCGCCCCGAGCACGGGCTGGCGCGTCGGCCTGCGATGGCTCGCGATCGGCTTCGCGCTGAGCCTGCCGGTGCACGCCGCGGTGGTCGCCTGGCTGGCGATGACGCACGTCTCGCGGCCCGGGGCGCCGGCCGCGCGCGAGTCGCTGGTCGAGCTGGCGGTGGTCGGCGACGACGGCGGCGTGGCGCTGGGCGAATCGGATGCCGGAGGCGGCCGGCCCGAGGGGCCCGCGGTCGACGACCGCTCCGCGGCGGCCACGGACGAGCCCGTCGCGTCCGCGCCGCTCGAGGGCGGTGCGACGGAAGGCACGGGGCTGGCCGAGGGCGGGCCGCTCGGCGGCGGCGGCGTTGGCAGCGGTGCCGGCGGTGGCGGGAACGGCGGTGACGGCGGCGGCTCGGGCGGCGGATCCGGCACCGGCACGGGGCTCGGAAGCGGGATCGGCGGAACGACGTTCTTCGGCGTCGGCGGGCGCGGCATGCGCTTCGCGTTCGTCGTCGACAAGAGCGGGTCGATGTCCGCCGAGGGTCGGCTGACCGAGGCGAAGGAGGAGCTGCGCCGCGCGATCGCCGCGCTGCCCGACTACGCGAGCGTCTACGTCGTCTTCTACGACACGTCCGAGCCGTTCGCGTTCAGCGACCGGTGGGAGCGCGTGAAGGGCACGCTGCTCAAGCGGCTGGCACGGTGGCTGGGCGACGTCGGGCCCTCGGGCGGCACGAACCCGATTCCCGCGTTCCGCCAGGTGTATGCGCTGGACATGCGTCCCGACGTGATCTTCTTCCTCTCGGACGGCGAGATCCCCGAGGGCTGCGCCACCGAGATCCGGCGCCTGAACGCGCGCGGCAAGAAGGTGACGATCAACTCGATCGCGTTCGGAGACGAGGCCGGCGCCGCGCGCCTGCGCGAGGTGGCCCAGGACTCCGGCGGCGAGTTCCGCGAGGTGCGTCCGCGCGGGCGCGGGGCGGGGGCGCCGCGATGATCCGTGCGCTGCTGGCGGCGGCGTGCGCGCTGGCGTGCGCCGCGGCGACCGATGCCGACCAGGGCACCGTGCGCCGCCACGGCACCGCGTCGGCCGTCACGGGCGACGTGCGCGTGCTTGGGCCGGCGGGGGTCGAGGTGCGCGTCGACGGATCGGACCGGGCGGTGCAGGTGGCCTGGAGCGAGGTGCGCGGCGTCGAGGGCGCCGCGCTGGGCGAAAGTGCGCGCATGTGGCGCGATGCGGGCAATGCGCTCTGGCGCGCGCGCACGCGCATCCAGCGCGGCGACTGGGAACTGGCCGCGGAACCGCTCGCGGCGGCATGGAAGGCGTGGGCCGGTGCGCCGCCGTGCGCGGACGGCGCGCTGGCCGCGGCCGCGCAGGCCGAGTGGATGCTGCGGAACGGCCGCCCTGCCGATGCGGTGGCCCCGGCCTTTGCCGTGGTGCGCGA
>JBEIFT010000151.1:0-7021 GCA_040382255.1 Phycisphaeraceae bacterium
CGGCGTCCACGTCCGCGGCGCCGGCGGCGGCCAGCCGGCCGATCACGTCGCCGGTCGCGGGGTCCACCACGGGCATCGTCGCGCCCAGGGCGGCCGCGCGCGGCGCGCCGTCGATCCAGTTGTCCACGCGTTCGGGGGCCTGCATGCCGCGGAGGCTAGCGCAGCGCGGCGCCGGGCTCGGCGACGGTCCGTTGCCGCTGCACGCCCAGGCCGTCGATCCCCAGCCGCATCACCTGGCCCGCGCGCAGGTAGACGGGCGGCTACTGCCCCAGGCCCACGCCCGGCGGGGTGCCCGTCGAGATGACGTCGCCCGGCACCAGCGTGCAGAAGTTCGAGAGGTAGCTGACAAGCTTCGCCACGCCGTGCACCATCGTGCGCGTGCTGCCGTCCTGGTAGCGGTGGCCGTCCACCTCCAGCCAGAGCCGCAGCGCCTGCGGGTCGGGGACCTCGTCGCGCGTGACCAGCCACGGGCCGATCGGGCCGAACGTGTCGTGGCTCTTGCCCTTGAACCACTGGCCGGTCGATTCCAGCTGGTGCGCGCGCTCGGACAGGTCGTTGACGACGCAGTAGCCGGCGACGTGCTCCAGCGCACGCTCCTCGGGCACGTAGCGCGCGGCGCGGCCGATGACCACGCCCAGCTCGACCTCCCAGTCGGTCTTCTGCGACCCGCGCGGGATCACGACGTCGTCGTCTGGCCCGCAGACCGCGGACGTCGCCTTGCAGAAGAGGACCGGCTCCACCGGGACCGCGGCGCCGGTCTCGGCGGCGTGGTCGGCGTAGTTCAGGCCGATGCAGATGAACTTCGGCACGTGCCCGACGCACGCGCCGATGCGCGCGCCCGCCGGCGCGGCCGGGAGCGTGGCGGGGTCGATCGCGCGGACGCGCGCCAGCGCGGCGTCGGAGAGCCACTCGCCGGACCAGTCGGGGACGATGCCCGCGAGCGACCGCACCGTGCCGCCCGCGTCCAGGATGCCGGGCTTCTCGGCGCCGGCCGGGCCGTAGCGAAGCAGCTTCACGTGCTCCACCCCCCGTCGATCACGTGCGTGGTGCCGCTGGTGTAGCCCGATTCGTCGGACGCCAGGTGCACGACCAGCGCCGCGATCTCCTCGGCCGTGCCCAGCCGCCCGACCGGCTGCCGGGCGACGAACGCCTTCATCGCGGCCTCGGCATCGCCCTGCGCCGCGACGCGGCCACGCAGGCTGGGCGTGTCGACGGTGCCCGGGCAGATCGCGTTGCAGCGCACGCCCTTCGGCAGGAAGTCCGCGCTGACCGCCTTGGTCAGGCCGATCACCGCGGCCTTGGTGGTGCCGTAGATGAAGCGGTTCGGCGCGCCCTTCACGCTGGACGCCACGCTGCTCATGTTCACGATGCTGCCGCGCCCGCGCGCCACCATGCCGGGCAGCACCGCGCGGATGCCGCGCATCATCGACTTGACGTTCAGCTCGAACGCCAGGTCCCAGTCGGCGTCGGTGCAGTCGAGCACCGTGCCGCCGTGGACGATGCCTGCGCAGTTGAAGAGGACGTCGACGGGGCCCGTGCGCGCCACCAGCGCCTGCCACGCGGCGTCGCTGCGCACGTCGAGCTCCGCGACCTCGATGCGCGCGTCGGCGGCGCGCAGTGCATCCAGCCCCGCACGGTCCACGTCCGTGGCCCAGACACGTGCACCCTCGCGGGCCATCGCCAGCGCCGCGGCGCGACCGATGCCGGCGGCGGCGGCGGTGACCACCGCGACCTTCCCGTGCAGGCGGCCGCTCACGGGCGCGCCCCCTTCCCTGCCGCGCGGCGCGCGGACCAGACGGGGCCGTCGGGGAATCGGAACTGCGCAAGTGATGCTGGCTTCATGGTGGTGGAGTATCCGGGTGCGGTGGGAAGCGTGTATGCACCGTTGCGGACGACGCAGGGGTGCTCGAAGTGCTCGTGCAGGTGGTCGACGTACTCCGCGACGCGGCCCTCCAGGCTGCCGGCGACGCAGACGTGGTCGATCATGATCAGGTGGTTCACGTGCTCGCACAGCCCGACGCCGCCCGCGTGCGGGCAGACGGGGATGCCGAAGCGCCTGGCAAGGAGCAGCACCGCCAGCACCTCGTTCACGCCGCCCAGGCGGCAGGAATCGATCTGGCAGAAGCGGATGGCGCCCGCCTGCATCAGCTGCTTGAAGATCACGCGGTTCTGGCACATCTCGCCGGTGGCCACGCCGATCGGCGCCACCGCCTTGGCGACCGCCGCGTGGCCAAGCACGTCGTCGGGCGAGGTCGGTTCCTCGATCCACCACGGGTCGAACTCGGCCAGGTGCCGCATCCACTCGATGGCCTGCGGCACGTCCCACCGCTGGTTCGCGTCGACCATCAGCTTGCGCGCGGGGCCGATCTCCTGCCGCACCACGGCCAGGCGGCGGCGGTCGTCGGCCAGGTCCGCGCCGACCTTCAGCTTGAAGTGGTTCCAGCCCGCGGCGATGCCCTCGCGGCAAAGGCGGCGGATCTTCTCGTCGGAGTAGCCCAGCCATCCGGCGCTGGTCGTGTACGCGGGGTAGCCGCGCGACTCCAGTTCACGGATGCGCGCGGCCTTGTGCGGCGCCTTGGCGCGCAGCATCTCGATCGCCTGCTCCGGCGTCAGCGCGTCGGTCAGGTAGCGGAAGTCGATCGTCGAGACGAACTGCTCCGGCGTGAGGTCGCAGACCAGGCGCCAGAGCGGCTTGCCCTCGGCCTTCGCCCACAGGTCCCACAGCGCGTTGACGATCGCCGCGGTGGCCAGGTGGATGAGTCCCTTCTCGGGGCCGATCCAGCGGAGCTGCGAGTCCGACGTCAGGCGCCGCCAGAAGCCGGCGAAGTCGCCCGTGATCTCGGAGAGTCGCCGCCCGACGACGATCGGCGCGAGCGCCTTCGCGCACTCCACGCACAGCTCGTTGCCGCGCCCGATCGTGAATGCCAGGCCGTGGCCCTCGAGCCCCGGCGCGTCGGTGCGCAGCGTGACGTAGGCCGCCGAGTAGTCGGGGTCGGGATGCATCGCGTCCGACCCGTCGGCGCCGTCGGAGGTCGGGAAGCGGACGTCGATGGCGTCGAGTGCGACGATCCGTGGGTCGTTCATGGGAGCAGGCCGCGCGCGGCGGGCAGATCATAGAAACGCGTGGCGGCGCCGCCGAGCACCCACGCGCGGTCGGCGTCGTCGAGCGGGGCGAGCAGCTCGTCCGTGACCGCGCACCAGCGGTCGTGCTCGGCCGCCAGGCGCACCACGGGCCAGTCGCTGCCCCACAGGATGCGCTCGGGGCCGAAGTGTTCCAGCAGGACGTCGAAGACCGGCCGCAGCTCCGCCGCGCCGGCACCGGGGCCGCACTCCGTGAGCAGGCCGCTCAGCTTGACGCACGCGCCGCGCCGCGCCACCGCGGCCATGCCGCGCGACCATGCGCGGAAGCCCGGCCACGCGCGGCCGGCGCGCAGGTCGGGCTTGGCCGCATGGTCGACGACCAGCAGCAGGTCGGGGTGGCGCGCCAGCAGTTCGTCGACGACGGGCAGGTGCAGCGGCCGCACCAGCGCGTCCAGGCAGAGGCCCGACCGCTCCATCCACGCCAGCAGCGGCCGAGCGCGCTCGTCCAGGATCCAGCCGGGCTCCAGGTCCTGCAGCATCGGGCGCAGGCCGACCAGCGGGCCGCGTGCGCGCAGCGCGGCCACGTCGTCGACGGCGCGCGGCGACCGCACGTCCACCCAGCCCACGACGCCCGTGATCCACGGGTTCGCGCGCGCCATGTCCAGCAGGTACAGGCTCTCGGCCAGCGTCTCGGCGGCCTGCACCGCGACGCACCCCGCGATGCCGCGCGCGCGCAGCAGCGGCGCCGCGTCGGCGGGACCGTAGTCGGCCCACAGCGGCCCGAGCGCGGGCGTCAGCCAGCCGTAGTCGCCGCGCGCGGTCGCCCAGAAGTGGCGGTGCGCATCGATGCGCGGCGCGGCGGCGCTCATCGCGGCGACTCCGGGTCGGCCGGCAGGGGATGCCCGCCCGCGGCGTCGGCGTCGTAGAGCGCCTCGACCAGGCGCATGGTGTGCCACGCGTCCTCCACGGGGCTGACGAGCGCGGGGTCTTCGCCCGCCACGAAGCGCTGGAGGTTGCACATGGGGCCGCGGAACGCGTCGGGGAACCAATTGCCCACCAGCGGCACCTCGTTCCACGTGCCGTCGTGCGCCAGCTCCAGGCGGTCGGGGCGGCCGCGCGGGTAGTCCAGGTTGACGCCCATCACGGCGACGGCCGCGCCGCGCGTGCCCTCGGCGCGCAGTTCGGACGCCTCGTGGCGCGGCCCGTGCACATGGTGGTGGTTCACGCTGAGCGTGCAGCGCAGGTGCGCGCCGAAGTCGATGATCGCGCTGCTGCGCGTGGCCGAGAGGCCGTGTGCGGCGGGGTGCGCCACGCAGCGCGCCTGCACCGCGCGCGGCTCGCCCGCCAGCCGCCGCAGCAGGTCCACGTAGTGGATCGAGTGCATCAGGATCTCGAGCCGCGGCATGCCGCGCAGGAACGGCCAGCGCTCCCACGGCATGCGGCAGTTGATGCGCACGTCCAGCTCCAGCAGATCGCCCAGCGTGCCGCGCGCGACGGCGTCGTGCAGCGCAAGCATGTTGGGCGCGAACCGCAGCTGGAAGTTCACCGCCACGGCCAGACGGCGCGCGCGCACCACGGCGCGGATCGCGGTGGCCTGGGCCAGGTCGGTGCCCAGCGGCTTCTGGATCAGGGCCGCCGACCCCTCGGGAAGCGCCTGGACCGTCTCCAGGACGGCCTGCGGCGGCAGGGCCAGGTCGAAGACCGGGTCGGGCACGCCGGGGGCATGGAGCGCCTCGTCCAGGCTTCCGTAGACCCGGGAAATGCCGAAATCCCGGGCCAGCGCGGTGGCCCGCTCCCGGTCCGCGTCGAACACTCCGTGCAACGGCAGGCCAGCCGCCCGGTAGGCCGGGAGGTGGGCGTCGCGGACGATGCCCCCGGCTCCGATCACGACGATCGGGCGCGGCCGGGCCGGCACTGGCCAGCGCTGCATGAGCGGTGCGGCGGTCACGGCGCGGATGGTAGTGAGGATCACTCGTGGGCCCCATGCTGCTCCTGGCCAACCTCGTCGCGACGCTGCCGCTGCTCACCGCAGCGCCACCCGCGGCCGTGAAGCCCAGCGCCATGAAGCCCAGCGCCGTGAAGCCCAGCGCCGTGAAGCCCAGCGCCGCCACGCACTGGTCATGGCAGCCGATGTCGCACCCGGTCGCCCCGCCCGCGGGCGAAGGCTGGGCGCGCAACGAGATCGACCGGTTCATCCACGACGCGCTGGACGTGCGCGGCCTGGCCCCATCGCCCGAGGCCGACCGCCGCACGCTGCTCCGCCGCCTGAGCCTTGACCTAGTCGGCCTGCCGCCCACGCCCGGGGCGATCGAGGCCTTCGAGTCCGACACGCGCCCCGACGCCTACGACCGCGCCGTCGACGCGCTGCTGGCCGACCCCGCGCACGGCGAGCGCTGGGCGCGCCACTGGCTGGACGTCGCGCGCTACGCCGACAGCAACGGCCTGGACGAGAACACCGCGTTCGGGAACGCCTGGCGCTACCGCGACTGGGTGGTGCGCGCGCTCAACGCGAACATCCCGGTGGACCGCTTCATCCGCATGCAGGTGGCCGGCGACCTGATGCCCGGCGCCGCCGACCCGGCGACCGCGGCCGACCACCTGACCGCCACCGGCTTCCTGGTGCTTGGCCCCAAGGTGCTGGCCGAGCCCGACAAGGAGAAGCTGGTCTACGACCTGGTGGACGAGCAGGTCGACGTGATCGGCAAGGCGTTCCTGGCCGAATCGATCGGCTGCGCGCGCTGCCACGACCACAAGTTCGACCCGGTCAGCCAAGCGGACTACTTTGCGCTGGCCGGCATCCTGAAGAGCACGCAGACGATGGCGACCGTGGCCACGGTCGCGCGTGTGCTGGAGCGCGAGGCCGCCGACCCCGCGTCGATCGCGCGGCGCGAATCGCTGGTGAAGGACGCACGCGAGGCCGGCGACCGCCTGCTGCGCGCCCGCGCCGAGACCTGCTGCGCCCTGGCCGAAGAACGCGCCGAAGGCACCGACGCCGCGATCGCCGCGCTGGACGCCGCGCACCGACACGCGCTGGCCGCGGTGCCCGCGGCGCCGCCGCACGTGATCGCGGTGCGCGACGAGGCCAAGCCGACCGACCTTGCCGTGCACGCACGCGGCGACCATACGCAGCCGAAGGGCGACCCGGTGAGGCGCACGGTGCCGTCGGTGCTCGCCTCGGCCGTCGTCCCGCCGACGGTGCCCGCCGGAGGCAGCGGCCGCGCCGAGCTGGCCACCTGGCTGGTGGACGCCGAGCACCCGCTGACCGCGCGCGTCTTCGTGAACCGCGTGTGGCACTGGCACTTCGGTCAGGGGCTCGTGGACACGCCCAGCGACTTCGGCACGCGCGGCGGCCTGCCCTCCAACCCCGCGCTGCTGGACTGGCTGGCGCGCGACTTCGTCTTGCACGGCTGGGACCTGCGGCGCCTGCACCGGCAGATCGTGACCAGCGCCACGTACCGCCAGGCCTCGGCCGCACGTACCGATGGCATGGCGATCGACCCCGGAAACACGCTGCTCTGGCGCTGGGCCCCGCGGCGACTCGAGGCCGAGGCGATCCGAGACGCCGTCCTGGCCGTGAGCGGTGCACTGGACCGCACGCTGGGCGGATCGCTGCTCACGACGGGCAACTTCGAATACGTCACCAACGACCAGTCGAACAACGGCGCGCAGTACGCCGCGCCGCGCCGCAGCCTGTACCTGCCGGTGATCCGCAACGCGATCTTCCCGTTCTTCGCCACCTACGACTACACGGACCCGAGCATCAGCATCGCGGCGCGCCCCAGCACGGTGATCGCCCCGCAGGCCCTGTGGATGCTGAACAGCCCGTTCGTCCTGGAGCAGGCGAAGGCCTGGTCGGCGCGCCTGCACGCCGCGGTCCCGGCGGACCGGCCGCCGGCGCAGGCCGCGCTCACCGACCGCACCGCCGACCCCGCGGCCGAGC
>JBEIFT010000152.1:0-7016 GCA_040382255.1 Phycisphaeraceae bacterium
GCTGGATGGCGGCCCCCGCCGCGCTGGCCGCGATGGCGTGGACATGGTCGCTCGGCACGCTCCCGCCGCGCTAGCCGCTGCGCGAGGCGAGCCAGGTGGTCATCGACGGCCTGCGCCGCGGCGAGTCCGCGCTGGCCGTCGGCCTGCCCGACCCGGTGCAGGGCTGGTACCCGGCGCTCGAGGGTCTCGAGCTCCCGAGCGCGCCGCCCAATGGGCGCGACTTCGCGCCGGCGCTCGCCGCCTCGCGCGCCGCGCGCGTGCTGGTGCTCTACCCGCGCGCGATGCCCGCCGGCGTCTTCGACGCGCTGCGCGGGCAGGGCTACGTGCCGGAACGCTCCTTCCCGGGCTGGATCGACCAGGGCGGCGGCGAGGTGCGGACGTACGTGCGGGCCGCGGCGCCCGCACCGTGACCGCTCACGTGTGCCGCAGCGCGACGATCGGGTCCTTGCGGCTCGCGACGATCGCCGGGTAGATGCCGAACACCAGCCCGACGCCTGCGCTGACCAGGAAGCTGGCCACGATCGACCACCACGTGATCTCGGGGCTGAGCGTGACCTTGCCGTCGAACGCGCCGCGCAGGAGCGGAAGCCGCTGCACCCAGGGCAGCAGCGACTCCAGGCCCACCGACACGCCGATCCCCAGCCCGATGCCGATCAGCCCGCCCAGCGCGGACAGGCTGCCGGTCTCGACCAGGAACTGCATCACGATGTGCTTGCGCGTCGCGCCCAGCGCGCGGCGGATGCCGATCTCCTTGGTGCGCTCGGTCACCGACGCGAGCATGATGTTCATGATGCCGATGCCACCGACCAGCAGGCTGATCGCCGCGATCGCCACCAGCATGATGTTCCAGACCAGGAGCGCCTTCTTGGCGTTCTCCAGGAGTTCCCACGGCACGATCACCTGCACGTCGGCGAGCTTCGGGTGGCCCACGTCCAGCAGCCGCGTCAGGCGGCCGGACGCGACGACGACCTCCTCGGTGTCGTTCATCGTGACGTAGATCTCGCTGAGCTCGATCTCCTCGCCGCTGAACGAGCCGCTCTGCCGGCGCATGATCGTGTTCCCGAAGGCGCGCTCCGCGGTGGTGATCGGCAGGTGCACGTCCTTGTTCAGGTCGCGGCCGACCAGCGCGCTGCCCGCGCCGCCCGCCAGGCCGATCGGCTCCAGCACGCCCACGATGCGGAAGACCTGCTGGTCGATGCGGATCGACTGGCCGACCGGCTCCACCAGCTTGAAGAACTGCTTGGCGACCTCGCTGCCCAGGACGCAGACCGGCTCGCGGCCCTCGACGTCGGTGTCGGTGATGTAGCGGCCGCGCGCGATGCGCAGGCGTGCCGCGTCCTGCAGGTCGGGCGTCGTGCCGAACGCCTGGCTCAGGGTGCGGATCGCGCCGTAGCTCATCTCGCTGCCGACCGCCTTGAGCGGGACGATGAAGCGCGCGTCGGGGAGCGATGCCGAGACGCGCCGCATGTCCTGGAACTTCAGGCCGTACGCCACCAGGAAGCTGCGCGTGCCGCCGCTCGAGTTCGCCTCGGGCGGCTTGGCGCTGCGCAGGATGATGTTGGTCGCGCCCAGCGCCTGGATGTCGCGCAGGGCGGCGCGCTTGTTGCCCTCGCCGATCGCGACCACCACGATCACGGCCGCCACGCCCAGGATGATGCCGAGGCTGGTCAGCGTCGACCGCAGCTTGTGCCGGCGCAGGTTGCCCAGGCCGAGGCGGGTGGTCTCCATCAGGAAGCGCATGGGGAACCCGATACTATCCCGGGGAGCCATGCCAGGCATCATCGAGATCCTCGCGGAACGCGAAGGCCCCACGGGCTGGACGTTCGACGTGCAGGAAATCCGGGACGACGGCCGCCTGGCGCGGACGTCCCTCACGATGAGCTGGCAGGACTACGACTTCTTCTGCCCCGACGGCGCGGTGCCCCCCGAGCAGGTGGCGCGCGCGGTGGCCGAGGTGGCGCGCGAGCTGTGGGCCGAGGGCATCCCCGCGCGGCTCGACGCGAGCCAGCCACGGAAGAAGGCCGCGGACGCGGACCAACGGATCATCGAGCGCGTGGACATGCGGGCGATGTAGGGACAACCCGGTAAGCCGTGTGTACCGGGTGCACCCGCCCAAAGCTGCGCCCGCGCGCAGGTCGGGGCAGGTGCACCCGGTACACACGGCTTACCGGGTTGGCGTTAAGACATCAGCGGCTGCAGCTCCTTCGGACGGTGCACCAGCGGCACCTCGACCCAGAACGTGCTGCCGCGGCCCGGGTCGCTCACCAGGCCCACGGTGCAGCCCAGCAGGTCCGCCAATTCGCGGCAGATGGCCAGGCCCAGCCCCGTGCCGCCCGCGCGGCGCGTGTGGCTGGCGTCCACCTGACGGAACTTCTCGAAGATCGTGTCCTGCATGTCCGCCGGGATGCCCGGCCCGTGGTCGGTCACGCTCACGCGCACCGCGCGGGACGCGCCGTCGCCCTGGCGCTCGACCGCCTGCGCGCCCACGATGATCACGCCGTCCTCGGGCGAGAACTTCACCGCGTTCGACAGGAAGTTGTAGAGGATCTGCTGCAGCTTCCCGGCGTCGGTCTCGGTGCGCGGCAGGTCCGCGGGCAGGCGCAGCTCGACCTCGATCCGCTTCTGCTGCGCCAGCGGGCGCATGATGCCCTGCAGGCCCTCCAGCAGGTCGCCCACCGAGGTCGGCGCGATCGTGACCTCCATGCGGCCGGCCTCGATCTTGGCCATGTCCAGCAGCTCGTTGATCATGTCCAGCAGCGAACGCCCGCTGCGCTGGATGTTCTCGATGTAGCGCAGCCGCTTGGGGTCCGCGCCCGGGTCGTTGCGCGCGATCTCGGCCAGCAGGTCGGCGAAGCCGATGATCGAGTTGAGCGGCGTCCGCAGCTCGTGGCTGACGTTCGCCAGGAACTCGCTCTTGAGGCGGTTCGACTCGCCCAGGCCCACGTTCGCCTCGGAGAGCTCGACCACCTTCAGGTCCAGCGCCTGGTTCATCGCGGACATCTGGCGGTTGTCGCGCTCGGCGGCGTCCAGCATGCGGTTCAGCGCGTCGCCCAGCGACTGCAGCTCGTCGCCCGACCGCAGCTGCGCGCGCGCCGCGGCCTCGCCGCGCGCCACGCGATCGGCCACGTCCTGCAGCTGGCGCACCGGCGCCAGCACGTTGCGGCGCAGCACCAGCCATGCGGTGGCGACGCCGACACCCATGACCAGCACCGACCCGCCGATCAGCAGCCAGAGCAGCAGCGTCAGGTCGAACTCCGCGGCCTCGAATCCGGCGCCCGCGGGCACGACCGAGGGATCGGCCTGCCGTGCCGCCTGCTCCCCCGCGGCGGTGCGCGCGTCCTCGAGCAGGCGCGCACCCAGCCACCACGCGCCCACGGCGAGCACTGCGGCCACCACCGCCGTGCCCGACGCGAGCAGCAGCAGCGAGCGTGCGGCGAGCGATCCGGTGCGTGCCATCGGTGCGCGCGATGATACGCTTCGCCCGCCATGCGACGCGAAGGCTGCAACCCCGACGACGTGCAGATGTCCGACGTCCTCTGCGACTTCTGCGGCCGCGAATGGACGCACGACGTGACGATGGTCGAGGGCCACCAGGGCGCCTGCATCTGCGGCGCATGCCTGGCCGTGGCCTACGCCACGATCGTGCACCCCGAACTGCCGCAGGGCGAGCCGCAGCCGTGCACGATGTGCCTGGAGCGCCGCAGCGACCCCGCCTGGTCCAGCCCCGCGCGCGAAGGCGCCCGGATCTGCCGCCGCTGCGCCCGGCAGTCCGGCACCGTCCTCGAGAAGGACCCCGATTCGGGCTGGCGCAAGCCGCCCGCGCCCTGAATCCCCGCGTTCGCCGCGGTACCCTCCGGCCCCATGGAGACGTACCTCGGAGAGGCCGACGAGCAGGTGATCGTGATCGTGGCCGACGGCGGCCTGAACAGCGGCACCGCCGAGCAGATCGAGAAGGTCGTGCAGCAGGCCGTCGACTGCGGCATGAAGGGCGTCATCGTGGACTGCGGCAAGCTGGAGATCATCAGCAGCACCGGCCTCGGCCGCCTGCTGATGCTGCACAAGCGCATCAAGGCCCAGGGCGGCGAGGTCAAGCTGGCCGGCCTGCGCGGCATGCTGGTCCAGGTGCTTCAGATCTCGGGCCTGACGAAGGTCTTCCAGATCTACCCCGACGTCTCGCAGGCCCGCCTGGCCTTCCGGCCGAAGTGAGCCGCGCGCGGGAGCGCGCCGCCACGCACCGGCCTCACCGCTTCCGCAGCGTCATCGCATGGAACGGCCGGCCCTCGCGCCGGTACTTGCGCTCGAAGTTGGTGCCCACGAACTCGCCGTCGCCGGCGCTGGCCGGCCGCTCGAACGCGATGCGCTCGAACAGGTGCGCGTTGCGCTCGGCGTGCTCCTCGTTCCAGGCCCACAGCGCGTCGTGGTCGGTGACGATCCGCACCTCGCCCCCGGGAAGCAGGAGCCGGTGGAACTGCGCAAGCGACGCGTCCTGCACCACGCGGCGCTTGTGGTGCCGCGCCTTGGGCCAGGGGTCGCTGAAATACAGGTGGATCGTGCGGCAGCACGCATCGGGAAGCCAGTGAGTGATGACCTCGACCGCGTCGCCGTAGAGCATGCGCACGTTCGGCACCTGCGCGCGGCGCAACCGGTCGGCGGCGTAGCGGTAGAACTCGCCGGCCCACTCGACGCCCAGGAAGTTGGTGTCGGGGTGGGCGGGGGCCTCCTGCAGCAGGAACGTGCCCTTCCCGGAGCCGATCTCGATCTCGAACGGCGCATCCGGGCGTGCCGGGAAGAAGTACGCAGGCGCCAACCGACCCTGGTCCGCGGGCGGCAGCTCGCGCTGGGTGATCCCGACGCCGGTGGTGTCCAACTCGCGGCCGTGTCCAAGTCCGAACGACATGTGCCAAAGGATAGTGACGGGTGCAGCGCGCGCCCGGCCCGGCGGTAGGCCCTGCACCATGCGCCCGTCCCCCGCCGCCGTCCGCGCCACGATCGCCCTTGCCGCCGCGCTCGGGCTGCTCGACGCACTCGTCGTCGTCGCCCAGGCCGACGGCACGCCGCCGGCGTCCACGAAGTCGCCCGCCGCGACGCCCGCGATCGACCCGGACGCCCCGCCGGCGATCCGCCCGTTCAACGGCACCGACCTGGCGGGCTGGGACGGCGACACGAAGCACTGGTCGGCCGAGGACGGCGCGATCGTCGGCCGCAGCACGAAGGACAACCCGCTGGGCACCAGCACGTACCTGACGTGGGGCGGCAAGATGCCCGACGACTTCGAGCTGCGCGCGCGCGTGCGGATCGAGGGCGGCAACAGCGGCATCCAGTACCGCAGCCACCGCGTGAACGGCCAGACCGACATGGCCGGCTTCCAGATGGACCTGGACGCGCAGGACGCCTACACGGGCGTGCTCTACGAGGGCCTGGGCCGCGGCCTGATGAGCGCGCGCGGCGAGCAGGTCGAGTGGTCGCCGACCGGCAAGCGCGTCGTGGCGCAGTTCGCGCCGGATGCGCGGCTGAAGCCCGTCATCAGGCACGGCGACTGGAACGAGTTCCGCATCGAGGCGCGCGGCACGCGCGTCCGCCACTGGATCAACGGCACGCTGATGTCGGACGTCACCGACGGCGACGCCAGCCGCTTCCGCCGCGGCGGGCAGATCGGCCTGCAGCTGCACGCCGGCCCGCCGATGGAGGTGCGCTGGAAGGACATCGAGGTCCGCCCGATCACCAGCGCGCCGCCGCCGTCGGCGATGGTCGTGCCGGAGGGCTTCACGGTCGAGCTGCTGGCCAGCGCCCAGGCCGGCCAGGGCAGCTGGGTGTGCCTGGCGTTCGACCACTACCAGCGCGCGATCATGAGCCCGCAGAGCGGAGTCCTGTTGGCGGCCTCGATCCCCGGCATCTCGAGGCGCCCGGACGGCACGCCCTTCACCGGTCCGGACGTGGCCGTGTCGCCGCTCGGCGGCGACCTCGGCGGCGCGCAGGGCATCTGCGTGCTCGGCGAGGACCTGTTCGTCAACGTCAGCCAGGCCGGCCCCGAGAAGAACGGCCTCTGGCGGCTGCGCGACACGACGAAGGACGGCACGTACGCCGATCGCACGAAGCTCTTCGCGTGGCCGGGCGACGGCGGCGAGCACGGCCCGCACGGCGTGATCCCCGGCCCGGACGGCATGCTGTACCTGGCGATCGGCAACCACGTGCCCATGCTTCCCTCCGTCGTGAGGGAACAGCCCGATGCCGACGGCCGCCGCGCACCGGGCTCGCCGGTGGACTTCTGGGGCGAGGACCTGATCGTGCCGCGCATGTGGGACCCGCGTGGGCACGCCGTCGGCATCGTCGCGCCCGGCGGTGTCGTCTACCGCGTGGACCCCAAGACCGGCGCCGCGACGATGTTCGCCGACGGATTCCGCAACCACTACGACCTGGCCTTCAACGCCGACGGCGAGCTCTTCACCTACGACAGCGACATGGAGTGGGACATGGGCGCGCCGTGGTACCGCGCCCCGCGCATCGCGCACGTGGTGCACGGCGGCGACTACGGCTGGCGCAGCGGCAGCGGCGTCTGGCCCGACCGCTGGGAGGACAGCCTGCCGCAGGCGTGCGACACCGACGCCGCATCGCCCACCGGCATGCTGAGCGGCCAGGACGGCCCCTTCCCCGACCCGTGGCACGACGTGGTCTTCGCGTGCGACTGGACCTACGGCCGCGTGCTTGCGGTGCGCCTGCAGCCCGAGGGCAGCAGCTACCGCGCCACCTGGCAGCCGTTCATCACCGGGCGCCCGATGCCCGTGACCGACCTCGCCTGGGGTCCCGACGGCGCCATGTACATGACGACCGGCGGCCGCGGCACGCAGAGCGGCCTGTACCGGATCCGCTGGACCGGACGCACGTGCGGCACCACCGTCGCCGGCCCGGCCGACGCCGCCGCCGCACGCGCCGCGCGCCGGACGATCGAGGCGATGCAGCGCGCGACCCCCGCGCCCGACGCCGCCGACGTGAAGGCGCTCGTCGCCGCGCTCGGCTCC
>JBEIFT010000153.1:0-6958 GCA_040382255.1 Phycisphaeraceae bacterium
CGGCGGCGCCGGCGCGGGCCAGCGCGGCGTGCATGCGGTCGGCCAGCGCCTGCCGGCGCGCGGGGTCCGCGACGGAGGGCAGGTTCACCTCGACGTTGTGCGCCGCGGCGCGGCAGGCGACGCGCGCCAAGTCCAGGGCGATCGCCAGGTCGCTGGCCAGGTTCGGGTTGGTGCACGCGGCCAGTCCGGTGCAGTGCACGGCCACCTCGCACGCGGCGTCCAGGATCGCCTGCGGGGCCTCGATCGCCTCGGCGACCGCGGTGTCCCAGCCGGCCGCGCGCTCGGGGGCGTCCTTCGGCAGCTTCCACAGCGCGTTCAGCTGCGCATACGCGGCGGCATCGCGGTCGGCCAGCGCCAGCGCCTGCGTGCGCAGCTCGACCAGGCGTGCCAGCGCCGCGGCGTTCGCGGTCTCGTGCGCGGCGAACTTCGGCTTGCCCAGCGTGAACTCGACGACCATCGCGCCCAGCGCCGCGGCGTGTGCGGCGGTCACCGCGGCCACCGCGCCGCCGCCGGGGACGGGCGTGCGCGCGGCCAGCTGGTCGGCGAACGCGTGGACGGTCAGGTCGCGGATCGGCATCGGCGGTGGCCTCCGGGCCATTGGGCGGGCGTGTCGGCGCGGGCGCGTGCGGCGCGCCGCGCGGGTCAGGAACGGATCTCGGCACCGGCCTGCGCGGCGAGCGCCGCGCTGAGCGTGGCCATCGCGGCGTCGGCTTCCTCGCGGGTCAGCGTCCGGTCCGGCGCGCGGAACGTGACGCGCAGCGTCAGGCTCTTGCGCCCGGCGCCGGTCTGCTTGCCGCGGTACGTGCCGACGAACGCGACCGACTCGAAGTGCGGCAGCTTGAGGCCGCGCACGATCGACTCGACCTGTGCCCACGTCACGGTCTCGGCGACGATCGCGCTCAGGTCGCGCTCGATCGCGGGCGTCGAGGGCAGGGCGGCGGCGCGCGCGTCGGGCGGGTACGCCGCGTAGAGCGGGTGCAGGTCCAGTTCCGCGGCGGCGACGGTGCCTTCCAGGCCGAACGGCGCCAGCGCGGCGGTCGCGAGCAGCCCGTAGGTGCCGACCGGGCGACCGTCCAGCTCCAGGCGCGCCTCGACGGCGTACCACGGGGCGCGGTCGGCCGCGGGGACGGCGGTCACCGCCAGCGCGGGCGCGTCGCCGGCCAGCAGCCGCACGGCGCGCTCGCAGGCGCCGCGCATCCAGCGCATCGCGCCGTCGGCGTCGGTGGGCTCGTCGCTCACCAGCGTCACCAGCGCGCGCTCCTGGTGGCGGCCATCGGCATGCAGCGCGAACGCGCTGGCGAACTCGAACACGCGCAGCGGGTTCACGCCGGCGTCGGCGTTGCGCCGGCGCACCTCCAGCAGGCTGGGGATCACCGAGGGGCGCAGGATCGGCGTGCCGCCGGCGCGTTCGTCGTCGATGCGCAGCGCCGCATGGCCCGCGCGCACGAACGGCGCCGCGTGACGCTCGCTGATCAGCGAATGCGTGATGCTCTCGACGAAGCCCAGGCCCACCCGCAGCGTCTTCGCCGCGCGCGGCGCCGCGACCTGCGGCTCGACCGGCGCCACGCGCACGCTGAGGGCGTCCTTCATCGGGATGCGGTCCAGCCCGTGGATGCGGCAGATCTCCTCGATGAGGTCGATCTCGCGCTCGACGTCCAGGCGGCGCGGCGGCACGCTGCAGTCGATCGCGTCGCCGCGCAGGACCGGCGAGAAGCCCAGCGTGTCCAGGCAGCGCATGACCTCCTCGACGGGGATCTGCACGCCCAGGATGGCCGTGACGCGCGACGGCCGCACCGAGACCTTGCGCGGCGCGGGCAGGGGGGCGCCGGCCTCCAGCGTGCCGGCGCAGAGCTCGCCGCCCGCGGTCTCCAGGATCAGCGCGACCAGACGGTCCAGCGCCTCGTCCAGCTGCGCCGGGTGCACGCCGCGCTCGAATCGGTACGAGGAATCGCTCGAGATCCGCAGCCCGCGGCTTGCCTGGCGGACGGCCATCGGGTCGAACGTGGCGCATTCAAGCACGATGTTGGTGGTCTGGTCGGTCACCGCGGTGGCGGCACCGCCCTTGACGCCCGCGATCGCGACCGGGCGGTCGGCGTCGGCGATGACCAGTTCGCCGCCCTTCAGCGTGACCTCGGCCGCGCCCTCGCCGATGGGCAGGAACGCCTCGCCCTTGGCCGCGCGGCGGACGCGCAGCTCGGGGCCGCGCAGCAGGTCCAGGTCGAAGACGTGCGTCGGCTGGCCCAGTTCGAAGAGCACGAAATTGGTGCAGTCGACCAGGTTGTTCCGCGGGATCTGGCCGATGGCGCGCAGGCGGCGCTGCAGCCACTCGGGACTGGGGCCGACCTTGACGTCGCGGATGACGCGGGCCGTGTAGCGCGGGCACGCCGCGGGGTCGTCGTTGCGCACGGTCACGTGCTTGGCGGCGGGCGTGCCCGTGGCCTTCGGGGCCGCAGCAGGGGACTTCAGGTGCCGGCCGCTCATGGCGCACAGCTCGCGCGCCAGGCCCACGTGGCACAGGCAGTCGCCGCGGTTCGACGTCGTCTCGATCTCCTGCCACGGCTCGCCGTTCTCGGCGACCTCGCCGCCGTCGTAGTTCAGGCCGGCGGCGGTCAGCAGCTCGGCCTGCTCCTCGGCGGTGGCGGGGCGGTCCAGGTAGTCGTTGATCCAGGTGACGCTCGTGCGCATGGGGCGGGGCGAAGGGTAGCATCGCCCGCATGCGGTCGCCCATCCGCGCCATCATCTGCCTCGGTGCCGCGCTGGCCACGCTGGCCACGGCCGCGGGCGGTTGCGCGTCCGGCGCGGCGGGCCCCGGGTCCGCTGCGCAGGCGGTCCCCGAACGGGTGCCCAACGACCTGGCCGTCGACGTCACCGTCCTGGTCGGCCGTGGCACGCCCGACGCGGTCCTCGTCGAGTCGCAGCAGGCCAAGTACATCGTCCAGCCCGATGGCACGCTGCAGGCGGACGTGGGGCCGTTCATCGACATCTCGACCCGCCCCGGGCGCTCGCGGGTGCTGGCGCAGGACCAGTTGGAGTACGTCTGGTCGGTGCTGCGGCAGACCGGCTTCGCGCGCGAGGCCGACGCGAACGGACCGGCCAACCCGGACCTGCTGCGCGTGAACCCGAAGGAGCGCCTGGCGATCATCACCGTGCGCGCCGAAGGGCACACCTGGAACTTCGTGCGCCGCACCACCGGCGACCAGCCGCTGGACCCCGCGGCGGCTCGCGTCATCCGCACGCTGGCCGCGCTGGCGTGGATCCCCGACCGCCGGCCGTCCGACCTGCTGCCCGAGCGGTACGACTACGGCCCCGATCCGTACGCGGTCTACCGCGAGATCCGCGAACGGCAGCGCGCCTACTACCTCCGCTGAGCGCACGCGCCGCGGAACTCCCGAGCCATGAAGACCTTCCGAGCCGTTCCCGCCGTCGTCCTTGCCTGCGTCGCGTTCCTGGCGGGCTGCGTCGCCGCGCCCATCGTGCCGCCCACCGATCCCGCGTCGCCCACCGGCGGCATGGGGCTCTCGCTCTGGTGGTTCAAGTACGAGGCGAGCCAGTACGAGTACTTCGTGCTGCACGTCGACGGCACGCTGGACTACGCCGGTGGGATGAAGGCCTTCGACCGCCAGATCGAGTGGACGGGGAAGGTCACGCCGGACGTCGCGAAGCAGGTCCGCGCGATCGTCGACCAGGCCGGGTGGATGACGATGGAGGACCCGAACCGCGACACGGAGCGCTCGCCGCTGTCGGAGCTCATCGTCTCGAACGGTTCGAAGGAACGCAGCTTCACGATCCACGGCCCGAACGAGCCGGTGATCCGCATCCGGGAACTCCTGGCGAAGGCCGCGGCGGTGCGCTTCGAGAAGGAGATGCAGTCGCTGCCCGAGGCCGGGACGCGGCGCAAGCTCTGACCTGCCTGCGACCGCCGCCGCGGCAGGGCGGCGCGGCGGGGCGGGCCGCTGGCCGTGCGCCTACCATGGCCGGATGACCTCCGCTGCCTCGGACCCGATCGTCGGGATCGACCTCGGAACCACGAACTCGCTGGTCGCCGTCTGCGATGCGGGCGGTCCGCGCGTGCTCGTCGACGAGGCCGGCCGCGCGTTGCTGCCGTCCGTGGTGCGGTTCGTGGTGGGTGCGCAGCCGGTGGTCGGCCCCGACGCGAAGGCGCACGCGGTCGAGTTCCCGGTGGACACGGTGCACAGCGCCAAGCGCTTCATGGGCCGCGGGCTGGCCGAGAGCCGCGCCGCGGCCGAGGGCCTGCCGTTCGCCGTCACCGAGGGACCCCGCGGCCTGGCCGCGTTCGCGGTCGGAGGCCAGGTGGTGACGCCGCAGCAGGTCGCGGCGCTGGTGCTCGCGCAGCTGAAGGCGACGGCGGAACGCGCGCTCGCGGTGCCGGTCCGTCGGGCGGTGGTCACGGTGCCCGCGTACTTCGACGACGCCCAGCGCCAGGCGACGCGCGACGCCGCGCGGCTGGCGGGCCTGGAGGCCGTGCGGATCGTGAACGAGCCGACCGCCGCGGCGCTGGCGTACGGGATCGGCGCCACGCAGCGCCGGCGGACGCAGTCCGAGACGATCGCGGTCTACGACTTCGGCGGCGGCACCTTCGACGTCAGCATCCTGCAGCTGGTGCCGGGCGGCCCGGACGACGGCGAGTTCTTCCAGGTGCTCTCGACCGCCGGCGACACGCGCCTGGGCGGCGACGACCTGGACGAGGCGATCATCGCGCTGGTCACCGGCGAGATCCGCGCGCAGTTCGGCGCGGCGCTCGCGTTCCCGCCGGCCGCGCGCCAGGCGCTGCGCGCGTTCGCCGAGGGTGCCAAGATCGCGCTGTCGGACGCCGACGCCACCACGCTCGAGGTCGGCCTGGGCGACGGGCGCACCTACCGCCGCACGCTGCGGCGCGACGAGTTCGAGGCGCTCGCCGCGCCGTTCGTCGCGCGGACGATCGAGGCGTGCCGCCGCGCGCTGAAGGACGCGGGGCGCCCCGAGATCGACCGCGTGGTGCTCGTCGGCGGCAGCACGCGGATCCCCGCGGTGCGCGCGGCGGTGGCGGCGTTCTTCGGCAAGGAGCCGTACGCGGCGATGGACCCCGACACGGTGGTCGCGCTCGGCGCCGCGGTGCAGGCCTCGGTGCTGGGCGGCGGCCGGCGCGACCTGCTGCTGGTCGACGTCGTGCCGCTCTCCCTGGGCATCGAGACGGTCGGCGGCGCGGTCGCCAAGCTGGTGATGCGCAACGCCAGCATCCCGACGCGGGCCACAGAGATGTTCAGCACGTCCGTGGACGGCCAGACGAACGTCCGCATCCACGTGCTGCAGGGCGAGCGCGAGATGGTCGCCGACTGCCGCTCGATCGCGCGGTTCGACCTGCGCGGCATCCCGCCGATGCCGGCCGGCATCCCGCAGATCGAGGTCGAGTTCCTGGTCGACGAGAACGGCGTGCTGGCGGTCACCGCCGTCGAGCGCCGCAGCCGCAAGCGGGCGTCGATCCAGGTGGTGCCCACCTTCGGCCTGACCGCCGAGGAGGTCGACCGGATGGAGGCGGAGAGCTTCGCCCACGCCCGGGAGGACATGCACCGCCACCGGGTGGTGGACCTGACCGCGAACGCCCGCCTGGACGCCAAGTGGATCTCCGAGGCCCTGGAGCGCGTCCGGGCCGAGCTGGACCCCGGGTACGTCGAGGAGGTCGAGGCCGCCCTGACGCGCCTGAAGGGCTTCGTCGCGGCCGCCGAGCTGGACGCCGCCAGGGTGGACGCGAACGCGTTCCAGCAGGCCAAGGAGGCGCTCGACCTCGCCAGCGTCCGGGTGCACGAGGTGGCGATCGCGAAGAGCCTGCGCTGAGCGGGCGGGCGGAGCGCGCCGGCGCCGGGCGCCGCCCGAAAATCCGCGGCCGAAATCCGTTGAGATCCGGCGGGGGGGTCCTATCATTCCCCCTTCGATGTCCGAGACCATCACCGACGCCGCTTCGCCCGCCGCCACCACCGCGCGCCCGCGCTCCACGCGCCCCGCCACCGAGCTGGGCTGGACCGCCGACGACGCGGCGTCGCACTACCTCATCCGCAACTGGGGCAAGGGGTTCTTCGACGTCAACAAGGCCGGCCACGTGGTGGTCCGCCCGACGCGCAACCCGAACGTCGAGGTCGACCTGTACGACGTCGTCGCGGGCATGCGCGAGCGCGGCTTCCGCACGCCGCTCCTGATCCACTTCAGCGACCTGCTCAAGCAGCGCATGATCGACCTCGCGGAGGCGTTCAGCGGCGCGATCGTCGAGCACGGCTACCACGGCAGCTACCAGGCCGTCTTCCCGATCAAGGTCAACCAGCAGCGCCGCGTCGTCGAGGAAGTGCGCGACGCCGGCAAGGCGCTCGGTTTCGGCCTGGAGGCCGGCAGCAAGCCCGAGCTGCTCGCGGTCATGGGCATGACCAGCGACACGCCTGACCGCCTGATCATCTGCAACGGCTTCAAGGAGGAGCGCTACATCGAGTTCACGGCGCTCGCCAAGAAGCTGGGACGCAACATCATCCCGGTGATCGAGAACATCACCGAGCTCAAGCTGATCCTGCGCTTCTACGAGCAGCACGGCGTGCGCCCGACCATCGGCGTGCGCGTCAACCTGGCCTCGCAGGGCGCCGGCCGCTGGCGCCACTCGAGCGGCCTGAAGGCCAAGTTCGGCCTGAGCATGAACGAGGTGCTGGAGGTGCTGGGCATCCTCCGCGCCAAGGGCATGGAGGACTGCCTGCAGCTCCTGCACTGCCACATGGGCAGCCAGATCCACGACATCCGCCAGGTCAACCAGGGCATCAACGAGCTCGCGCGCGTCTACAGCCAGCTGGCGAAGGCCGGCGCGGGCATGAAGTACCTGGACATCGGCGGCGGCCTGGGCATCGACTACGACGGAAGCCAGACCAGCTTCGAGTTCTCGATGAACTACACGCTGCAGGAGTACGCCTCCAACGTCGTCTACAAG
>JBEIFT010000154.1:0-6887 GCA_040382255.1 Phycisphaeraceae bacterium
GCAGGCCGCCGGCCACCCGGACGTCCGGGCCGACCCGGTGCACCTGGACCTTTCCTCGGACGAGGCGGTCGCCGCGTTCGCCGGCCGCTTCGCCGGGCGCACCGTCGACGCGCTGGTGCTCAACGCCTCCAGCTACGCGCGCACGACGTTCGGGACCATCACGCCGGCCGCCGCCGCCGAGGAGTGGCGCGTCAACGCGCAGTCGCCGCTCCTGCTCGTGCAGGGGCTGCGCGCGTCGCTCGAGGCCAGCGCGCTTCCCGGCGGCGCGTCGGTCGTCGCCTTCACCGACATCCATGCCGCCGGTCACCCGCGCCGCGCCTACGCGCCGTACCTGATGTCCAAGGCCGCGCTCGCCGCGATGGTCGAGTGCCTGGCCGTCGAGCTCGCGCCGCGCGTCCGCGTGAACGCGATCGCGCCGGGCGTGGTTGCGTGGCCCGACGATGCGCCTGCGGACGAGCGCGCGCGCTACGAGGCGCGCATCCCGCTCGCGCGCCCCGGCACGCCCGAGGACGCGGCGCGGCTGGTGCGCGCCATCACGCTCGACATGCCCTACGTCACGGGGACGACGATCCGCCTGGACGGGGGCCGGGCCCTTCGCTGACGGGCGCCATCGCCTCGCGCACGTCCTGCGCGGGCGCGCCCACCAGCGCCGCGGCATCCGCCCAGACGGTCGCCTTCACCGGGTCGCCGGCGCGCATCCACGCGCGTGCGGCGCGCAGCGCGCGCTTCCAGTCGTTCGGTGCGGCGGCGGCGCTGTCTTCCAGGATCGCGGCGGCCTCGCGCAGCGCGCCCACCGCGGTGAACGCCAGCGCGATCTCCTCGGCCACGCCCGCGTCGCGCCGGACGGTGGCGTCGAGCGGCATCAGCAGCTCGAGCGCCCCGCGCGGATCGTCGGCCAGGCGGTGCATGCGCGCATCGGCCAGCCGGTAGGCGACGGAGGCCGGCTCCAGCTTCCGTGCCTCGGCTATCCGCGTGCGCGCGGCCGCCAGGTCGCCGGAGCGAAGCGCCAGGTCGGCGAGCGCGGCGCGCGGCTCGGCGCTCTCGGGCAGGTCGCGGGCGGCCTGTTCCAGCAGCGTGCGGGCCTCGTCGTTGCGCCCGTCGCGCGCGCGGGCCAGTCCCAGGTACATCGTGAACTGCGGGTTCGCGGGGTCGGCGCGGTGTGCGGACTCGTAGTGGACGACCGCTTCCGCGTGCCGTCCCGCGGTGTCGCAGACCACGCCGGCGGCATGCTGCAGCGCTGCGTTGCCGGGGTCGATCGCGGTGGCGCGCCCGTAGGCGTCGGCCGCGCGGCCCAGGAAGACGGCGCGGTCGTCGGTCGCCATGTCGGGGTGCAGCGCCACGGCCACCAGCGCGCGGGCGTGCAGTTCCTGCGCGCGCATCAGGCCGGGGGCCTCCTGCGCCAGCTTCGCGGCGACCTTCAGCGCCTCGGCGGGCTTGTCGGCTGCCAGGTAGCCCTCGACCGCGCGGGTTGCGGCGTCGGCGGCGCGGGCGTCCACGGTGGGCACGGCGGGGGCAGGGGGCGCCGCGCGGTCGCACGCGGCGGACAGCACGGCCGCCGCAAGGGCCGCGCATCCGGCGAACTCGTAGAATCGTCGTCCCATGTCCAGCGCCACTCCAGCCGATCCGAACGCGACCTCCGCGGCCGCGTCCGCCTCGCTCGCCAAAGCCTACAGCCCCGCCGACGCCGAGCCGGTGGCCTGGCAGCGCTGGGACGGCGCGCACTGCTTCCACGCGGCGCCCGGGAACCCGGGCATCCCGTACTCGATCTTCATCCCGCCGCCGAACGTCACCGCCGCGCTGCACCTGGGCCACGCGCTGAACAACACGCTGCAGGACGTGCTGGCGCGGCACCACCGCATGCTGGGCCGGAACACCCTGTGGATGCCCGGCACCGACCACGCAGGCATCGCCACGCAGACGGTCGTCGAGCGCCGCCTGCTGCAGCAGGGCAAGCGCCGCACCGACTTCACCCGCGAGGCGTTCGTCGGCAAGGTGCAGGAATGGAAGGACGAGTACGAGGCCACGATCCTGAGCCAGCTGAAGGCGATGGGCGCGTCGTGCGACTTCGACCGCGTCCGATTCACCATGGACCCGGTCTGCGCCGCCGCCGTGCGCGAGGCGTTCTTCCGGCTCTTCCAGGACGGCCTGATCTACCGCGGCAAGCGCCTGGTGAACTGGGACCCGGTCACGCGCACCGCATTGGCCGACGACGAGGTCGAGATGGAGGAGGTGGACGGCCACTTCTGGTACCTGCGCTACCCGTTCGAGGACGGCAGCGGCCACGTCACCGTGGCCACCACGCGCCCCGAGACGATGCTGGGCGACACCGCCGTCGCCATCAACCCGAAGGACCCGCGTGCCGCGGCGCTGCGCGGGAAGAAGCTGCGCCTCCCGATCGTCGGCCGCATCATCCCGATCGTCGAGGACGACTACGTGGTGATGCCCGCCTCGATGGGCGGAGACCCGGCCGATCCGAAGGCGCAGTTCGCCACCGGCTTCCTGAAGGTCACGCCGGCGCACGATCCGAACGACTGGGAGATCGGCATCCGCCATGGCGTTCGGGCGGTGAACATCATGGCGCCCGACGCCAGCATCAGCGACAGGCACGGCTGGGAGGACGTCTCGGCCGAGGCGCGCGCATTCGTCGGGCTGAGCCGCGAGGACGCCCGCAAGCGGATCGTCGAGTGGTTCAAGGCGAACGGCCTGCTGGAGGAAGCGAAGCCCTACCGGCACTCGGTGGGCCACAGCTACCGCAGCCACGTGCCGGTCGAGCCCTACCTGAGCGAGCAGTGGTACGTGCGCGTGACCGACGACCGCCTGCGCGGCGCGGCGCTGCGCGCGATGGACCCGGCGCAGCGCGACGGCGCGGCCCCGGCCGGCGCGGCGAAGCCCGGCGACGGCGAACTGACGTTCTTCCCGGCGCGCTACGCGAAGACCTTCCAGCAGTGGCACGAGAACATCCGCGACTGGTGCATCAGCCGCCAGCTGTGGTGGGGCCACCGCATCCCGGTGTGGAGCGCCGCGGTGGACGCCGCCGAGGTCGCCGAGCGCGCCGCCGCGGACGCGGCGAAGGGCGAGCTGGTCGCCGCCGACGGCCGCTGGACGCAGATGGGCTGCGCCGAGGCCGTGCGCCGGAAGCCCGACGGCACGTACGAGCGATTCGTGTGCGTCCCCGAGAAGCTCGACGGCACCGCCGTCGCCGCGCTCGAGGCGGCCGGCTACGCGCAGGATCCCGACGTGCTCGACACGTGGTTCAGCAGCGCGCTGTGGCCGCTCAGCACGCTCGGCTGGCCCGAGCCCGCGCGCTTCGGCATGCAGGGGCTGCTCGACGCGTACAACCCGAGCGCGGTGCTTTCGACCGCGCGCGAGATCATCACCCTGTGGGTCAGCCGCATGGTGATGTTCAACCGCCACTTCCTGGGCGGGCGGCTGCCGTTCCGCCACGTGTTCATCCACGCGATGGTGCAGGACGGCTTCGGGCAGAAGATGTCGAAGTCGCTCGGCAACGGCGTGGACCCGCGCGACATCATCGCGACGCACGGCGCCGACGCCATGCGCTTCACGCTGGTGCAGATGGCGACCGACACGCAGGACGTCCGCATGCCGGTCGACGTGCTGGACCCTTGGTCGGGCACCAGCTTCGCGCCGAAGACCACCACCGACTCCGCCGGCTACGTCGTGGCCGAGGCGATCCAGTCCAGCCCGAAGGACCCGTCGAAGAAGATGACGACAGCCTACGGTGCGGCCACGGGCAAGGCGACGCCGACGGACGACGCCCCGCTGGCGCGCAACACCAGCGCGCGCTTCGACGTGGGCCGCAACTTCGCCAACAAGGTCTGGAACGCCACGCGCTTCGCGCTGGGCAGCCTTGGCAACGTCCCCGGCGACCAGTCGATCGACCTGCGCACGCGCCCGCTCTGCGACCGCTGGATCGTCGCGCGCCTGGCCACCGCGCTGGCCGCCTACGAGCGCGCGCTGGCGAACTACCGCTTCAACGAGGCCGCCGACGCGATGTACGACTTCGTCTGGCGCGAGGTCTGCGACTGGTACCTCGAGGCGATCAAGGGCACGGTGAAGAACGATCCCGCGCAGCAGCAGGTGCTGCGCACGGTGCTCGACGCATCGCTTCGCCTGCTGCACCCGGCGATGCCGTTCGTCACCGAGCAGCTCTGGCCCGCGGTGCAGGCGACCGGCGCGGCCGGGCTGCGCGGCGTCCACGTGCCGCCCGCGGAGCTCTGCGCCACCAGCCGCTGGCCGTCGGTCGACGCCGCGGCCGTGGACCTCGTGGCCGTCCAGCAGTTCACGCGCGTGCAGACGCTGGTCGATGCCATCCGCACGTTGCGCGGCGAGCGCCAGGTGGCGCCCAAGCGCCGGATCACGCTGCTGGCGACGGACACGGTGCGGCAGCTGGTGACCGAGGCGGGCGGCGTCGTCGAGGCGCTTGCCGGCCTGGCCGAGGTCGCGGCGTTCCCGGCGCAGCGTCCGGCGGGTGCGCTCCCGATCGCGTTCGAGGGCCAGGAACTGCTCCTGGTGAACCTGGTCGACACCGTGGACCTGGGCGCCGAGAAGTCCCGCCTGGAGAAGGTCGTCGCGGACCGCGTGCGGGCGATCGCCGGGTTCGAGTCGAAGCTCGGGAATCCGGGCTACATCGCGAAGGCGAAGCCCGAACTGGTCGAGGAGACCCGCGCCAAGCTGGCCGAGGCCAAGGCCGACCTCGAGGCCGCGGAGCGGGCGCTGCGGGCGCTGGCCTGAACTGGGTCCGGCGCCGCCGCGGCGGTGCGGGCCCGTTCCTGCGGGCGCCCACGGCGGCTACGCTGTCGTCGTGCGCGCCAGCGTCCCGGTGACCGTCCGCCCGATCGTCCTCGCGGTCCTCGCCGCGCTGCCGGTCGCGTGCACGGGGCAGGGGCGGCACGCCGTCGCCCCCGCGACGGTCGCGCCGACGTCCACCGCCGCCGGTGCGCTTCCGGCCTCGCTCGCCACGTCGCCGGTGGTTGCCACGCGCTCGTGGACGTGGGAGTCGACCAACGGCATCGAGGTCGACACGCAGCACTGGTCGATCAAGTCGTCGCTCCGCAGCGCGAACTTCCTGGGATCGCTGCCCGGGTTCTACGAGGCGGCGCTCGCCAACTACCGCACGGGCCTGGTGCCGCTGCCGGCGCCGCCGAAGCGCATGGAGGCATGCCTCTTCGGCACGCGCGACGAATGGGCGCGCTACACGCAGCACCGCCTGGGCGACGACGCCGCCACCTACCTGAAGATGGGCCGCGGCGGCTTCACGACCGCCGGCGAGGCGGTTCTCTACGACATCGGCCCGCGCGACACGCTGGCGATCGCCGCGCACGAGGGGTGGCACCAGTATTCGCAGACGACGTTCCGCACCGCGCTTCCCGTCTGGCTCGAGGAGGGCATCGCCTGCTACATGGAGGGCTTCCGCATGCCGCCGGGCGCGGTGGTGCCGACCTTCCTGCCGTGGCGGAACGCCGAGCGCTATTCCGAGCTGCGGAGTGCGTTCCGCAAGGGCAGGCTGCCGTCGCTGCGCGAGTTCCTTGAGGGTTCGCCGCAGTCGTTCCTGGCGGTCAGCCGCGACGCGCAGCTGGCCTACTACGCGCAGGCATGGGCGCTGGTGCACTTCCTTCGCGAAGGCGAGGGCGGCCGCTGGCGCCCGCGCCTGGAGGCCGCGCTGCTTCAGGCGGTGAACGGCGAACTGCCCGCGGCCGCACGCAGCGGCCCGGGCTTCCTGATCGTCGCGATCGAGCCCGACTTCGACGCGTTCGCGCGCGCCTACGACCGCTTCGTCGGCGCGCTGGTCGATGCGAATTCATGGGATCGCGTGATCCGCGGCGAGAGCCCGCTGGAGCCCGCGTCCCCGCCCGCCGACGCGTCGTCGGCCCCGCGAGCCCCACGATGATCCCGTTCTCCTCCGTCGTCGAAGTCGCCGCTGCCGTCATCGGTCTGTGCATGGACGCGTCCATGGCGTTGCCCGCCGCGCCCCAGGCTGCGCCTGCGCCCAGCACGCCCGCCGCGCCGGCTGCCGCTCCCTCGGGCCCCGTGACCGGGCTCGAGGGGCTTGTCGCCCCCGGCGCCGCGCCGCGCCGCCTGGTCGCCGGCCTGAAGTTCGCCGAGGGCCCCGCCGCGGACGCGCAGGGCAACATGACCGTCAGCGACATCATGGGCGACGAGGTGCTGCGCCTGTCGGTCGATGCGGCCGGAAACTGGTCTGCCGCGCCGATCATCCGTGGCTCGGGCGGCGCCAACGGGCAGATGCTGACGCCGGACGGACGCCTGCTCACCTGCCAGATGATGGGCGGCAAGCTGGCCGAGATCGTGTTCGAGGGCGGCGCCTGCCGCATGCGTCCGTTCGTCGCCGAGATCAACGGCAACACCAGCCCCGGCATGAACGACCTGGCCATCGGGACCGACGGGATCGTGTGGTTCACGAACATGGGCAACAAGACGGTGCCGGGGTCGATGGGAGTCTTTGCCACCACGCTCGAGGGCGGCGTGGCGCAGCAGATCCTCACCACCGAGGTCCAGAAGCCCAACGGCGTGCGGCTGTCGCCCGACGGCAAGACGCTCTACGTGGTCAGCTACGCGCGGCCGGAGCTGTGGGCCTTCCCCGTCGAGGGCCGCGCCAAGCTCGGGGCCGGGCGCGTCCTTGCCGGCCTCCAGAAGGCCGACGGCACGCCCGCGAACGGCGGCGACGGGCTGGCGGTGGACGCCAAGGGCAACATCTGGGTCGCCGTGCCCGGTGCGAAGGCGCTGCACGTGGTCGATCCGGCGGGCAGGACGCTCGGCCACGTCGCGCTGCGCGAGAACCCGTCCAACTGCGCCTTCGGCGGCGCCGACGGGCGCACGCTCTTCATCACCGCGCAGACCAGCGTCTACGC
>JBEIFT010000155.1:0-6876 GCA_040382255.1 Phycisphaeraceae bacterium
CGGCGTTCGCGCAGGCGCCGGCCGCGGCTGCGCCGGCTCCCACGGCCGCCGCTCCCGCCCCCGCACAGGGCGGCCTCAACCAGCCCGCCGACGCCACCGAGCTGGAGGACGACGCCGTCACCATCGCCGTCGACCCCGCCACCAACTCGCTGGTGATCCTGGGCTCCAAGCGCGCCGTCGAGCGCGCGCAGCGCATCGCGCAGCAGGCGCAGCAGGCCATCCCCTCCAGCGGCAGCGCGCTGCGCGTGCTGCAGCTCCCGGCGAACGTCGACGCGATGCAGCTGCGCGACGTCGCGATGCAGACGCTCATGGTGCTCTCGCCCGCCGGCGGGCGCCCCGGCGACCTGGCGCGCCGCGTGGCGATCGTCGCCGATCCGCAGGGCGGCACGCTGGTCGTGGCCGCGCCCGAGCGCGACATGGAGCAGGTGCTGGACGCCGTGGCCAAGATCGTGGTGGGTGCCAAGCAGGGCGAGCCGACCAACAAGCCCGTCCTGCGCACCTATTCGCTGACGCAGTCGCGCGCGGCCAAGCTGGCCACCACGCTGCAGCAGCTCTTCGGAAGCCGCCGCGGCATGGGCCCCCAGGGCGCGCCGCAGTTCAGCAGCGACGAGCGCACCAACACGCTGATGGTTACCGCGCTTCCCGCGGTGCAGCAGGAGATCGATGAGCTGGTCAAGCGCCTGGACACCGCCGCGCCCGCCAACGACGTGCAGGTGAAGTCGTTCACGCTGCAGCACGCGCTGGCCGACGAGGTGATCTGGACGCTGCGCCAGCTGCTGGCCCAGCGCGGCGACGCCGCGCCCGTCCGCCTGGACACCGACCGCACCAACAACCGCGTGCTGGTCGCCGGCAGCCCCGAGCAGCTGGCCACCGCCGAGAGCCTGCTGAAGGAGCTCGACAAGCCCGCCGAGATCGCGCGCGTCACGGAATTCGTGGCGCTGAAGCACGCCGAGCCCGGCAAGGTGCGCGAGGCGCTCCAGTACTTCTACGGCCCCGACGCCGTGGACGCCGAGACCCCCTCGCGCCGCGCGGTGCGCATCGTGGCCGACACCGCCACCAACAGCCTGGTGATCAGCTCGCCCAAGGAGGAGCTGGAGGCGCTTCGCGCGATGATCGCGAAGCTGGACAGCGAGGACTACGACAGCAGCCTGCAGCTGCGCGTCTTCGCGTTGCACAACGCGCAGAGCCAGAGCGTGGCCGCCGCCATCAACACCGCCTTCAAGGGCGACGCGCAGGAGCGCCAACAGGCCGCGGGCGTGGGCCCGGACGGCCGCCCGCTGCGCCAGGCGCCGACCTCGCTGGTGAAGGGCGCGAACTGGGTGAGCGCCGTCGCCGACAGCGTCACGAACACCGTGATCGTGAGCGCCAGCCGCCAGAACCTGCTGAAGATCGAGGCGATCGTGAAGCAGCTGGACGGCGCCGACGTGGCCGAGCTGCCCGCGCCGCGCATCATCAAGGTGCGCGAGGGCCAGAGCCCCACGCAGCTGGCCAACGCGCTGAAGTCCGTCTTCGGCGCCGACACCGCGCAGAAGGGCGTCCGCGCCCCGCGCATGGTTCCCGACGAGACCAGCCGCACCATCATCGTGCGCGCCGAGGACCGCGACTGGGCGCAGCTCTCGAAGCTGGCCGACGAACTGCAGGCCATGCGGCCCGAGGCGACCGGCGGCCTCTTCATGCTGGAGCTGAAGCACCTGAGCGCCGAATCCGCGGCGCAGACGGTGAACGGCCTGGGCCTGACCGCGGCCGGCGCCACCGACCCGCGCGGCCGCGTCGTGCGCGGCGCGGTGAAGGTCTTCGCGGTGCCCGGCCGCAACGCGCTGGCGATCGCCGCGCTTCCCGAGGACCGCGCGATCGTCGAGGACCTGGTGAAGGGCATCGACACCGAGCCCACGTGGGCGCAGGCCGAGGGCGAGCTGGTGCGCCTGAAGCACGCGTCGGCCCCGTCGGTGGCGGCGTCGCTGCAGAAGATGCTGGACTCCGCGGCCGCGCCGGGATCCAACGCGCTGGCGAAGGCCCTGCAGGAGCAGGTGCGCCGGCTGCGCGTGAAGCGCCCCGGCGTGCTGACGCCGGACGTCACGCTGGACCTGACCAAGCCGATCCGCCTGCAGGCGGACGAGAAGACCAACGCGATCCTGGTGAGCGGCGCGGCGGAGAACGTCGAGGCCGCCAAGGAGCTGGTCGCGATGCTGGACGACGTCCCGCTGACGGACGCCGTCACGATGCGCATCCTGCCGCTCGAGAACATCGAGGCCGCGGAGTTCGCGCGCGTCGTGCGCGAGCTGTTCCAGCAGGGCAAGGCGCTCGGCAAGGTGCCCGGCACCGCGCTCGAGGGCGTGCCGCAGGGCGACGTGGGCAAGGGCCTGGTCGACAGCGTGGCCATCACCGTCATCGACCGCACGAACACCGTGGTCGTGGCCGGCCGCGACGAGTCGGTCGCGTTGGTCGAGGCCATGCAGCAGCGGCTTGACAGCGCCAAGCAGATGGGCACCGTCGAGCCGCACCTCATCACGCTGAAGTACGCCGACGCCAAGGACCTGGCCGCCACGCTGGATGCCGTGCTGGTGCAGGGCCAGGCGACGCCCGCGGTCGCGGGCCCGATGCAGAAGCAGGTGGCGCGCCTGCGCATGGTGGCCGCGCAGGCCAACGGCCAGCCCGGCGTCATCGAGAGCGACGTGTTCGCGCCGATGAACCGCACGCTGATCCGCGCCGAGGACGGCATGAACGCGCTGATCGTGGTCTCGACGCCCGCGAACGTCGAGATCGTGCGCGAGCTGGTCCGCCTGCTCGACGTCGAGGCCGCGTCGCCCGCGGCAAGCGTGCGCAGCTACCCGCTGGCGCGTGCCGGCGCCACGGCCGTCGCGCAGCGCCTGACGCAGTTCTTCGACCAGCAGGCGCAGGCCAAGGCGATCCGCGCCGAGGACAAGGTGCGCATCCTGCCCGACGAGCGCACCAACAGCCTGGTGGTCAGCACGTCCAACCGCAGCTTCGGCATCCTGGAGGAGCTCCTGAAGCAGCTGGACCGCGAGGTGCCCGCCGACCTGCGCGAACTGAAGCTCATCCAGCTGACCCACGCCAGCGCCACGCGCCTGGCGCCGCTGGTGCAGCAGCTGATGGACAGCCGCCTGGACCGCCTGAAGGCCGCCGAGCCGCGCGCCGCGGACCTGCAGAAGGTCACGATCCTGGCCGACGAACGCGCGAACACGCTGCTGGTCTCCGGCGGCGCCGACGCGTTCGACGTCATCAAGGGCATCGTGTCGCAGCTGGACAGCCTGGAGCGCACCGAGGTCGCGCCGCTGCACGTGCTGCCGATGAAGCGCGGCAACCTGGAGCGCGTCGCCAGCGCCGTGAACCAGATCATGGAGCGCCGCTACGCGGACATGCCGCAGACCGTCTCCAAGCGCGCACGCCCGCTGGTCATGACCGACCCGCGCTCGAACTGCCTGCTCATCGCCGCCACGCAGGCGGATTTCGACGACATCAAGGCGCTCGTCGCGCGCATCGAGGAGCAGCCCACCGACCCGGCCGTCGCGCTGACGGTCATCCCCGTGCAGGGCGTGCGCGTCGAGACGATCGCGCCGCGCCTGCAGACCGTGATGCGCGAGCGCATGCAGACGCTGGGCGAGACGGCCAAGCCCAGCGACCGCATCTCGATCGAGAGCGACCTGGCCACCAACACCCTGATCGTGGCCGCGAGCCCCGAGAACGTCGAGATCATCAGGCAGCTGATCGACAGCCTGAAGTCCGCCGGCCAGGACAGCGTGGCCGGCCGCGACTTCGAGATCGTGCAGCTGAGGAAGAGCCGCGCCACCGACGTGGTGGGCCTGCTGGACACGATGTACGTGCGCGAGGAGAACCGCCGCCGCGGCAACGACAGCGTGCGCGCGATCGCCGACAACCGCACCAACTCGGTGATCCTGAGCGGCGCGATGGCCGACGTCACCTCGCTGAGGAAGCTGGTGGCGGATCTGGAGAGCGCGAAGCCGCAGGAGGTCGTCGAGATCAAGTACGTCCCGCTGAAGGCGGCCAACGTGCTGGAGCTCATCAGCCTGATCGACAGCGTCCTGAGCGGCAATTCGCTGGGCGCGCGCGGCGGCCAGCAGGCCACGGTGGTGCGCTACCTGAAGCAGATCCCGGGCGTCGACGCCGAGGCGGCCGAGATGGAGATCAACGCGGCCGTGCGCCAGTCGATCAGCCTGACGCCCGACATCCGCTCGAACACGGTGATCGTGCGCGCGCCGAAGGAGGCGATGGCGCTGGTCGAGAAGATGATCGCCGACCTGGACAAGGACGACACGTCCGCGCAGAACGTGCGCGTCATCCGCCTGGCGCACGCCGAGGCCGAGAGCGTCCTGGAGATCCTGAACGAGCTCTTCCGCCTGCGCAAGCAGGGCAACCTGTACGTGCTGAAGCCGCGCGATGCCGGCGCGGCGGGCGGCACCGACGGCACGCCCGGCAGCGGCGCCACCGCCCCCGAGAACGCGGGCCGCGGCACCACGATCGCCGGCCTCGAGCTGAACACGGTCCCCGACGCGAAGCAGGAGCTGGCGATCACCATCGACCCGCGCACCAACAGCCTGCTGG
The DNA here is from genome assembly GCA_040382255.1 of Phycisphaeraceae bacterium. Classification (GTDB taxonomy): domain Bacteria; phylum Planctomycetota; class Phycisphaerae; order Phycisphaerales; family SM1A02; genus UBA966. The sequence goes on from JBEIFT010000155.1 coordinate 4,582, forward strand.
TGAGCGGCACCGCCAACTACCTGAACGCCGTGGACAAGGTGGTCAAGGAGCTGGACACCGAGCAGATCGGCAGCCGCGAGCAGCACATCTACCGCCTGAAGAACGCCGACGCGACCGAGGTCGCGGGCACGCTCAGCAAGTTCGCCGACGGCGAGCGCCAGCGCCTGCTGGAGGCCTACGGCAACAACCGCCAGGCCGTCGCCGGCCGCCTGCTGGACGCGCAGGTCACGGTGGTGGGCGACAAGAAGTCGAACTCGGTCCTGCTGACCGGCAGCCCGCTGTACGTCGAGAAGCTGAAGGGCGTCCTGCGCGAGCTGGACGTCGACCCGCCGCAGGTGCTCATCCAGGTGATGCTGGCCGAGGTCACGCTGGACAACGTCGAGGAACTCGGACTGGAGTTCGCGCGCGTCAAGATCGGCGACGGTTACTACGGCGCCGGCGGCTTCGGTCTGAACAAGAGCCAGTTCGGGCCCCTGCAGCCCAAGCCGCCCGGGCTCATCGGCCTGGCGCCCGCGCTCTTCAGCGGGCTGGGCGTGCCCAACGTCGCCGTCGGCGGCCCGGACTTCGACCTGCTGATCAACGCGCTGGCCGCGCAGAACCGCGTGCAGCTGCTCTCGAACCCCAGCGTGATGGTGGCCAACAACACCCTGGGCCGCATCCAGGTGGGCCAGACGATCCGCGTACCCGACGCCGTCACCGTCAGCGCCGCCGGCCAGCAGAGCGCCGTGCGTCCCGAGGAGGTCGGCGTCATCCTGGAGGTCACGCCGTCCATCAACCCCGACGGGTTCGTGAAGATCAACGTCGAGCCCGAGATCAGCCGCCTGTCGCAGCAGACGACCGACATCTCGGAGACGTTCCGCAGCCCGATCATCGAGCGCCGCCGCGCCACCACCACGGTCACCGTGAAGGACGGCGAGACGATCGTCATCGGCGGCCTGATCAACGACCGCTACGAGCGCACGGACCGCAAGATCCCGTTGCTGGGCGACATCCCCATCGTGGGCCTGGCCTTCCGCCAGAAGAGCGAGGCGATGATCAAGACCGAGCTGCTGATCGTGCTGCGCCCGCACGTGATCCGCACGCCGGGCGCCGTGAAGGACGCCACCGACGACGCGATCAACCGCCTGACGCTGCAGCCCGGCCTGAAGGAGCAGATCCGCAAGGCCGAGCTGAAGGGCATGCAGGGCCGCTTCAACGAGAAGGGCGAGCTGATCGACCCGATCGGCGCGCCGAGCGAGCCGCCCGCCGTGGACGGCGATGCGCCGATGGACCCACTGAAGGGGACCACGCTCGACCAGCCGAAGCCGGTTCCCGCCCCTGCGCCACCCGCGAAGCCCACCCCATGATGTTCCCTCGACACCCCATCCTCGCATTCGCGCTGCTGGCCCTGGCCGGCTGCCAGACCGTCAGCAGCGAAACGTCCGACGGCCGCCCGATGCCGCCGCCCGCGCGGCGCGGCGAGGCCCCGCCCGCCGATGCGCCGCTCAACGCGCTGAGCATCCTGTACGGACCCAAGCCCGCGGACTCGGACGCGAACGGCCGCCCCGACCGCATGGTGATCGAGGCGTACCTCTTCGCGCGCCCGTACCCCGTGCCCACGTGGCGCGACGGCACGTTCGTCATCAGCGCGTACCCGCCCGGCACCGCAGGCACGGTGCAGCGCCCGGGCGTGAAGCCGTTCCACACGTGGCGCGTCTCGTCGCAGGACCTGGAGCTGGGCCGCTTCAGGAGCCTGATCGGCGAGGGCTACCGCTTCCAGATCTCGCTGCTGGACGACGGCGGCACCGACGTCGTGCCGGGCAGCGTGCTTGACTTCACCGCGAACTTCGAGCCCGCCGGCGGCGGGCAGACGGTGTGGAGCGACGGCGTGCGCACGCTGGGCTTCGACCCGATCCGCGACGGCGACGTGCGGTAGGCCGCGGCGTGCGATGACATCGCGAGCCCTGGAACCCGGAACGCAAACGACCCGCCCTCGCAGGCGGGTCGTTCGGAAGCTGGGGATCTAGGATTCGAACCTAGACAAACTGAGTCAGAGTCAGTTGTGCTACCGTTACACCAATCCCCAGTGATTGGCCAGGACGCGGGATTGTAGCAGCGATTCGGGGCAATCGCGGTGCGGTGCACCGTGGCCGCTGCGGGCGATAAGCGTGGGCCGGGCGTCGCGGGGTACGGGGCGTGGTCGTCGTTCAGGGCTTGGCGGGCGCGGGCGCGGGGGCCGCCGAAGGCTGCGGCGCGGGCTGCGGTGCGGGCGCCGGGCGGATCGCGCGGCGGACCTGGTCGTTGGCGCGGGCTTCC